>NZ_JARWOJ010000367.1 GCF_029868625.1 Nocardia neocaledoniensis | reverse complement strand
GGCACAAATTGGGGGGCGGGCCCCCGGGCACCCCCCCCGGGGGCGGGCGGGGGAACGCCGGGGCCAAGGCCTACACCGCGTTCGTCGACGACCTGACGCGGTTGTTCGAGGCGGGGTGAATCCGGCTCACCAGCCGGGGTCGGTGTCCATCGGAATGTTGATCCAGCTCGGCCGCGCCGGATCGAGCTCGAGGTGCTGGGTGCGCAGTCCGCTCTCGTTCAGCAACGGCCGCAACGGGATTCCGCTGGGGAAGTTGCTCGCGAACACGTCGACGCGCAGCCGGTGGCCGGGCAGCAGCACGCCGTCGGTGGCGCGGATGCCGATGTCGATCGTGGTCGGTTCGCCCGGCACCACCGGCTGGCGGGTGTCGAGGGTGAGGAACGGATACGGGTCGGTGTAGTCACCGTTGGGCGAGCGGGTGGACTTGCCGTCGTCCACCGCGCGCAGCGAGGCCATCAGCTGGCCCTGCGTCCACACGGTCGAGCGGCCGTCGGGGGCGACATCGTTCACCGTGACGGTCCAGTACCCGTCGGTCGCGTCGAGCACGGTGTTCAGGTGCGCGGCGATCGCACCGGAGATCCGGGTGGGCTGGGTGACCGGGGCGGAGGTGAAGGTCAGCGCGGCGCCCTCACTGATCCTGGCGTCCTCGACGCACACATCCGGCAGCGGGACCAGGCCCGCCGTGCCCTGCGCGGCATCGCGCGAGCAGATCGTGGTGAGGCTGGGATCGACCGAGACCCGCTGCGCCGCACCGGGCGACGCGACCAGGCTGCCGTCGTACCGCGCGCCCGGGGCGGTTCCCGACGACGCGGCGTCCAGGTAGAGCCGCCGGTGCTGCATCCCCGGCCGCGGGAAGGCCACGTCGGTGGTCCACTGCTCGCTGCCCTGTTGCCACAGGGTGACCGGCTCGTACCGGTCGACGCCGTTGTCGATGCCCTTGAGCCACTTGTCGAACCAGGCGCGCTGCAACGATTCCAGCGGGGCGGGCGCACCGGCCTGGCCGAGGCCCGAGCTCACCGTCACGTGGTAGACGTCGCCCATGATGAGCTTCTTCTGCTCAGCGGGCACGTCGACGGCGTTGTAGATGCGCGGGGTCGAGTAGGTGAAGATGTCGTGCCAGCCGCCGTAGAGGAACGTCGGTACCCGCACCTGATCCGGTTCGCCGACCCAGGCGGTGCGCAGCGGGCTCTCGTCGTCGAGGATCGAGGCCATCTCCGGCGGAATCTGTTCCACCGTCGGCGTGGTCAGTGCCGCGATGAGGACATTGAAGAAGGTGAACGGGTCACGCACGCGGTCGGCCAGCCACTGCCAGTCGAACTTGCCGGTCAGGATCGAGACCAGGTCGGGCAGCAGTTTCGCGCCGTCGACGGCGAGCAGCCAGGCCGGGATGAAGCCGATGCCGAGCGCGCCGCCGGGCGCCGCGACATCGCGGATGAGGTCGCTGCCCGGCACGATCGGGAAGATCGCCTTCAGCGCCTCGGGCTGACGCTGCGCGGTGTGCAGCTGGTTGATCCCCGAGTAGGAGATGCCGCTCATGCCGATCTTGCCGTTGGACCAGCCCTGCTTCGCGGCCCAGTCGACCACCTCGACGCCGTCGAGCTGTTCGCGTTCGCCGAACACCTGCCAGGTGCCCTGGGAGAATCCGGTGCCGCGCACGTCGACGACGACCTGGGTGTAGCCGCCGCGGATCAGGTTGCGGTCGACGCCGAAGGTGCGGGCGGCGCCGCCGGGCAGCGCCTTCATCATGTCGCTGAGGGTGCTGAAGCCGAAGGGCGAGAAGTCCAGGTTCTGCAGCACCGGCATCAGCAGTTCCGACAGCCCGGGCACCGCGAGCGTCGAGTCCGCGATATTGGACACCAGCTTGGTGTAGGGCGTCATATTGACGATGGTCGGCGTCGGCTCGGCGATCGGCTGACCGTCGGCGCCCGCCGGGTGATAGACGTTGGCTTTCAATACCGTTCCGTCACTCATGGTGATCGGCACGTCCCATTCGATGAACACGTTCGGGTACTGCTGCGGCCCGTTGTGGGTGGCGACGAACTGCGCGTCCAGGCCACCGTCGGCAGGCAATGCCTGGCCGACCGGGGCCGAGGCGACCGCCCCCACCATCACCACGACAGACGCGATCAGGGCGGCGAAACGCCCTCGATGTTTGATCATGCTTCGGTCTCAGCCCTCCACCATCGGGAACCACGACGTTCCCGTACCGGGAAGTAACGTAGCCTGCGTCACGTTCGATCGCAAGAACATGTTCCCGGCGATCCCCACGCGCGCACCGGCTCCGAGAGCGCACCTGACAGAATCGGTGTCGTGAGCGCGCCCGAACTCGACCCCGACGGCCGCAGGTACCGCGGCGCCGCGCCAGGGCAGCGACAGCGGGAGCGCCGGGCCCGGCTGATCGAGGCCGCGACCGAGGCCTTCGGCACCGACGGCTACCGCAACACCACCGTCATCACGCTGTGCACCGCGGCCGGGGTCGGCAAGCGGTACTTCTACGAATCCTTCACCGACAGCGAGGATCTGCTGCTCGAGGTGTATCGCGAGGTGACCGCGCGCATGCTCGAGGCGATCCATCTCGGCATCGGCGACACCGACGCCGACATCGATACCAGGGTGCGCGGCGCGCTGAGGGCGTACTTCCAGCTCATCCGCGACGACCCCCGGGTGCCGCGGATCGCCTTCTTCGAGATCCTCGGCGTGAGCCCGACGGTCGATCGCGCCTATCACGACGTCCTCGACGCACTGGTCGACATCTGCCTGGCCCTGCTGACGCCGCACGTGGACCTGGACAACCACCCCGAGGTGAGCGTGCGGATGGTCGTCCTCGGGCTGGTCGGCGCCATCCTGATCATCGCCCAGAAGTGGGTCCTCGACGACTACCGCCAGCCATTGGAGGACGTCGTCGACAGCGGTTTCCTGGTCGTCGGCGCCGTCCTCGGCCGGATCGCCGGCGACGCCGAATAGTGCCGCGTCAGAACGTCGTTCGCGCGCCGTGGTTACGGTCCGGTCAGGGCACCAGCAGCACCGCCACGCCGACGAGCACATCGATCAGGCCGCAGAACTCGGCGAAGCTGCGGGCGACCGTGCGATGTGCGTGCCGGTGCTCGTAGTCCCACAGGCCGTGGGCGAACCAGCCCGCCGCGACGAGGACCCGCGCCAGGCCGAGGTCGACGTGCTGGGCCAGCACCGCGATCGTGGTGAAGAGGACGAAGCCCGCGACTTGCAGCAGGAAGACCCGGTCGACCCGGCCGGTCCGCGCCGCCGGCGCCACGGCGAGCACGGCCACCACCGTCAAGCCCGCCGTCGTCGGCACGACGTCCTGGGCGGCGAGCGCGCCGAACAGGACGGTGAGCGCGCCGAAGACGAGCCAGGTGCGATCGGCCCGGCCCAGCGCCGCGGTGACCAGATAGATCAGCGGCAGGACGACGAGCACCTCGGCCAGCATCCGGACCGTGGTCTCCGCCCCGGTCGGCCAGATCAGCACCACCAGGCCCAGGGCGAGCAGACTCGGCCAGCGGTGCAGTGCCGCGTCCGGAAAAGACCCGCGCCGCAGGGGTATACGTTCGGTTCGGGCAGTCATGTCACGCCTCCGTGGATCGATGTCCGCTCAGCGTCGCGCCCGATCGACGGGGAGGTCGACAGCCCCGGCCCATCGCGTCTGTTTTCTTGGGATTCCTGGCAGAACAGACCTGCGCCGACGACGCCGCGCGCATTTACACTGACCACATGGGTGCCAGGACCGTTGTCGTCATCGGCTACGACGGCGCCGAACTGCTCGACCTGTCGTGCGTCACCACCACCCTGGCCCTCGCCAATCGGATCGGCGCCGACCCGGCGTACCGGATCGAGCTGGCGACCAGGGGTGGCCGCACGATCACCTGCGATTCCGGACTGCGGCTACACGGCGAGGCGCGGCTGGAGCAGATCACCGGGCCCCTCGACTCCCTGGTCGTTTCCGGCGGTCTCGGTCATCAGGACGCGGCGCGCGACACAGCCCTCGTCGCCCATGTCCGGCGGCTCGCCGCGGTGAGTCGCCGCGTCGCCTCGGTCTGCACCGGCGCGAGCGTGCTGGCGGCGGCCGGGCTGCTCGACGGCAAGCGGGCGACCACGCACTGGATCACGGCCGACGAACTGGCCGCCGAATACCCCGATGTCACCGTCGATTCCGACCCGATCTACATCCGCGACGGCCGGGTGGCGACGGCCGCGGGCATGACCAGCGCGATCGACCTCATGCTCGATTTCGTCGAGGAGGACCACGGCGCGGAGCTCGCCAGGCAGGTCGCGCGCGGTCTGGTGACCTATCTGCAGCGGCCGGGTTCGCAGGCGCAGATGAGCATGTTCATCGCGCAGCCGCAGGCCGAGCACGCGCTCGTGCGCCGCGTCACCGCCCACATCGCCGCGCATCTGGCCGACGATCTGTCCACCGCGGCGCTCGCCGCGCGCGAAGGGGTGAGCGCTCGCCACCTGACCCGCCTGTTCGGCCGATATCTCGGCGTCACGCCCGGCAGGCACATCCGCCGCGCGCGGGTCGAGGCCGCGGCGCAGTTGCTCGTGCACACGACGACGCCGGTCGCGGTGATCGCGACGCGCTGTGGTTTCGGCACAGCCGAGTCGCTCCGGCAGGCGTTCGTGCGGCAGTTCGGGGTCGCGCCCGCCCACTACCGGGCCACGCTCGCGCGGCACGGCGACACCGGAACGATCAGCTCGTCGCGGTGAATTCGGCGAAGCGCCGGGCGATGCGGTCCGGGTACTCGCCGTTGATCGCGTGCGAGGCGTCCGGCCACACCTCCACCTGCGCGCCGGGGATCAGCCGCGCGGTCTCGGCGGCCTTCGCCGCGTCGTGCACGATGCTGCGACCGGCGAACAGGGCGAGGACCGGGACGGTGAGGCCGCGCAACTGCTCTTCGGTCGGGCGCGGCAGCAACGGCTGCGCGCCCCGATAGTCCTTCATGCCCGACGCGATGAGCCGACCCTCCGGCACCGTGTCGTCGACGGGGACACCCCCGGAGATCCAGCTCAGCAACCGGTGGCGCACGCTGTCCGGCATCATCGGCACGGTGCTGCCCAGCGACACCGCGATCATCTTCCAGCTCAGTGGGGCGAAGGTGTTGGCCGGATCGAGCAGGGTGATCGAGGCGACGACTTCGGGCCGATGCAGCGCCGTCTGCACCGCCAGGTTCCCCCCGATGCTCACCCCGAGCAGGTGGGCGCGCGCAAGACCAAGTCCGGCAAGGGTTTCCGCGATCCAGGTCGCCTGATCACGGCCGTTCTCCAGTTCCCGGTGCTGGGCACTCGCGCCCGGTTCGCCGATGCTGTCGACCGCCCACACGGTGCGTTGAGCCAGCAGGCCGGGCAGGTTCGCCGCCCACATCGGGGTGGAGGCCTGCCGTCCGGCCAGGAGCACCAGCGGGGTGTCGCCGCCGGGGCCGAAGCGATACGCGCGCACCGGACCGAAGGTCGTCGAGACGGCGGCGATCGCATCGGGCCTCGGCAACACCGCCATCGCGGCGGTGTAGGCGGCGGCGAACCGGTCGAAGGCCCATTGATCGGGAAAGTAGCCGATCTTGATCGCCGGTCGACCGATCACGGGGTCCAGGAACAGCGCTTCCTCGGCCATATATGGAGGATAGTCCGCGCGGGTGAACGCCGGTGAGCCTCAGCGTCCGCGCAGCAACGCCACGATCGCGTCCTGGCCGAGACGTTCGGCGTTCTCCAGCGCGGTGCGCCCGTCCGCGTCGCGGATCCGCGGGTCGGCGCCCGCGTCGAGCAGCGCGGTGACGGTCTCCTGGTAGCGCTGGGAGCCGTCGCCGTAGACGATCGCCTCCTGCAGGGCCGTCCACCGCGGCGTGTTGACGTGGTCGACATCGACCCCGGCGGCGATCAGCATGCGCACGGTGCTCACATGCCCGTGCTCGCTGGCGGGGATGAGCGCGGTGCCGCCGTAGCGGTTGACGCTGCGCAGGTCGGCGCCGTGGCTGAGGGTGGCGGCGAGGATGTCGTCGATCCCCTCGGCTCCCGCGTACAGGTAGGCCGAGTCTTGCAGGTCGTCCTTGGCGTTCACGTCGGCGCCCGCGTCGATCAGCGCGAGCGCGGCCGCGCTCGCGCGGTTCTTGGTGGCCTCGACCAGCGGGGTGCGGCCGTCGTCGTCGCGCGCCTCCAGGTCGGCGCCGCGGGCGATCAGGTCGCGCACGCGGTCGGCGTCGTCGGCCTCGGCGGCGTCGAGCAGGTCGTCGTCGAGGCTGTGGTCGAGCTGACGGGTGGGCTGCGGCGCCTGCGTCGTCGTGCCTGCCGGCGCGGGCGCCACGGCCGAGGTCGAGGTCGCCGCGGCGGGCGTCGCCGGGTCGGCGGCGCAGGCGCCGATGCCCACCGCGAGCACAGCGAGGGCGAGCACACTCGCGCGGGCGCCACGGACTGTCGATCGAGCGGGATGCATGGTTTCTCCTCTGGTCAGCTCGCCTCCACCGTGCCCACCAGGGCCGATCGCGTCCAGGACGCAACACCGATCACTCCGATCGACACCGTCTATGACCGGCCGTGGTGACCGTCGCGTGAACAGCGGACGAACCATCGAGGTGGCCGTATTGCCCTGCGCGCCAGCGCATATCCAGACTGGGTGCGGTACGCCCGCCCGGTGCCCACCGCCCCCGGGCGGCCCCGCGCACGAGACGAAGGACACGCGATGCCGTTTCTGCTGATCTCCGGAGTGTTCGTCGCCGAGGGCGCCCAGCCCGACGGCGACTCGGTGCGCTTCCGGCCCGACGACCCGACCGTATGGGACCGCGTGCCGGGCCCACACCGCGTCAAGCGCAATGCCTCCGGTGCCGCGCAGCTGCGCCTGGACGGCGTCGACTCGCTCGAGACGCACTACACCCCCCGGCACGGCACCCGCACCCACCAGCCGCTCGCCTTGGCGCACGCGGCCGCCGCGGAGCTGCTCGCCTGGCTGGGGTTCACCGGTGTGGTGCGCAACGAGGCGGAGACGGTGACCGCCACCGACCAGGACACCGTTCCCGGCTTCATCCTCACCCGCGGCGCCGATCTGCACGGCCGCTGTGTCGCGTTCGCCGGTCGAGGGGCCGCGCCGCAGGCCTCCGGCAGCGAGATGTTCGTCGACGTCGCCCTGCTGCGGCTCACCCTCAACCACCACCAGCTGGCGACCGGACTGGCCTATCCGACGTTCTATCGCAGCCTGTTCCCCACCTTGCGCGCGGAATTCGCGGCGGTCGCGACCGCCGCCGCCACCGCGCCCACCCCACTCGGTGTGTGGGCGGCCGACGTGACGACCACCGGCGCGGCGGTGACCTCCCCGACCTCGCTCACCGACGACCTGGTGCTGCTGCCCAAGCTCTTCCGCCGCCTCGCCGACTATCTCGAACTCGGCGACGGAGACCTGTCCCTGGCCGGGTTCCCCGCCTTCCTCGCCCAGGCCGCCGACCGCTTCTTCATCCTGTCCACCGGCCATTCCACCACCGGCCTGGACGCCATCACCGTCGTCGAGGGCGACACCGTGCGCCTGACCCATCCGCCGGCCGATCTGGTCTTCGACGAGAAGTGACGTGTTGACCCGGCGGGGTCCGGGGGTAACCCTGAGATATGACTACTCACGAGGACCAGCAACTCGACGAGGTCATCGAACGGCTGACCATCCGTTATCCCACGATCGCCCCCGCCGAGATCGCCGACATCGTCCAGCACGCCTACGACCATTTCGCGCAGGTGCACGTCCGGGACTTCGTGCCGCTGCTCGTGGAACATCATGTGCGCGAAGAACTCGGCACACCGACCGGCGAGATACCACCCATCCCCGACTGAGCGAGCGGGCGCGGCGCTAGCGTGGGAGGAGATCACGCCGACCCTAGGAGTACCGCATGCCCGAGACCGTACGCGCCGTCATCGCCCGAGCGCAGGACGCGCCGGTCGAGACCGTCGACATCGTCATCCCCGATCCGGGACCGCACGATGTGGTCGTCCGCGTCCAGGCCTGCGGCGTCTGCCACACCGACCTGCACTACCGCGAGGGCGGGATCAACGACCAGTTCCCGTTCCTGCTCGGCCACGAGGCCGCCGGCGTGGTGGAGACCGTCGGCGCCGCGGTCACCCATGTCGCCGAGGGCGATGTGGTGGTGCTGAACTGGCGCGCGGTGTGCGGGGAGTGCCGGGCCTGTCGCCGCGGCCGCCCGTGGTACTGCTTCGACACCCACAACGCGAGCGTCCCGATGACACTCACCGACGGCACCCCGCTCACCCCGGCGCTGGGCATCGGCGCCTTCGCCGACAAGACGCTCGTGCACGAGAAGCAGTGCACCAAGGTCGATCCCGAGACCGATCCGGCGGTGGCGGGCCTGCTCGGCTGCGGCGTGATGGCGGGCATCGGCGCCGCGATGAACACCGGCGCCGTCTCGCGCGGTGACAGCGTCGCGGTGATCGGCTGCGGCGGTGTCGGCGACGCGGCCGTGGCAGGCGCCCGGCTCGCCGGGGCGGGCACCATCATCGCGATCGATCGCGATCCACGGAAGCTGGAGTGGGCCAGGGAGTTCGGCGCCACCCACACGATCGACGCGAGCGCCGAGGACGTCGTGGAGCGGATCAAGGAACTCACCGACGGCTGGGGCGCCGACGTGGTGATCGACGCGGTCGGCAGGCCGGAGACCTGGAAGCAGGCGTTCTACGGCCGCGACCTGGCGGGCACCGTCGTGCTCGTCGGCGTCCCGACCCCGGACATGACCCTGGACATGCCGCTGATCGACCTGTTCTCCCACGGCGGCGCGCTGAAGTCGTCCTGGTACGGCGACTGCCTGCCCGAACGCGACTTCCCGATGCTCGTCGACCTCTACCGGCAGGGCAGGCTGCCGCTGGACCGTTTCGTCACCGAGCGGATCGGCCTCGACGATGTCGAGGCGGCGTTCGCGGCCATGGGCGCGGGCAAGGTGCTGCGCTCGGTGGTGGTCCGGTGAGCGCCCGCATCGAGAAGGTCGTCACCTCGGGCGTTTTCGCGCTCGACGGCGGTACCTGGGAAGTCGACAACAATGTGTGGCTGATCGGGGACGACGACGAGGTCGTGGTCGTCGACGCGGCGCACGACGCCGAGGCCATCGCGGCCGCGGTCGGTTCCCGGCACGTCACCGCGATCCTGTGCACGCACGGTCACAACGATCACGTCACCGTCGCCCCGGAACTGGCCGCGCGCCTCGACGCGCCGGTCCTGCTCCATCCGGGCGACGAACCGCTGTGGCGGATGACCCACCCCGACGCCGGGTACCGCTCGCTGGCCGACACGAACCGGATCACGGTGGCGGGCACCGATATCGACATCCTGCACACCCCCGGCCACTCCCCCGGTTCGGTCTCCCTGCACCTACCGGAGCTGGCGGCCCTGTTCACCGGCGACACCCTGTTCGCCGGTGGACCCGGCGCCACGGGCCGCTCGTTCTCCGACTTCGACACCATCATCGATTCCATCCGCGACCGCCTGCTCACCCTGCCGGAGCAGACCACGGTCCACACCGGCCACGGCGACACGACCACCATCGGCGCCGAGAAGCCGGCCCTGGCGGAATGGATCGCGCGCGGTCACTGAGCAAGACCACGCGGGTGGCGGTGGGCCGGGTTCCGGCGCACCGCCACCGCGTCACGCGCCGGACGCGCGGCCGAGTCCGGGGACGAATCTGCCTGTCGTGACGCGATAGTCGCGATAGTCCGCGCCGTGGACCCGCGACAGGTAGGGCTCTTCGACGACACGTACCTGGAGCTCGATCGTCGTCAGGAGCAGCGCGAATGCCAACAGCGCGAGGACATTCGGGACCAACAGTGTGACGCCCGCGGCGAACAGGAGCATCGCGGCGAAGATCGGATTGCGGACCAGACCGAAGACGCCGGTGCGGACCAAGCGGGTCGTCTCGCCGGCGTCGACGCCGATGCGCCAGGATTCGCCCATCTGGTTCTGCGCGTACAGGGTCGCCGCGATTCCGGCGAGGGCGAGCAGCCCGCCCGCCGCCTGAACCGGTGCGGCGCTGAGGAACCGCACCGGCGAGACCGCCCCGGCCAGTTGCAGAACCGGAGCGGCGAGGCCGACGAGGATCGCGACCACGAACCCGACCCCGGCGAACCATTCGAGCGAACCGGGGCGGCCGCTGATGCCGCGGAATCCAGTGGAACCGGTCGTCTGGTACTGCCGCCAGCTGCGCCAGCCGAAGCCGAGCGCGCCGAAGATCAGATACAGGGCCAGTGCGGTAATCGCTGTCATCACCCAAATGATACAGATTTTCCTGTATTCAGAAACCCCTGAACTCAGGGGTTCCGGCCGCTCGACATTCTCCGCGCACTCATAACCAGGGCGATCATCACAGCGAAGGCCGCCAGCGCGGTTCCGGTGCGCAGGAAGTGGAACTGGTCCCAGCGGGACAGGATCGACGCGTAGTCCGCCGGAGCCCCACTGACGGCCCATCGGTTGATCTGCTGATTGATCGGCACATTGCCGAGGCGGGTGATCGCGAACGAGGCGACGACCAGCGCGGTCGCCGTCCCCGCAAGCCACCGGGCGCGCCCGCTCGCGAGCGCGGCGACGACCAGGCAGCTCAGCGCCGCCACCGCCATGGTCGCCTGCATGCTCACGCTGTTGTTGCGCATGAGTTCGGTGTGGAATTCCAGGCGCATCTGCAGTGGCACGCGATGAAAGGTCGGGACGAGATTGGCGGCGCCATAGCCGAAGGCGCCGGCGAGCAGGCCGGTGGCGAACAGGGCGAGCGAGCGCGACAGCACGGGGACGGACTTCAAGACACTCCAGCCGTAGAATTCTTACAGACATGTAAAGGCTAGGTTCGCCCCACAATTTTGACAAGGGTGTAAGACTTTGACCGGACCACGGGAACCGAAGCGGCGCGCGGACGCGACCCGCAGCAGAGCCGCCGTCCTCGACGCCGCCACCCGGCTACTGGCCACCCACCCCGAGGCGGGCATGGCGGCCATCGCCGCCGAGGCGGGCGTGACGCGGCAAACCGTCTACGCGCACTTCGGTTCTCGCGACGACTTGGTCGACGCCGTCATCACGCGTACGACCGAACAGGCGGTGGCCGCGATGCGCGAAGCCGACCTGGACAGCGGGCCCGCGCGCGACGCTTTGCTGCGCATGCTCGCGGTGGGCTGGCGGTTCTTCCGCGTCACCCCGCTCGCCCAACACGTCGGGGCGTTCGCCCGGCAACGCGACGAGGACCGGCAGCTCCCGGTCAACGACCGATTGCTGCGGCTCGTCCGGCGCGGCCAGCGGGCGGGCGAGTTCGACGACAGCCTGAGCGCGCCGTGGCTGGTCACCGCGATCGTCGCCGTCAGCCACGCCGCGGGCGACGAGGTCAGGTCCGGCCGGATGGCGCAACCGGACGCCGAGAAGGTCCTGCGCGCCAGCGTGCTACGGCTGGTCGGCGGCGAGAACATTCCGTGAACCCCGCCACTTCTCGCGGCCGGCGAGCTCCGCATCACCTACGCCGCAACACCTTCCGTGACCCGGACGAGCTCGCGGGCGCCACCGTGCCTCAGACCTGATCGGCGCGGAACCGGCCGTCCGTGGCGGCGATCCTTCGCGTGGTCAGCGCACCTTCTTCGCGGCGCGGAGGGTGGTCGCCAGCCGTTCCAGCAGGGGCGCGGTGGCGGCGTGGGAGAAGCGGAAGATCGGCGACCAGGGGGCGACCTGGCCGGCGGCGACCACGGGGAGGTTCCGCCAGACCGGGCGGTCGGCGAGCGCGGTCGGCTGCAGGCTCGAGCCGCGGTCGTCGAGCAGGAGCAGGTCGGCCGGGTAGCGGTCGGCCATTTCCCAGCTCAGGGATTGGAAATAGCCGCCGGGGTCCACCTGGTCGGGAACGACGAACTCGACACCGAGCTCGGTGAAATAGCTCAGATCGGCGGAAGCGCGGGGGTCGGACGCGTAGAAGAGCTCGGGACTGGCCGAGGCGGCGAGCACGCGCACCCCAGGGTTCGCCACCACCGCGTCGCGCACCGCCTGGGACGCGGCGGCGAAGCGCTGCTCGGCGGCCGCGACCGCCGCGGACGCGGTGTCGCCGCCGAGTGCCTCGGCCAGCGCCCGGTACCGCGCGATGATGTCGGGCAGCCGCTGACCGGCGATCTGCACCGCGACCACGTTCGGGTTCGCGGACTCGATCTTGGCCAGGTTGTCGTCCGGGACATACCAAAGCCGCCCGGGCACATAGGAATCGGTGACGAGCAGGTCGGGCTCGAGCGTCGCGTACTTCTCGATGTCGAACTGACCCCAGGCGTCTCCGATCACCGTCACCGAGGTCGGATCGAGTTCGCCGAGCAGATCCGCCGACCGCGCCTCACCGAAGATTCCCGCGATGCCTTCGCGCACCCCGTAGTCGACCAGCGCCCCCGCGGACCCGGTGAACGCCACCACCCGGCTCGGCGTCGAACCCGACCGGACCGTGCCGCCGCGCCCGTCGGAGAACTCCCAGCTCCCGGCGCCCTCGGGTGCTTCGTCCGCGCCACCGGCGCAGGCCACCAGCCCCGCGCTCAGCCCGACCGCCCCGGCGACCGCGAAGAACCGGCGGCGGCTGAGGGCACTTCCCTGTCGATCCAGGTTCGCGATGACGATCCTCCTTCACGTGGCAACTGCTCCGCGAACCCTAGATCATCGAATTAGGCAAGGCAACCCTCATTAGGAGTCTGTCAGCTCGTGCGGCTGCCGATCGACCGCGCCAGGAACGGCCACGAGCTCTTCAGATCGTCCTCCCAGTAGCCCCAGGAATGGGTACCCACCGGCCGTTCGTCGACCGTGACCGGGATGGCCAGCGTGTGCAGGCGCTGGGCGAGGTTGGCGGTGCAGAAGCGCACGGCCGCCTCGATCGGCCCGCCGAAGGCGATCTGGACCGGCAACGGAATCCGGCCGTCCTGGACGCGCGGATCGGCCGGGGTGTCGTGCGGCGCGGCGGGAATCCCGGTGCCGGTACTCAGATAGAGGTCGGTGCCGCGCAGCTTCTCGGCGTTGATCAGCGGATCGTTGGCTCGCCAGAGCTCCCCGCCGCGCGGACCCCACATGTTCTCGACGCTCTGTCCCCCACCCCAGTTCTCGACGGTGATCCGCACGAATTCCTGCCCGATGGGGTCCGAGGTCTGGGCGCAGCCGCTGTAGGAGGCCGCGGCCTTCCAGAATCCGGGCTTGGCGATCGCCAGGTTCAGCACGGAGGTGCCGCTCATCGAGACGCCCGCCACCGCGCGATCGCCGTTCGCGTTCAGGTAGTTCTCGACCACGGCGGGCAGTTCGTCATTGAGGAAGGTCTGCCACTTGTTGCGGCCGAGCACCGCGTCGTCCCGGATCCAGTCCGTGTAGTACGAACTCGCGCCACCGACCGGGGTGACGACGTTGACGTCCTTGCCACGCAGGAATTGCTGGGCGTCGGTCTGCGCGTCCCAGCCACTGCCGTTGGGCCCGCCCTGCGATCCGTTGAGCAGATACAGCGTGGGTCTGCCACCGGCGGGGTCCGCCGCGCGGGTCACCTGCACCGTGATCGGCTTGCCCATGGCGGGCGAGAAGACCGCGATGTCGTCGCGTCGCTCGTCGATCGAGGACACGGACACGATGCGCGCGGCCTCCGGTTCGGCGTTCCCGGCCGCGGCCGGGAACATCACACAGGCCACGGTCGCGGCGCTCACCGCCGTCAGCCGCGCGAATCGCGGACCGGCGGTTCGTCGTTGCGTTCTCACTGTCGGGAAGACCTCTCGTCGTGGGGTGAACGGGCATGCCGCGGACTCGCGGATGGTTGCGGGGTGGCGGACCGAGGCGCCGGCCAATCGCTCGGCACGCCCAAGATCGCGCCGGCGCCCCGGATCGCGGACATCACCGCGTGTACCTCGTCGAAGCCCTGTCCGAAGGCTTCGGTGCGATCGGCGATGCGGAACGGGCACAGGCAGGTGTGCGGGCGATGCGGATCGCGGCGGGGGCGTCCGAGGACGACCACCACCGGGCCGTGCGCCGTCTCGACGGCCCGCGCTCCCAGCGGCGGACCGAATTCGCGGGTCCGCGCACTGTGCGCCGCCGAGGTGTCGGCGCCGGGTGGCCGCCCGGGCTGCCGCGGGCCATCCACCTGCGAGCGTCCCTGCCCGGGGACGAACAGTGCTGCGGCGCTGTGGATGTCGATCAGGGCCGCGTACAACGCGGCCAGGCGGTCGGGACCGCGCACTCTGCGCGTGCGGGTGCCGTCCACGCGATAGGTGCACTGCCAGCCGCGGGTGGCGGCGTCCTGCTCCGGTTCGGAGATCTCGATCCCGAACTCGCGATCGCCGTCTCTGACGGTGCTCGCGACGACTACTTCACCCATGTCGCTCCTCACAGCTCGTTGTCCGGTCACGCCTTGCCGTCGGGTCGTGTCAGCGCACGGTCACCACCCGGTTGTGCCAGCCCGTCGCGCCGTCGGGGAAGGGGGGCACGCGCTCGTCGGTCTGCACCGTTCCGGTGCCGTCGACGGCACGCACGCGCACCGTGTGGGTGCCGGGCGAGGCGTCCCAGCGCCAGGTCCACTGACGCCAGGTGTCGGTGGAGTAGGCCGCCGCGAGGGTGGCCCGCTGCCACGCGCCGTCGTCCACGCGCACCTCGACCGCGGCGATCCCCCGGCCCTGCGCCCAGGCGACCCCGGCCACGGTCACCGGGCCGGGCGCGAGCGTCGCGAACGCGGCGGGCACGTCGATGCGCGATGCCGTCTTGATGGGAGCCTCTGGGGCCCAACCTCGTTCGGTCCAGTACGCGCGGGCGCGGTCGAAGCGGGTGACCTCGAGCTCCACCACCCATTTGGTGGCCGAGACGTAGCCGTAGAGTCCGGGCACGATCATCCGCGCCGGATACCCGTGCGCGACGGGCAGTGCGGCACCGTTCATCCCGACGGCCAGCAGCGCCTGCGGGTTTCCGAGGATCGCGTCCAGCGGGGTTCCCGCGGTGAAGCCGTCGACGCTGCGCGAGAGGATCATGTCCGCCGCGGGGTCGGGCCCTGCCTCGGCCAGCAACTCGTCGAGCCGGTAGCCGGTCCAGACCGCCGTCCCGGCGAGATCACCACCGACCTCGTTCGACACACAGGTCAGCGTGATCAACGATTCGACGGCGCGGCGCGCGTCCAGCGCGTCGAAGTCCAGCACGATCTCCCGCCGCACCATGCCGTGGATGCGCAGCCGCCACTGCGCCCGGGTCAGCGACGGCAACTGGAGGGCCGTATCGATGCGGTAGAAGTTGTCGGCGGGGGTGATCATCCGGGTCAGACCGGGCACCGCGAGATCCATCTCGGGCAGCACGGGAGGAGCCGCTTCGGCCGCCCGGGGCACCACGAAAGCCGCGCGGTCGGCGGTGATGTCGCGCAACCTGGCCCCGATGAGGCGACCGGCGGCGCCCGCCGTCGCGGCGCCCGCGGCCACCGCCGCCACCGCCAGCAGGAAGCCGCGACGCGAGAGCCCGTCATCGCCACGGCGCGCGACCGGAGCCCACAGCAGCAGACACAGCGCGCCGGTTCCCACCGCCGTCCCCACCAGCGCCGGAACGGCGAACGACGGATCGGCGGTCGGCCGGAGCAACGCCAGCGTCGCCACGGCGGTGCCGAGCACGCCGAGCGCGCCCACCGCGAGCCACGGCACCCGGCGGGCGAGCAGACCGATCGCCACCGCCGCCAGCACCATGACCACCGCCATCGTCACCGCCAGCGCGAGCTTGTCATTGGTGCCGAACCAGCGGATGGCGTTGTCCTTCAACCACTTCGGCGTGTGATCGACGACGGTGGCGCCCAGGACGAAGAACGGCGACGCGATCGGGTCGACGAAGGCCGCGACGAGATGACCGACGCCGAGGACCGTGGCCGCGGCCGCGGTCACCGCCGCCGCGGCTGCGGTGCGGCCCAACTGGCGAGGGGTGCGCGCTGTACGGCGAACCATGCTGTCACTCCTGGGGTCTCGAGTGCCGGCACGGCCCGCCGAGAGCGGGTCAGCCGACTGCCATGCTGACAATCGCCGGTGTGGTGGGACCCGGCGAGCCACCGGCGGGCTCGACCGTCACCGCGAGGGTGTCGGCGGGGTTCACCGCGGTGACCACGGAGGCCTCACCGGCCGCTCCGGCCATGACGGCCACCGACTGCGGCGAGTTCCCCGACGGGATGCGCCACAGCTGGTACGCGCGGTCGTCCGGCAACGGGGGCATGTCCCGGAACGACACCGCCGCGGCGCCCAGCGCGGCGGACTGCGCCACCGACATCGCGCCACCGCCCTCGATGGGCACCGAGGACTCCCGGCTGTCGGGTTCCTCGAGCACCTGCTGCGCGGTGATCGCGCCGGTGCCGCCGTCACCCCGCTCGACCACGGCGGCGATCCAGGAACCGGCGCCGACCGCGACGATCAGCGCCGCGGCGGCCATGAACCAACGCCACTGCCATCGCCGGTCGGCGTCCGTGCGCCGGACCGGCGGACGGACCTGCGGATCGAGCTGGTCCAGCGCCCGCATCAGCGCGGCTTCGAGCCGGGCCGGCGGTGGTACCGCGTCGGTGATCGACAATGCCGCCACGGTCTCCTGGATCCGGCTGACCGTGGCCAGGAACTCCGCGGCCGTCTCGGGGCCCGCGGCGTCGAGCCAGTTGTCGACCGCCCGCCGCTGCTGCGCGTCGAGCGCGTCGAGGGCGTACGGATAGGCCTCGTCGAGCCACGACCAGGGGGTCCGCCGACCTGTCTCGCTCATCGGGAACCACCTCCGGTCAAACAATTCTCCAGCCGCTTGAGCCCGTCTCTGATCCGGCTCTTCACCGTCGGCAACGGCACCGCCAAGGTCTCCGAGACCTCGGCGTAGGTGCGCCCGCTGTAGTACGCCAGCGCCACCGCCTCGCGCTGCAATTCGGTCATCGTGTCGAGGCAGTCCAGCACGGATTGCTCGTCGAGCCGCTGGGTGACCTCCTCGGCCACGATGTCGTGATCGCGGCCGAGGTGGGCGTGCCCGAACACCAGGTCACGGTTGGTGGCGGACTGTTCGGCCCGCACCCGGTCGACCGCGCGCCGGTGGGTGAGCATCATCAGCCAGCCGATCGGGCTGGCCTTGCTCGCGTCGTACTCGCCCGCCAGCGACCACACCTGGAGGAACACCTCCTGGGTGATGTCCTCGGCGGCGCCGTGGCCGCGCACCACCCGCAGCGCGAGCCCGAACACCCGGGGACTCGTCGCCCGGTAGAACTCGGCGAAGGCGCGACGGTCACCGGCGGCCACCTCGTCCAGCAAGGTGATGAGCCGGGCCTGGACCGCGTGGTCGGGCTTGGCGACGGCGGGGCACGCGGGCGCGGGATCCGGCACCGACCGCAGGCGGATCGGTGCGGCGCGCTGCCCGTTCGTCATCGTGGGGTACCTGCTCGCATCAGCATGAGAGGGACTTCGGACAGCGCTCCGGTTCGGATGGGCGTCGACGGCGACTTTTTTCGGCGACGCCCTTCTCGGCCGACCGACCGTCACCGCCGTCATGCGGCAGGCGGCATGAGCACGCTGTCGATCATGTACACGGTAGCGTTCGCCGTGCGGACACCGCCGCAGATCACCTTCGCGTCGCCGACCGCGAGCGTGTCACCGGAGCCGGTCACCGTCACCTCGGCACCTTCGACGGTCTTGTGCTCGCCCGCGATCGACTGCGGCGCGATCTGGCCCGGCACCACGTGATAGGTCAGGATCTTGGTGAGGGTCGCCGAGTCGGTCTTCAACGATTCGATCGTGGCCGGGTCGATCTTCGCGAACGCCGAGTCGACGGGCGCGAACACGGTGAACTGGCCACCGTTGAGGGTGTCGACCAGATTCACCTGGGGGTTGAGCTTGCCCGAGACCGCCGAGACGAGCGTGGTGAGCATCGGGTTGTTGCTCGCGGCGACGGCCACCGGGTCCTGGGCCATGCCGCTCACCGAACCGGGCCCGCTGGGGACCTGGGCGGCGTAGTCGGCGCAGCCGGGGCCGACCAGGCCCGAATCCGCGGACTCGGCCATGGTCGACGAGGCCGAGGACGTCGACGGGGCCGAGGTCGGCGCGGCGGTGGTGTCGTCGTCACCGGAACAGGCCGAGGCGCCGAGCATCGAACCGAGAAGTGCTGTCGCGGCGAGAGTGGTGCGCAGGGTTCGCATGATCGTTTCCGTCACTTCCGTCGAGCGGCGAAGGTGCCGCACTGGTTTGGATGCCACGGAGTTCGGCCAGCCCGGCGGTCCGGATGGCCGGTGATCGGAAAAATCTCGGCGCCACAGCGCGCCTACGCGCTCCTACCCGATCGGTGCGGGCAGCAGGCCCTCGGCGATGAACCCTTCCACGTAGCGGTCGAGGACGGCGTCGTCGATGCGCGGGCACCGCACACCGAGCTCGGCGAGGACGGCCCTGGTGGCGGTGTCGTCGACGAGCAGGGCATCACCGCCGCCGTTGAGGTAATTCTCGGCGATCAGGGCCGCCCGCATCAGGTCGGCGTGCTCGGAGAGACGGCCGCTCAACCGTTCGGCGGCGTCCTCCACCGACACGATATCGATCGGAAAACCCTTGCGGCGCAGTGTGTTCAGGATGTCACCGACGCCGGTCGGCGCACTGTTGACGAGGTGATGGACCTCGCCGCGCGGCGGCCGACGCGTGGCCAGCGTCACCAGGGCGCGCGCCACGTAGTCCACCGGGGCCAAGGTGACGTCGGCGTTCTCGATGTCGGGCGCCACCCCCAGGTGCGCGGCCGAACGGATGAGCGTCCAGAACGCGTCGTCGGTGCTGATCGCACCGCTGCCGATCGCGCCCGCGACCAGACCCGGCCGATGGATGGTGACCGGCAGCCCGCGTTCGGCCGCCGCCAGGACGAGTTCCTCGGCCACCCACTTGGTGGCCAGATACCCGTTGCGCGGCACCTCGGCCACGGTGATGCGGCTGTCCTCGGTGACCACACCGGTGTGCGCGGTGGCGACCGCGGCCGACACCGTGGACACGTAGTGCAGGGTCTTCACCCTGGTGTCGACCGCCAGCCGCAGGATCTCGACGGTGCCGGCGATATTCGCCGCGCGCAGCGTCGCGTACGACTCGAGATGGTTCACGCGGGCACCGTTGTGATAGATCACCTCGACCCGCTCGGCCAGCTCGGCCCACTCGGCGTCGGCGAGGCCGAAACGCGGCGCGGCCAGATCGGCGGGCACCGGGACGACGCGCTCGAGCTCGTCTGCGGCGAGCCCGTACCGGTCGAGGGTCGCGCGGAGCCTGCGCCGCACGCCGTCGGCGTCCTCGGCGCGCACCAGGCACCAGATCCGCGCGGCGGTGCGATCGAGCAGCTCGCGCAGCAGGTGGATGCCGACGAAACCGGTCGCGCCGGTCAGCAGCACCTCGCCGGCCTCGATCGGCGCCGGCGTGAATTCCGCGGGCGGCGCGATCGCGGGATCGAGGACCGCGTCGGCGGTCAGTGTCGCGAGCCAGTGCGCGTCGGTGGCGGCGATCGATTCCGCCGAGACCGCCGCCGTCACCGCGCGGGGTGTCGGCGATTCGAACAGGGTGCGCGGATCGGCGTCGATGCCGAGCTGGGCGCGCAATTCGGACCGCAGCGTGAACACCAGCAGCGAGGTGCCGCCGAGGGTGAAGAAGTTCTCGTCGACCCCGATCGACTCGCGGTCGAGCACGTCGGCGAAGACCCGGGCGACCGCGAGCTCGCGCACCGTGGCGGGTTCCGTGGGCGCTGCCACGGTGGGCACGGAGTCCACCGCTACCCGGGACGGTGTCCCGTGTCCGTCGGCGACACCGTCCCACAGCTGGGCGACCGTGGCGTCGGGCCGGGCGAGGATCTCGGCGAGGAGGCGCTCGAACCGGGCGGCGAAGCCTCGCACCGTCGCCGGGTCGTAGAGATCGGTGGCGAAGTGGAAGCTGCCGGCCAGTCCGTCGACCCCGGCCCCTGCGCGCAGCGTCAGCGAGAGATCGAAATGGGTGGTCCCGGTGGGTGTTTCGAGCACGCTCGCCGACGCCGCGCCCAGCCGCAACGGCGGCGGCTCGGGGAGGTTCTCGTAGGAGAACACCGCGTCGAACAACGGGTGCCTGGTGTCGTCACGGGGCGGGTTGACCGCCTCCACGATGTGGTCGAAGGGCACGTCAGCGTTGTCGAGGGCCGCGAGGGTGACCTCGCGCGCCCGCGCCAGCACCGCCGTGAAATGGTCGGCGGGGTCCAGGGTCAGGCGCAGCGGCAGCGTGTTGACGAACATGCCGACCAGCGGGTCCAGCGCGGGATGGCCCCGCCCGGCCACCGGAGTCCCGACGGTGACATCGGTCGCCCCGGCGAGGTGGCCGAGCAGGACGGTGAACGCGCTGTAGCCGACCATGAAGGGAGTCGCGTCGTGCTGCCTGGCCAGGTCGGCCAGTGCCGCCGCGGTCCGCGCGCCGATCTCGAATTCCACCGTCGCGCCCGCCCCGCCGCCGGGGCGTCCGGCACCGGGAGCGCGCACCCGATCGGTGGGCAGCGGGGGCCGGTCGGTCGCGCCGTCCAGTGCCCGCACCCACTGCGCGAGCTGACGCGCGGCCACGGACCGCGCATCGCCGCGGTCGCCGAGCCGCTGGTGCTGCCACAGGGTGTAGTCCGCGTACTGCAGGGGCAGCGGGTCCCAGCCCGGCGGGGTCCCGGCGGCCCTGGCGGCGTAGGCGGTGGTCAGGTCGGCGACCAGCGGACCGTACGACCAACCGTCGGCGGCGATGTGGTGCGCGACCAGCGCGAGAACGTGCTCCTCGGCGCCCAGCCGCCACAGTGCCGTGCGGATGGGCAGGTCCGTGGTCACGTCGAACGGCGCGGCGATGACGCGCGCGAGCTCGGCATCCAGCTCCCCCTCGGTGACCGGTCGCGCGATCAGCGGCGCCGCCGCCGACACGCCGTCGGCGGGCAGCACGCGCACCCGGGGTCCGGTGCTGCTGTCGGGGTACACGGTGCGCAACACCTCGTGCCTGCGCACCACGTCGTCGGCGGCGGCGGCCAGCGCGGCCACGTCCAGCGGTCCGGTCAGCCGCAGGACGAGCGGCAGGTGATAGGCCGAGGACTCCCGGTAGAGCTGATTCAGCAGCCACATCCGCAGCTGCGCGGGTGCGGGCGCGAGCACCTCGGGTCGTTGGCCCGGCACCGGCTCGGGGACACCGGCGCGCGCCGGGTCGTCGAGCCGCAGGGCCAGCGCCGCGACGGTCGGCGCGTCGAAGACCGTGCGGACCCCGACGCCGAGCCTGGCCGCGAGCGCGGTCGCGGTGAGCGACGTGCCGCCCAGCTCGAAGAAGTCCTCCTCCGCACCGGGCTCGTCGATCCCGAGGACCGCGGCGACGGCGGCCGCGACGGACCGCTCGGCCGCCGTGGTGGCGGCCCGGGAACCGTTGTGGGCGAACACCGGTGGCGGTAGCCGTCGGCTGTCGAGTTTGCCGTTGGGCGTCAGCGGCAGGGAGTCGAGCAGCACGTAGGCGCTCGGCCGCAGATAGGGCGGCAGGTTCTCGGCGATCCGCGCGCGGACGGCGCCCACCTCGAGTGGACCGTCCGGCACCAGGTACGCCACCAGATGGGTGCCGCGGGTGTCCGTGTGCGCGGTGACGGCCGCGCGGGCGACACCGGGCAGGCCGGTGAGCGCGGTCTCGATCTCCCCCGGCTCGATGCGGTGCCCGCGGACCTTGATCTGGAAGTCGCTGCGGCCGTGGTAGATCAGCTCCGGCTGGGCGCCGGGCGTGATGGTGACGAGGTCACCGGTGCGATACACCCGGCCGCCGGGCGGGCCGAACGGGTCGGCCACGAAGCGCGCCGCGGTGAGCGCGTGCTTGCCGTGGTACCCGCGGGCGAGCGCGGGTCCGCCGATGTAGAGCTCGCCGATGACCCCGGGCGGCACCGGCCGCAACCGGGCATCCAGCACCAGCGCGTGGAAGCCGCGCAGGGGCGCGCCGATGGTGACGGCGCGATCGGGCTCGAGCTCGGCGATCGTCGCGATGTCGGTGGCTTCGGTCGGCCCGTATCCGTTGCGCATCAACCTGGTTCGTGACCAGGCGGCGACCAGGTCGGGGCGGATCGCCTCGCCGCCGACTCCGAGGACGCGCAACTCGGGCAGCGTCTCGGGATCGAGGGTGGCCAGGACCGCCGGGGTGATGATGGCGTTGGTCAGCCGTTCGCGGCGGATGAGCTCGGCCAGGTCGGGTCCGGCCATCACATAGCGCGGGGCCACGACGAGCGTGGCCGCGCCGGCCAGGCCGCACAGGATCTCGCCGACCGCCATGTCGAATCCCGGCGAGGCGTGGTGCAGGGTGCGCGCGCCCGGCCGCAGCGCGTAGCGATCGCGCCGTTCGGCGGCGAGGTTGGCCAGGCCGCCGTGCGTCACCAGCACGCCCTTGGGAACGCCGGTCGAGCCGGAGGTGTAGATCAGGTAGGCCGGGTTCTCGGGGCGGATCGTCGGCCGGGTCGGCGGTGCGGTCGGCGTCGTGTCCGCCGGGCCGGGGCCCGCCGGGTCGAGCAGCGTCCAGGCCACCGAGTCCGGCACGCTCGCGCGGTGCTCGGCGGTGGTCACCCCCAGGTTCGCGCCGCAGTCACCGAGGATGTGCGCGATGCGCTCGGCGGGGTAGCCGGCATCGATCGGCACGAACCCGGCCCCGGTCTTGGTGATGGCCCAGACGGCGCCGACCGAGGCGGCGGACCGTTCCATCACCATGGCGACCAACGTCTCCGGGCCCGCGCCCGCGGCCCGCAGCGTGTCGGCGATCCGGTCGGTCCACGCGTCGAATTCCCGGTAGGTCCAGCGTTTTCCGTCGTACGCGACGGCGATGCCGTCCGGGTTCTCCGCGACGGCGGCGGCGATCAGTTCGCTCAGTGTCGCCGGAGCCACCGCCCGCGGACCGCGCCACGGCACCAGCAGCTCCCGTTCGGTATCGCTGAGCACGGGCAGGTCGACGATCGGCATGTCGTCGGCGGCGGCCGCGAAGGCGGTGAGGAAGCCGACGAAGCGGTCGAGGTGCGCGGCGACCTCCGCACCGGTGTACCGATGCCGATTCGCCTCGAACTCGACCCGCAACCGCGAACCGCCGACCGGATACACATTGAGCGCGAGATCCTCGACCGGTCCCGTCGACAACAGATGGATCGTGCCCCGCGCCTGCCCCAGCACCTGCTCGGTGTGGAAGTTCATGATGTTGACCGCGGGCCCGAAGCCCAGCGAGCGCGCCTGGCGTCCGCTGTCGCGGAGCATGTCGGCCCCGCGATAGCGCTGATGCCGCAGCGCCCCGCCCAGCGCGGCGCCTGCCTCGGCGATGGCCGCGCCGACGGTGTCGCCCGAGCAGCGCAACGGCACGATATTGGACGTCATGCCGCCGCAAGCACGCAGCGCCGCAACGGTTCTCGCCGTGACGGGCAGGCTGAGCACCACCGGGTCGGCATCGGCGAGCCTGCCGAGGAACGCGGCGAAGGCCGCCACCAGGACCACGGCGTTGCCGGGCAGACCGCCGCGGTCGGCCAGCCGCGCGACCAGCGATTCGGGCAGCTCGGCGCGCGCGTGGCGCGGGAGCGGATCGGGGTCGCCCGACCGCGCAGCGAGGCTGACCGGCGCGGGCAGCTCGCCGATCCGCTCACTCCAGTACCGCCGGTCGGTCTCGTACCGGCGCGAGGCGACGTAGTCACGTTCGGCCGCGGCCAGCACGGCGGTCGAATCCGTTTCCACCACGGGAAGTTCCGTCCCGGCCAGCGCCGCCTCGTAATGCCGCGCCAGCACCTGTTGCATGCGCAGGGCGCCGTAGCCGTCGAGCGCGACATGGTGGGCGCGCGTGTAGAGCAGGTGATGCCGCGGACCCAGCCGCAGCACGGTGGTCGCGATCGGCGGATCGACGGCGAGGTCGAACGGCGCGCACTGGTCCGCGCGCATCCAGGCCAGCGCCGCGGCGTACGGATCCGGCTCGGCCGAGTGGTCCCGCACGACGACGCGGTCGGCGATGCCGTGATCGAGTTGCTGCCCCGGCTCGCCGTCGACGATGGTGAACCGCAGGTAGGCGCCCAGTTCCCGGGCCGCGGCGCGGGCGGCGCGCTGATACAGCTCGAGGTCGAGCGGCCCGGTCAGGTCGACGTATTGGGCGACGGTCAGCGGCACCGGCCCGAGCAGCTGCTGAGCCAGCCACACCTCCCGTTGGGCCGCGGTGAGCGGTCGGCGGGCGTGGGTGGTCTCATCGGGGTGGGTCATGGTGCCTCTGGAACTGGGAGCGCGAACCGGGGGCCCCCCCCGGGGCCCCGGCGGGGGGGGGGGGGAGGGGGGGGGGGGGGGGGTGTTTGCCCCCCCGGGGGAAAAATAAGGCCCCGCGGGGTGGGGGGGGGGGGTGGTTTTATATCGCCCCGGGGGTTTATTTTTCGGCCTGTGGGGTGTGGGGGGGGGTCGGCTGTCCTGACGGGGGTGATGACGAGCGCGGTATTGCCGCCGCGGTGCGTGTTCGCGCCGCAGACGACCGCGCCGCCGCCTTCCTGCACGATGACCCGTCCGGCGGTGCCGCCGTAGCGAGCCTCGGAGATCACCGCGTGGAGCACCTCGATCCGCTCACCGCGGTAGTGGGAGTAGGCGCGGGGGTAGGGCGCCGACAGCGCGCGCACGAACCGTTCCAGGTCGACCGCGTCCCAGGACCAGTCGATCCGGCTGTCGCGATCGGAGCGCTTGTGGAAGTAGGTGCGTTCGGCCTTGTTCTGCGGCGTCCAGACCGCGGTGCCGTCGGTCAGCGCGGCGAGGGCCTCGTGCACGGCGCCCGGGATCAGTTCCATGCCGGCGAGGACGAGTTCGGTGCCGGTGGCGCCGGCCGGGATCGGCAGGCGCTTCTGTACCAGGATGTCGCCGGTGTCGAGCTGCTCGTCCATGCGGTGCACGGTGAGCCCGAATTCCTCGGCGCCGCTGATCAGGGCCCACAGCACCGGGGAGAAGCCGGTGAACTTCGGCAGCAGTGAGTCGTGCAGGTTGAGGGTGCCGTGCGGCGGCATGTCGTACAGCTCGGCGGGCATCCAGGTGTACCAGCTGTTCACGACGATCACGTCCGGCTCGGCGCGCTTGACCAGTTCGATGGTCTCGGCGTCGGCGCGTTCGGTCAGGTGCACCGGGATGCCGTGCTCGCGGGCCAGCTCCTCGACCGAGTCGTTCCAGATCGCCTTGTAGGCGGAATCCGCGGCCGGATGGGTGACCGCGAGGACCGCCTCGTGCTCGGAGTCGATGAGTGCCTGCAAAGTCTTGCGACCCCAGGTTTGAAAGCCGAACGACACGATCCGCATGAACTCACCTCTCGTATTTTGCGTAGGCTTACCTTACATTGCGTAGAGGAGGTTACGGACCACGGTGGGTTCGCGTGCTCACGCCTGGGCCGCGCGCCGCGCGTACGCGGTTACCATGCCATCACCGATCGCCGCCCCGCGATCAGGAATCGCCTGGTCGGCGGCCCCGGCGGCGGTCGTATCGCACCCGAACACCCATAGCCAGGTCCGGACGACGTGGAGACCGCGATGACGCCCCTCGATGACAGCGTTCGGCAGTGGATCCGGAATTTGGCGGAGCTGGGTCCGTTGCCCGCGCCCGCGGCCGCACTCGGCCACACGCTCGCGCGGGCGCTCGGCGAACTCGCGAGTTCCGTTCCCGACGCCGCACCGGCCACTCGGTGCGGCCGCGAGCTGGGTGAGCTCGGATTCACCGACCCCGCGGTGATCGCCGCGTCGGTTCCGGTCTTGCGCCGGTACCTCGACCGGGTGTGCCCCGGCGACGGCGCCGCCCTCGACGCCGTCCTCGGCGGGTTCGGCACCGGCTACGCCGCCGCGCTGTGCGCGGCCCGCGCCGCGAGCGAGCGCTACGAGATGGTCTTCCGCCACGCGACCATCGCGATCTCGATCAGCGACGAACACGGCCGCATCCTCGACGCCAACCCCGCGTTCGAACGCCTCACCGGCCGGGGTCTGGCCGAACTACGCACGGCCGACAGCGGCTACGCGCTCATGGACCCGGAACGGCGCGCGGAGATGCGGAATCTGGTGCGGTCCGGGATCGAGAGTTCCCGGGCCGACACCTTCACTGTCGAGGGCCGTTTCCCGCGCGCCGACGCGACGATGTCGATCGTCGCGTGGACGATTCATCGCTGCCGTTCCGCCGACTCCGATCGCGGCTACCTCCTCGCCTTCGCCGAGGACATCACCGAACGCCGCACCGCGACCGAACAATTACAGTGGCAGGCCCTACACGACCCCCTCACCGCACTGCCCAACCGCCGCTTCCTGCTCGACCGCCTGGCGACCGTGATCGCCGACGCGGCCACGGACGCGCGAGCCGGCATCTGCGCGCTCGACCTCGACAACTTCAAACACGTCAACGACACCTACGGCCACAGCGCGGGCGACCGGATACTGACCGCGCTGTCGGCGCGACTGGATTCCGCCGCCGCGCGGCAAGATTGTCTGCTGGCGCGCACCGGCGGCGACGAGTTCATCGTGCTGGTCGGCCCGCCGGCCGACCAGGAGCGGCTCGACCGCGTCGTCGCCTCGCTGCGCGCCGCCCTACGCGAGCCGTTCACCCTCGACGGCACCGAATTGACCATGACCATGAGCATCGGCGCGGTCCTCGTCCACCTCGCGGGCGCCGACGTAGAGGGCCTGCTCGACCGATCCGACCAGGCCCTCTACGCAGTAAAAGCGCCGAACAGCGGATTCCGCACCCGGCGGTGAGACAGATCCATCCGGCCGGATGACCGCCCGCCCGGACTATCGGGCGGAATGCTGCACGACGGTGTCGGGCCCTGGCGAGAACAACGTCTCGTGCCCGTCCTCGAACCGCACCCGGAACAGGGGTTCACTGTCCGGGCCGAGCACCTCGACGATTTCCGCCTCTCGGTCGTGCTGACCGACGGTCCTGCCGTGCAAAACGAGCCGATCGCCTACGTTTGCCTGCATGAATCCAGTGTAGAGAGCCGAGGACGGTCGAGACCAGAGCGAACGCGCATCCTGGTCGGCGACCCGCGGTCGGTGTGCTCGGCCATCGCGGCGTCAGCTCTCGAACTGGGCGCGCTTGTAGTCGCCGTACGGTTCGTCGCGTTCGCGCACGGCCTCCCGGAAACCGGCGGTGGCGGACCGTGTCTGGAAGGCATAGCCCTCCCTGGTGTGCCGGGAGATGCCGTCGAAGACGGTGCTGATCATGGCCGAGTTCGCGACGCCCTGGGTGTTCAGCGCGGAGTTGAGCGCGAGCTTGGCCATCATCAGCTGGTTGACCGGCATCCGCGCGATGCGCTCCACCAGGGCTTCGGTGCGCTCGTCGAGTTCCTCGGCGGGGCAGGACTCCACCGCGAGACCCCACTCGGCGGCCTGCTTGCCGCTGATGCAGTCGCCGGTGAACAGCAGCCGCTTGGCGCGCTGATCGCCGAGCCGGTGCGCCCACAGGCCCGCCGCCGGGACACCCCAGACCCGCGTGGGCGGATAGCCGATCTTGGTGTCGTCGGCGCAGATGATCTGATCGGCGTGCAGCGCGATGTCGGTGCCGCCCGCGATCGCGAAGCCGTGCAGCTTCGCCACCGTGGGCTTGTTGGCGTGCATCAGGCTGGCGAAACCCTTGGTGAACCTGCTCATCATGGCGTAATCGATCATCGGATCCCACACCCCCCGCGGGTTGTGGTTGATCGCGTTCACCACCGGGTCGAGCACCGTTCCGGTGACCTCGTCCGCCCCGTCCGCGTCCGCGAAACCCTGCTCGGCGAACATGTCCAGGTCGTAGCCGCCACAGAACCCTTTGCCGCGCCCGGACACCACGATGACGTGCACCCGCGGGTCCAGGTCGGCCCGCTCCACCGCGTGCGCCAGATCCCGCGGGGTGTGCGGAGTGATGGCGTTGCCCTTGTCCGGGCGGTTGAACGTGATCCGCGCGATCCGGCCGTCCCGTTCGTAGGTGAGCGTGGCGTATTCGCGCTCGAAGTCCGGGTCGGGGCGGTGCCGCCATGGCGACTCGGGACCTTCGGTCCAGCTCTCGTACCAGGCCGCCTGCCGTTCGCCGGAGTCGGGCTCGGAATGGGACACGGTGTGCTCCTTGGGATTCGACGGAAGGACGTCAGCCGACGGGCTGGACCATGGATCGCGGTCCCCTGCCCGGCTCAGCCGAGCTTCGGGGTGGATCGTTCGAGAATCGCCGCGGTGTCGATGCCGAGCGGGAGGGTGCCGAAGACGTCGCCGCGGTCGCCCGCGAGCCGGGTCCGCAGGTACCCCTCGGCGACGGCCGGGTGCCCGTAGCGGACCAGCAGCGAGCCCTGCAACACCTGCGCCATCTGCCCGACGACCCGGCGGGCCCGGTACTGCATCGTCTCGAAGTCGGCGAACTCCCGCTCGAGGTGGCCGATCGCGGTGTCGAGTTCGGCCGAGGAACCCGCCGTCGACTTCACCTCGTCCAGGAAGACGCCGAGGGTCTCGGGCTGCTTGGCCATGGCGCGCAGGGTGTCCAGGGCCGCGACATTGCCGGAGCCTTCCCACACCGACATCAGCGGCGCCTCCCGGTACAGCCGCGGCATCCGCGACTCTTCGACATATCCGTTGCCGCCCAGGCATTCCAGCGCCTCGGCCGCGTGGATCGGGCCGCGCTTGCAGACGTGATACTTGGTCACCGCCAACGAGATCCGGCGCAGCGTCGCGGCCCGCTCGTCACCGGCCACCGCGCTGTCGGTGAGCTCGGCCAGCCACAGTCCGGCCAGGGTCGCGGCTTCGGCCTCCACGGCGAGATCGGTGAGCACGTTGCGCATCAACGGCTGGTCGATGAGGCTCGCACCGAAGGCGCTGCGGTGCGCGGCGTGATGGGTCGCGGTGGTGACCCCGATCCGCATGCCCGCGGCGCTGCCGAGAATGCAGTCGAGCCGGGTGAGGTTCACCATCTCGACGATGGTCGGCACGCCCCGACCCTCGGGGCCGACCAGCCAGCCGACGGTGTTGTCGTACTCGACCTCGCTGCTGGCATTGGAGTGGTTGCCCAGCTTGTCCTTCAGCCGCTGCAGGTGGAACGGGTTGCGGGTGCCGTCCGGGAGCACCCTGGGCACGAAGAAGCAGGACAGCCCGCCGGGCGCCTGCGCCAGCACCAGGAAGAAGTCCGACATCGGCGCCGAGGTGAACCACTTGTGGCCGGTGATCCGATACGAACCGTCGGGCTGGAGCACGGCCGTGGTGGTGTTCGCGCGGACGTCGGAGCCACCCTGCTTCTCGGTCATCGACATGCCCGCCGTGAGGCCGAGCTTGGTGGTGGGCACCCGCAATTCGGGATCGTAGACCGCGCTGGTGAGCAGCGGCTCGTAGCGCGCGGCGAGTTCGGGATTCGCCCGCAGCGCGGGCACCACCGCGTAGGTCATCGACATCGGGCAACCGTGGCCGGCGTCCACCTGGGCCCAGATGCTCATCTTGGCCGCCCGGACCAGGTGGGGAGCCGGGCGATCGTCGGCCCACGGCGCGGCGTGCAGGCCGAAGCCGATGGCGTTGGTCATCAGCCGGTGGTAGCTGGGGTCGTAGACGACCTCGTCGACGCGATGACCGTAGCGATCATGGGTCTTCAGCACCGGTGGGTGCGCTTCGGCGAGGTCGCCCCACTCCTGCGCCTGCGCGCTGCCCGCCAGCCGGCCGATCTCGTGCAGCTCGTCGAGGGCGTGGGCCGCGCCCGCCCTGTGCAGCGCTTCCAGCACCACCGGGTAGTCGGCCGGGTCGTAGTCGACCAGTGGCGGTGCCTGGTTCGTCACCTCGTGGGTTGCCATGCTGATCCTCCCGGCACTCGGCGTCCCGGCTCACCCGCGACCGGTATTGCAAGTTTGCGTCGTACGACCGAAATTTGCAATACCGAATCCGGATCCTCGCTCGGCCCCCGTAGCCCACTGGCTACCATCGACCGATGGTGCGGAACTCGCTGCCGCTGCGTCGCCTCACCGCGCGCTCGGCGATCCTGAGCGTGCTGCTCGGCGCGCACCCGGCGCAGGCGTCGGCGGCGACGATCGTGTACCTGGCGACCGAACTCGGCCTGCAGGAGTCGACGGTGCGCGCGGCACTGACCCGCATGGTGTCGGCGGGCGACCTCGAACGCGACGACGCGACCTACCGGCTCACCCCGCGACTGCTGAACCGCCAGAAACTGCAGGATCTCGCCCTCGACCCGATCCTGCGCCCCTACGACGGCGACTGGCGCATAGCGATCGTCACCACCGGCGCCGAAGCCGCGGCCGACCGCACCCTGCTCCGGGAATCGCTGCAGGCCAACAAGTTCGGCGAGATTCGCGAAGGCGTCTGGGGCCGCCCGGACAACCTGCGCACCGCCCGGATCACCGCCGCCCACCGACTGACCTATGTCACCGGCCGCCCCGACGACCCCGCCGACCTCGCCACCCGCATGTTCCACGCCGCCGACTGGGCCGACACCGCGACAAGACTACTGGCCGCCCTCGACACCGCGGACTCGATGCGGGACCGCCTCGAGGTGGCGGCCGCGGTCGTGCGCCACATCCTGCACGACCCGATCCTCCCCGCGGAATTCCTGCCGAACCCCTGGCCCGGCGCCGCCCTGCGCCACGCCTACCGCGACTTCCGCACGGAATTCACCGCTTTCGCCACCGCTCACGTGCCGTGACACGAGAACCAGAGAAACGGTGCAGGCCGCGCTACCACTTGTTGACGTGGAGCACCGTTTCGAGCGGGGCGCGTTTGGCGAGCTTGAAGTCGGTGCCCTTCGTGTACGCGACGGGCAACAGCACGCCCTGCCGGACACTGCCGGGAATTCCCAGTGCCTCGGCGACCTCTCGTTCGTACTCCAGATGCAGTGAGGTCCAAGCTGATCCGAGGCCGCGTTCGCGCAGCGCGAGCGCCAGGCTCCAGGCCGCGGGAAGCAGCGAGCCCCACAGCCCGGCCTGATTACCCTCCGGCAGCTGTCCGCCCGGAACGTGGATCGCGCCGATCACCAGCACCGGCACCTGCTCCATCACCTCCGCCAGGTAGGTCGCGCTCGAGGCCACCTTCTCCGCGGTCTCCAGATCCTTCGGCGGCTTCGCCGCCCGCGCCGCCGCACCCGCCGCGGCGTATGCCGTGTAGGACTTGCGGTAGTACTCCGCGACGATCTTCTTGGGCTCGGGATCGGTCAGCACGATCCAATGCCAGCCCTGCGCGTTGCTGCCCGACGGAGCCTGCAGCGCCACCTCCAAAGCGTCGGTGATCACCTCCAGCGGCACCGGCCGCTCCAGGTCGAGACGTTTGCGCACCGACCTGGTCGTGGTCAGTACCTCGTCGGCGGACAGGTCCAGATGCGGGAATTCGACGGTCATGCTTTCTCCGATCATGCGTTCGGTCTCGGGATCGCGATGTCGCACGGTCGGCGGCGCGCTCGTCGACGCATGCGGCGATGACTTCACGAGCCTCATCATTCCCGATCGAGTCGTCATCCGGGCCTCCGCCTGAAACCACTCCGGAGCCGGGCGCTCAGAGCCTCTCCTTGTAGGGCCGGCTTCGCACGTCCTCGGCCTTCGCCACGATCTCGCCGACGCGACGAAGATCCGGGGTCGCGGAATCGGAGAACCTGATCCACCGCGAGGTAACGCCTGCACGCGACCAGATCACTTCGTCACACCGCCGCGGAACGCACGGCGGCGACCGCCTCGTCCAGCGCGTCCGGGCGCCGCGGCTCGTCGTCTGCTGTTGCTGATCATCCCGAGCCCCCGACCCGCCCTCCTCACGCAGGGCGGGTGAAGCGGCGCCGACCACGTGCCCCGATCGCCCGCATGATCGCGTATACCGTGCGAAAGCTGGTTTTCGAATAGGGGAACCAGATCAGGGGCGGCATGGGCAGGCGCGGCTCGGTGATCGCTTGTGCCCGGCAGTATTTGCGCAACCCCGCGGCACCACCGAAGCGGGTACCGACGCCGGATTGTTTCCAGCCACCCATCGGCAGCGCGAAGCTGAACAGGTTCGCGATGGCGTCGTTGATGTTCACCGCGCCTGCCTCCAGTCGCGCGGCGATTCGCCTGCCACGCGCGAGATCACCGGTCCACACCGTGGCGGACAGGCCGTAGACGCTGTCGTTGGCCAGCGCGACGGCCTCGTTCTCATCGCGCACCTTGATCACCGGCAGCACCGGCCCGAAGGTCTCCTCGGTGACCACCGCCATGGTGTGGTCCACGTCCACGAGCACGGTGGGTTCGAAGAAGGTTCCGGTACCGGCGGGCTTGCCGCCGGTGAGTGCCCGCGCGCCCGCGCCGACGGCGGCCTCGACATGCCGGGCGACCAGATCGCGTTGCGCGGCGGTGGCCATCGCCCCGATGTCGAACCGGTAGTCCCGATCGTCGTGCCCCTGCCGAAGCTCGCGCACGTGCGCGACGAGCTTGCGCACGAACTCGTCGTAGACGGACTCCTCGACATACACCCGCTCGATGGCCACGCAGGTCTGCCCGGAGTTGAACAGCCCGCCCCACGCGATGCCGCGCGCGGCGTGATCGAGATCGGCGTCGGACAGCACGATCGCCGGGTCCTTGCCGCCGAGTTCCAGGCTGTAGGGCTTCCACGTCCGAACACACTGGGCGGCGACGGCCGCCCCGGTCCGGGTGGACCCGGTGAACTGCACGTAGTCGGCGGCCTCGACCACCGCGCTGCCGACCGCGCCGGCCCCGGTGGCCACCGCGAACACCGGCGGCGCGCCGATCTCGGCCCACCCGCGCGCCAGGGCGAGCGCCGAGAGTGACGTCACCTCGGAAGGTTTGTGCAGCACGGCGGCTCCCGCCAGCAGCGCGGCGGGGATGTCGAGCGCGCCCATGGCCAGCGGATAGTTCCACGGGGTGATCACGCCGACCAGCGGGTACGGCCGGTAGGTCACGCTCAGCCGCTTCACCGCACCGAGCGGGCTGTGCGGCGCGGGGTGCTGCTCGGCGAGGAACTTCGCCGCGTTGCCGGCGTAGTAGTTGATGACGTCGATCCAGGCGGCGGGCTCCAGCTCCGCCTCGGGCCGGGCCTTTCCGCTCTCGGACTGCACGATGTCGGCCAGTTCCGCGCGGTGATCGACGACCCAATCCTGCAGGGCGAACAGCCATTCGGCGCGCTCGCCGGGCCCCGCTGCGGCCCATGCCGGTTGCGCGGCCCGCAGCGACGTGGCCAGCGCGGCCACCTCAGCGGTGGATCGCTCGGCCGCCGTGCCGACCGATCGGCCGTCCGCGGGGTTGCGTACCTCGAAATACCCTGCGGGTACGGAGGTTTCGTCGATCATCGCGTGTCCTCATCCTGGTCGGCTCCGGCCGGGCCGCGGACAGTGCCGCCGTCGCCACGCCGTCGACGTGGTCGGCCACGCCACTCTCGACTGTAGGCAGCAGAATTCGCCTCCCGCCGTGACCGAACCTCTCGGCTCGTTGACCGAAACGCTCAGCCGTCGATGAGGCGGACGAGTTCGGTGCGCGTGCCCGGCCAGCGATCGCGGGCGCGGTCGGCCCGGTGTGGCTCGAACCGCGCTGCCAGGGCCAAGCCGCGCATCGTGTCGACGGCCACACCCAGTCTGCGCGACCACGTTCGGTCGCCGGCCCGGTGTGGCGTGAGGTCGGCGACCACGGCGGCGATCGCGGTGGACAGCTGTTCCTCGTTCGGGGCCAGGGCGGCGTAGAGCTCGGGATCGTCCGCGGCGGCGGACCACACCTTGACCCACACCTGGAAGAGGTTTCCGTCGAAGAGCTGCCACAGCAGGTCGAGCAGCTGGGTGGTCCGCGGTGGGCCGCCGTCGCCGAGTGCGGCCGCGTGCCGGGCCAGCTCGGTCACCGCTCGTCGGCCGACCTCGTCGAGGGCGGCGGCGATCAGCTCGTTCCGGCCGGCGAACTGATGCGACATCGCGCCGAGCGAGGTGCCCGCGCGGTCCACGATGGCCCGGTTGGTGGCCGCGTGGAAACCCGAGCGCTCGATCGTCGCGATGGTCGCCTCGATCAACGCGGAGCGCGTCTGTTCCCTGCGCTGGCTCTGGGTTCGCCGGACGGGCCGGTCGGTGGCTGTCACGGAGTTCACCCTACACATACGGATCACTTGTTCTGTATGCTGCATTTACAGATCACTTGATCTGCAAATAGGAAGGTGCCCCATGCCGAAATCTCCGCCCGCGCTCGCCGAACTGCCCGAACGGCAGTTGATCGAGGTGATCAACGCGGGTATCGAGCACACGATCCCGCCGATGCACGGCCTCGGCATCCATCTCGTCGAGCTGACAGCGCGCCGAGCGGTCGCCGTGGCGCCGTTGGCCGGTAATGCCAACCACCTCGGCACCATGTACGCGGCGACGATTTTCGGCGCGGCCGAGATGCTGGGCGGGGCTCTGTTCTTCCCGCGCTTCGACCCGCAGCGGTATTACCCGACGGTCAAGTCTCTCCAGATCGACTACCACCGCCCGGCCACCTCCGACATCCGCGCGACCGCCGAATTCGACGATGCCACCTGGGCGCGGCTACCGGTGGAACTCGCAGCCGCGGGCAAGGTGGAATTCGTGCTGGCCGCGAAGGTCACCGACGACACCGGCACCGTCGTGGCGACGACCAGCGGGATCTACCAGATCCGGTCGCGCTGACGCCTCGGCCGTGACGGCCTGGCGTGATCCGACGATCGGCGGGGTGCCCGAAACCGGGCGGCCCGCCGATCCGGCCGGGACCGATGGGCGGTCCGCTGCGGACCAGCGCCCGGACTACTTGATCGGCAGCGCGCCGTCCATGCCGCCGACGTCGGTGATCTTCCAGTCCGCGCCGCGATCCACCGACACGGTGTAGGTGACGGTGCTCTGGCCGCCCTCCGGCGCCTGCGCACTGGTCGAGGTGACATTGACGAAGACGTTCACCTGATAGACGCCGTTCGCCTCCGACATCACCTCGGCGGTGATGGGAGTGGAGTTGGAGGTCCACTTCAACGGGACCAGGATCTCCCGCAACGCCGGGGCCGTCGCGTCGAATTTATTCGCCAGCGCGGGGGCGGTATTCGACTTCAGCTCGGCGAACCAGGGATTGAGATCCTGATAGTTGATGGTGGAGGCGCCGACCGCGTAGTCAGCGGCGATCTGTTCGGCCCGCCGCTGATCGTCGGCCGTCGCCCGCTGAGCCGCGAGCTCGGCCCGAGCCGACCACAGCAGCCCGCCGAGCGTCACCATGATCGCCACGGCGGCCACCGCGGCGGCCACGCCGATCACGGCGTTGAGCGAGAAGGACACGCTGCGTGGTCTACGCCTCGGTTCGGTGGCGGCCCTGGTGGGCGCGTCGGCAGCGGTCGTGGTCTGCTCGGGGGTTTCGACGGACATGGTGACTCCTGCAAGCTCGAGGGTGAAGGGCGTTACTTGACGTGGATCTGCACGCGCAGCCTCCCGTCCTCGCCGACGGCCTCCAGCGCCTGCGAGATCAAACTGCCCAGGTCGATCCGGCGCAGCGCCGACGTCGAGTTCTGGGCCAGCGGAGCGAGCACGGGAACCAGCGCCGACAGCTCGGGGCCGACACGGTCGACCCAGTCCCGTAGCTGGTCGAGGAACGGCACCAGTCCGGTCCCGGTGGTGTAGTCGGTGGGGACGTCGCCGATGTTCGCCCAGGCCGCGACAGCCTCGGCCGCATCGTCGAAAGTGCCGCCGAGCGCGCCCCATTCGGGCCCGGCGTCGGCCAGCGCGGCTCCGGTCCAGTCCATCTCGCCGCCGAGGGTCTGCAGGTCGGTGAGCAGAGCGCGGATCTTGTCGGTGCGGCTGAGCAAGGTGGCGGCGAGCAAACTGGTCGACCGCGCCAACTGGGGCATGATCGCTTCGGTGCCCGCCAAGCCCTGGCTGAACGTGTCGATGAGGGAGCGAATCGTACTGGGGTCGAGCTGGTTCAGCAGTTCGGTCACCCGGCGGGCGACCTCGGGAAGAGAGGTCGGGGTGCGCACCGCGCTGGTCTCGATGGTCTGGCCGTCGGCCAGGTAGGGCGCGCCCGCCCGGGTCGGGACGAACTGGACGTAGGGCTCGCCGAGCGCCGACAGGTTCTCGATGACGGCGGTGCTGGCCACCGGAATCCGGTACTCGTCGTCGACGCGCAGGGCCACCTCCACGCCCGTGGCGACGGTACGTACGCCGGTGACCTCACCGACCCGGATGCCCGACAGCAGCACCGGCGACCGCGGGCCGAGGCTGCCGGAATCGGCGAGCACCATGGTCAACCGGGTGTACCGGGTGAACCAGTCCACCCCGACCACGCTGAAGGTCAGGTAGCTGATGCCGATCAGCAGCACGCCGGCGAGGGCGGCCAGGGAGGCGGTGACGCCGCGGGTCATCGTAGAAGTCCGATCATGCGCAGGGTGTCGACGATGCGGGCGGTCTGCTCGGCGCGGTCGCCGGTGGCACCGAGCACGGGCACCACGTCGACCTTCACCCCGCGTTCGAGGAACGGCAGCAACCGATCGCGGATCAGCGACACCAGGGTGTTCAGGTTGGACGACGCGTTCGGATCCAGCGGCCGGTCGGTGAACAGCATCGGCAGCAGCGCCTTGGCCGCGGCGTCACCCGCGACGACGGTCGGACCCAGCCATTCCAGGCTGTGCGCGACGGTGCCGAGCGCCCCGAAAGCACCGAGGACCAGGATGATCGAGCGCACCGCCTCGGTGACGTGGGTCGCGCCGGTCTCGGAGAGCAGTTCGCTCAACGCGCGGCGATTGTCCACCAGCACTTGCGTATTGGCGTGCACGCCGTCGAGCAGCGCGCCGACACCGTCGAGGTGCGCGGCGACGTCGGTGAGATCTCGGCCGAGAACCTCGGCGATGCGGGCGCTGTCGGCCGGTTCGGCGGGCAGCACCGTGTTCATCCGGTTGACGATGTCCTGGAACTGATGCACGGCACCGCCCTGCACGAACGTCGCCAGCCCGGCCAGCGCGTCCTCGACCTGCAGCGCCGGTTCACTGCGCGCCAGCGGGATGGTGCCGTTGTCGGGGAGCGACACCGCCTGGCCCGTCGGCGCGGACAGCGCGATGAACACGTCGCCGAGCAGCGTGTTCTGGCGCAGTTGCGCGCGGGTGTCCACCGGCAGGCGGACCGCGCGGCTGATCTCGACATCGGCGATCACGTAGCCCGCGCTGCTCGGCGTCGGATCGACGACCGTGACGGCGCGCAGGTCGCCGACCTGGACGCCATTGGCCACCACCTGCGCTCGGGCAGGCAGGTTCAGCGCGTCGGCGAATTCGATGTGCAGCCGGTAGGTCGGCCCGTCGACCCCGGCTCCGGGCGGGGTGAGCGCGGAGGGATCGAACGCGCAACCGGCCAGCGCCGCGGTCACCGTCAGCGCGGACAAGCTCTTGGCGACAGCGTGTCTCATCGCGCACCTCCGGCACCGAGAATCAGACGGGTCAGGTCGATATCGGCCATCGCGGCGCCGCTGTTCGCGCAGCCGCCGGGCGTGAGCGCGTTGATCGCGGCGCAGACCTGGTCGGCCTCGGGCTGCGCGACGGTGAGTTTCGGTGGCGCGTAGTCGATTGCGGTCAATCCCGTCTCGGGATCGGCGGACTTGCGAAAGGCCGCGGTGATCGGCGGGATCATGTCGACGAGCTCGTGCAGTGAGCCCACGTTCGCGCTGAGCAGACGCACCAGCGGAACCGTGGCGTCGAGGCCGTCGAGCAGGGCGCCACCGAAGGTGCGGGTGAGGTCGTTGAACCAGATCAGGATCACCTTCAGGCGGTTGATGGCATCGACCACCACGGGGAGCAGCTCCCCGTTGACGTAGCGCAGGGTCTCGCCCAGCCGGGTCAGCGTCTGTTCCACCGCGCCCCAGTGGGTTCCGAGTTTCGCGGCCAGTTCGGACATCGCGTCGATCAGCGCGCCGATGTTGCCGATGGCGGCGTCGGGCGAATCCAGGGCCGAGCCGAGTGCGCGGATCAGCGCGTTCAAGGAGGGGCCGGTACCCGCGGTGGCCCGGTCGAAGGCGGCCAGGCCGCGGCCGAGTAGTTGGCGCTCGGCCGGATCCTCGCCCGCGGTGAGCGCGCCGGACAGTTTCTCCAGTGCCGCCATGGTCTGCGTCATGCTCTTGGGGGTGAGGGTGTCGGTGACGCAGGCGCGCTGGTCCCACTCGGACGCGCCGGCGCCCTCGGTGAGCACGGCCAGGTCCCGGTCGGCGACCAGGGTGTCCGACACGGTGACGGCGGAAACCGCCCCGCGCAGCGGATGATCCGCGTCTACCCGGAAGTCCACCCGCACTCCCGTGCCCTCGGGGCGCAGTGCCGACACCGCGCCCACCCGCACACCGCGCAGCGTCACGTGACTGCCCGGATACAACCCGATGGCGTCGGGCATCAGGGCACAGTAGGCGCGTGTCGGCCGTCCCGCGTCGGTGGCGACGGCGTACCCGCCCACGACAGCTGTGGTGACGAGTACGACACCGGAGACCGACAGGAATCCCCGGGAAGCGAAGAGTCGCCGCAACATCAGCAGGTCCTTCCCGGTACCGGAACGCACACCCCGCCGGTGCGCACGGCCGCGGTCGAATGGTCGATCGCGAGCCCATCCGGCCCGCTGAGTTCGCCCAGCCGCGCGATCGTGTTGCGCAACGACCCGATCAGACCGTCGAACCGATCGCCCAGCGACCGCAGTTCCGGTAGCGCGCGGGCGAGCTCGGCGGCCATCGGCTTCAGGGTGTTCGCGTAGGCCGGCTCCAGCGCGGCGATGCGGGAGAAGACGTTGTCGAGCAACTGGATCGACACCGCGATCTCCGACTTCTTGTCCAGCAGCAGCGTTTCCACCAGGCTCAACTCCGCGTTGAGCCGCCCGTAGAGCTGCGAGGTGGCGTTGATCGAGGTGAGATACTCGCCGGCGATCGACAGCGCCTGGGAGACGTCCTGGTTCTGCCGATCGAGAATGTCGACGACCGCGTCGATGCTGGTACCCAGCTGCCGCAGACCGTCCGGGCTGCGATCCAGCGACTGTTGCAGGGCGGCGAAATTCTTGCGCACGGTGTCGCCGTCGACCTGGGCGATCGGTCGAGCCGCGTCCTGGAACGCCTGCCCGAGGCTGTAGGGCAATCGCACCCGATCCGCCGGAATCGGTGTGCGGCCCAGGGGTTCGGTGCCCGCCGGGGACACGGCCAGATAGTGGCCGCCCGCTACCGTGAGCATCCGAACGGCCAAGGTCGTCTTGTCGCCGAGCCGCACCGCGTCGTCGACGGTGAAGGTCATTCGCACCCGGTCATCGCGCAGCACGAGCGAGGTCACGCTGCCCACCGGGATACCCGCGATTCGCACATCGTCGCCGGGACGGATGGCGTCGGACTCGGTCAGCTCCGCGGTGTATTCGGCGCGCCCGACCGGGGCGACGTAGAGGATCGTGCCCGCAGCGAGCAGTGTCACCACCGCGAGGGCGCCGCCGAGTCCCCAGCGCAGTTCCCGCCGCGCGAGCGTCGCCTCGTCGGGTTGTCCCGGGGCACGCCTGCGCCACTTGTCCTTCATCGGTTGCAAATCGAGATCCTCCGGCCATCGATCAGGACGGCGACGACGCCGGGAACCTCGGCTCGGCCGCGCGAGCAGGTGAGGTCGACGCCGGGGCCGGTCGCCGGGATGAGGGTGTTGAGCGACTGCACCAACCCGGGCAGCCGCCCGAGCGCCTGAACCGCCGTGTCCGGATCCGGAATGGCGGTCCGGATCAGCGCGTCGGCGTCGGCGTTGTAGCCCACGTTCAGGCCGAGCGTGGCCGCCAGACTGTCGATCGGGCCGAGTACACCGGGAGCGGTGACCGCGAAGTCGACCAACCCGTACACCTTCTGCTCCAGCACCGTGAACAAGTCTGTGAGTCCGGCGATCAACGTCTCGAGATGGGGTGATCGCCCGCCCAGCTGTCCGGCGATGTCGCCGAGATTGCGCACCAGCGCCGAGATCACGGTCTGCCGATCGGTGACGTAGCGACTGAGCCGCTCGATGGCGTCGAGCGCGGGCCCGATGCCGGTGCCGTTGCCCTCGACCACGGCCAGCACGCTCTGCGCCAGCTGATTCAGCGCGGCGGGCGAGAAGTCGGCCAGCACCGGCTGCAGTCCGTTGAACAGCGTGGTGATGTCGAAGGACGGGACCGTGTGCTCGGTGCCGATCGTGGTCCCGGTGGCCAGCCGGTGCCCGGCGACGGCGGGCTGGCGGATGTCGAGGTAGCGCTGGCCCGTCAGTGACTGGTACCGGATGACCAGGGTGCTGGTGTCGTACACCGGATGCGAGCGCTGCACGCTCATCCGCACCTCGGCCTGCCCGCCGCTGAGCCCGATCTCGCCGACCTTGCCCACCTGCACGCCGAACATGCGCACGTCGTCGCCGGTTTTCAGGCCGTTGGCGTCGGTGAACATCGCGGTGAAGGTGTCGGTGTCGCCGGGCACCGGACGGGTGATGGCGCTGATCACCCCGACCAGCAGCACCACCATGCCGACGGCGAAGAGCCCCAGCCGGACGCTCACTCCCGCAATGGATGTCATCGCTGGCCACCGCCCAGCACCGGCGCGAGCACCGGAATCGCGCTTACGACGACCTCGAGTCGCAGCACCGGCCCCTCGGGGGTGTCGACGAAGGAGCGATCGACACCCGCCAGCAGCGCGCGTACCTCCGCACTCGATCGTCGCGGGTCGGCGACGGTCGCGGCGGCGGCCGTGAGCAGGGGTGTCAGGATCTCGGCGTAGCCGCCCAGGTGCTGTCGCAGGCTCAGCGCGAGTTCGGAGACACCGGGCACGAAGAGTTGCTCGACGATCATCTGGATGCCGCCGTCGAAGGCTCGTCGGTCACCGCGCAGCGCCTCGATGTTGTTGATCCGGTCGAGCAGTTCGATGGTCCCCGCGCTGAATCGCGCGGCGCCGGCGAGGGTGTCGGCGTACCGGCCGATCAGGTACGAGGGGTCCAGCCGCTGGGTGTCGGCCACCGAACGCCCGAGCATGACCACCGCCTCCAGGATCGGCGTGAAGGCTTTCAGATCGCCGGCCAGGCGGGTGAGCAGATCGGTCAGCCGTGGCGTGAGCACCTGGTCGGTGGTCGCCGCGAGCGAGCGCATCAGCGCGCCCATGGTGGCGTCGGAGACCCGGTGCGCCTCGGCGCCGGCGAGGTCGACCACCGCGCCGTCGCGCAGCGGCGCTCCGCCGGGCCCGCGCCGCAGCTCGACCTCGCTGATGCCGAACATGTTCGACGGCGCGTAGTCCACGAGCAGGCTGTCGGTCAGACCGGCGAGCTGGGTATCGTCCAATCGGAGCGTGAGGCGCGGCGAACCGCGCTCGTCGACGGCGATGTCGGCGATCCGGCCGACCGTGACCCCGTCGAGGCGGACGTCGGCTCCGGTGACCACGCCGTCCCCGACCAGCGGAGTGCGCAGCACCACCTCGATGCCCGCGTCCGCGCGCAGGGACTGGATGCCCAGCCCCGCCGCCGTGACCACCGCCGCGACCGCGAGGGCCGCGAATCCCGCTCTGCGCGAGACCCGTTCATCGACGGCGACGCCGGGCATTCCGTATTTCGGCATCTGTCTACCCCGTGAAAGTGATCGACGAGTGGAAGCCCCACAGCATGATGCTCAGCACCATGTCGAGGGCGATGATGGCGACGAAACTGGCGCGGACGGCCCGCCCGGAGGCAATGCCGACGCCCTCGGGCCCGCCGGTGGCGAAGAACCCCTGATAGCTGTGGATCAGGATCACCGCCAGCCCGAACACCAGCACCTTGCCCACCGCCGCCAGGACGTCGCCGCCGCTGACGAACTGGTCGAAGTAGTGCGCGTAGACCCCCGCCGCCTGCCCGTGCACGCTGACCACCACGGCGGCACACGACAGATACGCCAGGATCAGCGTCACCACGAAGCACGGCACCAGCACCAGCACCCCGGCGATGACCCGGGTCGTCACGACGAACGGCACCGACCGCAAGCCCAGGCATTCGATGGCATCGATCTCCTCGGAGATGCGCATGGAACCGATCTCGGCGGTCATCCGGCACCCCGCCTGCGCGGCGAAGCCGATGGCGGCGATGATGGGCGCGAGTTCGCGGGTGCTGGCGAAGGCGGACACGATGCCGGTGAGCGGTCCGAGCCCGATCATGTTCAGCGTCGCGAACGCTTCGATCCCCATGCCGGCACCGAGCACGATACCCAACACCACCAGCATGGGCAGAGTGCCACCGCCGACGATGAGTGAGCCACGGCCCCAAGTCAATTCGGCGGTGGTGCGCAGGGTCTGCGCGCGATAGTGCCGCAGGGTCAGGGGAATCGAGGACAGCACCTGCCAGACGAAACCGAGGACGAACCCGGCCGAGTCGATCGGCGCGAGGGCCCGCTCGCGATGGCGCACGATCCGGTAGACGTGCCGTAACCCTCTGGGCGCGTAGGGAGTCGCCGTCATCACGCCAGCCTCGTCGGCGCGAACATGGTGACCAGCTGCGTGATCACCAGGTTCACCACCAGGATCGCCACCACCGACAACACGACCGAGGCGTTGACCGCGTCGGACACCCCGCGCGGCCCGCCCCGCGCCTCCAATCCGCGCTGGCAGGCGATCATGACGACGATGAACCCGAACAACACCGCCTTGAACAGCGAGATCGCGATATCGGTCACCGTGGTGAAGGAACCGAAAGTGGCCCAGTAGCTGCCGGATACCGCACCCTGGGTGCCGACCGCGACCGTGAAGCCCGCGACCACACCGGTGACGATGATCAAGATGTTGAGCAGCGGCGCGATCAGCACCATGGCCGCCATGCGCGGAATCACCAGCCGATGTACCGGACTGATGCCCATCACCCGCAGCGCGTCGACTTCCTCGCGGATGGTGCGCGCGCCGAGATCGGCCGCGATGGCCGCCGCACCCGCGCCGCCCAGCAGCAGCCCGGTGGCGATGGGCGCCCCCTGCTTGATCACCCCGAGCCCGCTGGCCGCGCCGAGCAGTGAGTCGGCGCCGAGTTGATGGATCAGGTTTCCGATCTGGACGGACACGATGACGCCGAACGGCACGGCCATGAGCACCGCGGGCAAGGTCGTGACGGTGATCAGGTACCAGGCCTGCCGCAACATCTCCTGCCAGGGGAATCGACGGCGGACGGTATCGCTCGCGGCCCCACTCACCGATTCGCTCGACAGCCGGACCAGGCGGCCCGTGGTGCGCAATCCCGACACCACGGTATCGGTGAAGTTCTTGCGCAAGACGGCCGACAGTGGCACTTCATCGGTGGTCGCCATATCCGGCGACCGTCCTACTGCTGATCGCGCCCTCATCGTGTCGTCGCCCCGGTCGAGAAAGCGGACGAAAGGCGTTGAGCGACCGCGAACGTGCCGACATACATCGAATTCCCCTATCAGCAGCCAATTGCGCATAAACGTAGATTCGTAGGGTGCGGGCCGACCATGATCGCGCCGCTCACACCCTTGACCCGAACGCTCGCGACATCCCTCACAGGTCGTCGCGCAGCGGGATCCCGGCCAGTCCGCCCCAGCACAGCTCGGCGGTGAGCCGCACCGCGACCGCCTTGGGGATCTCGCGGTTCGATTCGACCCAGTGCGCGGCACCGGAGCGGCTGGCCCCGACCATGCCGACGGCGAGCATGCGGGCGCGGAAAGGATCGAGGTCGCCATCGTGGGCGATGAGATCGGCGGCCGCGGTCACGCAGGCGTCGATGGCGTTGCCGACGCGCCACTGGACGGAGGGTTCGATCGTGGCGTCCGATTCGAAGATCAGGTGGTAGCCCACGGAGTTGTGGTCGACGAAGTCGAAATAGGCGGCGACCACGGCGTGCACCCGCGCGCGATTGCCCGTGGTCGAACGCAGGGCGGTGCGCACCACCTCGATCAGGTCGTCGATGTGGTTCTGCAGAACCTCGAGATAGAGCGCGAGCTTGCTCGGGAATTGCACGTAGACCGTCGGTTTGCTGAAGCCGGCGCGGTGGGCGATCTCGTCCATGGTCGCCGCGTGGTAGCCCTGCCGGGCGAACACCTCGCCCGCGGCCGCGAGCAGATGCCTGCGGCGGCGGGCGCGCAGGACCGCGCGCGGTGGGTCGACGGCGAGACTATCGATAGAGGTCATCGATGGTGGCGCGGTAGTCGGTGGCGATGGGTTTGCGCTTGAGCTTGCCGGTGGGGGTGAGGTACGCGCTGCCCGGTTCCCACGTCTCGGTCAAGACGGTGAACTTCTTGATCTGTTCCACCCGGGCGAGTTTCGCGTTCGCGGTGTCCACTCCGGCCTGCAAGGCCTCGCGGACGACGGGATGGCCCGCCAGCGTGGCGACCGCGGTGTCAGCGAGATCGTGCTTGGCGGCGAAGGCCGCGGCGGCATCGGGATCCAGGCAGATCAGCGCCACGTTGTAGGGGCGTTGATCGCCGATCACGACGGCGGCGCCCACCAGCGGGCTGTTGGCGGCGAGCGTGTTCTCGATATTGGTCGGCGACATGTTCTTGCCTGCCGCGTTGATGATGAGTTCCTTCTTCCGGTCGACGATCCGCAGATAGCCGTCGGCGTCGATCTCGCCGATGTCACCGGTGCGCAACCAGCCGTCGGCGTCGATCGTCTCCGCCGTCTTCTCGGGATCGGCGCGGTAGCCGCGCATCACCATGGGGCCGCGGGCCAGCACCTCACCGTCCTCGGCGATGCGGATCTCGGCCCCCGGCACCGGGGTTCCCACGGTACCGAGCTTGATGCGCTCGAGCCGGTTGACCGTGATGGCGGCCGTGCATTCACTCATTCCCCAGCCCTCACTGAGCGGAACTCCGAGTGCCAGCACGAATTCGTGCACCTCGGGCGGGATCGGCGCGGCCCCGGTGACACCGATCCGCAGTCGGTCCATGCCCAGCTTCGCCCGCACGCGCGACAGCACCACCCGATCGGCGATCGCGTACCGCACCGCGTCCAGCGCGCTCGGCGAGCGGCCCGCCGACGCCAGCCGGGCGCGGTGGCGGCCGACCTCGATCGCCCACCACGCCAACCGCCGCCGGAGCGCGCTCGGCTCCTCGTCGAGCCCGGCCTCGATCGCCGCCTTGAGCTTCACCCAGACGCGCGGAACGCCGAGGAACAGGGTGGGCCGCACCTCGGTCAGCGCGGCGAGAATCGTCTTCATGTCCGCGACCGTGGTGACCTGGGCACCGGACAGGATGCCGCCGTAGTGGGCGAACCAGCGGTTGGCGGCATGCGCGTCCGGCAGATACGAGATGGCCCGATCGGCCGCCCCGATGCCACCGAATTCCGCCATGACGCGCGCGTTCTCGATGAAGTTGCGATGGGTCAGCTCGACGCCCTTCGGCGGGCCGGTGGTGCCGGAGGTGTACACGATGGTGAGCAGGTCCTCCGGACCCACCGCCCGCCAGGCCGCGTCGAAGTCGAAACCGTCGGCCGGGGCCGCGACGAGGTCATCGAGGGTGAGCACGCCAGCGGCGGCATCACCGGCCGGGAACTCCTCGTCGGCGTCGTCGACGCACACCACGCGCTCGACCGCGCCGCCGAGCTCGCGGGCGGCCAGCACCGTCGGCAGGAACTGCCGCTCGCAGACCACCACCCGGTTGCCCGCGTTCTCGAACAGATACGCCAGCATGTCGGCCGGGTTGGTGTTGTACATCGAGAACGGGGTCGCGCCGAGGTGCAGGACCGCGGTATCACACACGTGGAACTCGGGTCGGTTGGTGAGCATGAGCGCCACGGTGTCGCCCGGGGCGACGCCCAGCCCCGCCAGGCCCGCCGCGACCCTGCGCACCCGATCCGCGTACTGCCGCCAGGTGAGGGTGACCGCGCCACCCACCGTGCGCAGCGCGACCTCATCCGGGTAGCGGCGCACCGTCTCTTGAAACGCCTCGCACATGGTGGCGGGCTGGGGGTCTATGGACCGATTCGTCATTGCTGGCGTCCTCGTGTGATCGAACGATGGTGTCGTACGGGCTGATCAGTCGCCCTGCGCGCGGGCACGCTCTTCGTAGGCCCGGCGCTGCACCGGATCGACGTCATCGGTGAAGACATGCTCACCGCCCAGCAATCGGGTCAGCGCCTCGCCGACCCGGCGCGGCAGGAACTTCTGTGCCACGACCGCCGCGCCGAACACCCGGCTGACGCGCAGCTTGGGGCGCGGACGCGCGATGAGCGAGAGAATGCCCGCGGCGATGTCCTCGGGTTCGGCATTACGAAAACCCCGGATGCCCTTGGTGCCCGCGGTCAGCTCGGTGTTCACGAACGACGGCAGCATGAGCGAGAAGTCGAGTCCGCTCCCGCGATGCTCCACGCGCACCGACTCGGTGAAACCGATCACGGCGTACTTGCTGGCGCAGTAGGTGGACAGGCCCGCCGTGTACGTCTCGCCCGCCATCGACGACACATTGATCACATGGCCGCGGCCGCGCGGAAGCATCCGCCGCACAGCCGCTTTCGTTCCGACGATGACGCCGTAGGTGTTGATGTCGAGAATGCGCCGGGTCACCGCGTCCGGCTCGTCGGCGATCAGGCCGACGGGCATGATGCCGGCGTTGTTCACCAGCACGTCGACCGGTCCGAGCCGGGTCTGCACCTCGTCGAGGAAGGCCTCGAACGAATCCGGGTCGGTCACATCGAGTGTCGCGTACACCTCGAGTCCGAGCGACTTCCCGGACGCCCGTACCGCCTGCTCGTCGATGTCGCCGATCGCGACGTGCGCGCCCAGCCGGTGCAGGGCGGTGGCGGTCGCCAGCCCGATGCCGCGGGCGCCGCCGGTGATCGCGACAACCTTGCCGCGTACCGCGGCCGCTGTATCCGTCATGGTTGTTCCTCACTGATCGCAGATCGAAGTCACGCGGTGCCGGCGTGTGCGGTGTGCATCGGTCCCGCGAGTTCGGTCGCCAGCGCGACGATGTCGTCGGGGGCGTCCAGATGCGGGCAGTGGCCGATGCCGTCGAGCAGGACGAGACGGCTGCCCGGTACGGCCGCGTGCAGATTGCGGCTGGCGGCCGGGGCGACCACCAGATCGCGCCGACCGTGCACCACGATGGTGGGACAGGCGATGTCGCCGGTCCGGGCGGCCGCCGACACCTCCGCCTTCAAGCGGGTGGCGAGACGGGCCAGCTCGCGTCGCCCGGTGCGGGTGGAGAACTGGTCGGCCAGCATCCGCACCATCGCCGGGTCGGCCGCGCGGGGATCGCCGTACAGCAGCCGGGCCACCACCCGCCTGGACGCGGAGCCTTGCAGCAGCCGGGGCAGCGGCAATCCGGCCGCCGCCGTGAAGGCCCGGCCGTCGGCGACCAGCAGCGTCTTCACCAGCGGAGTCCACTGGTCGGTGGCGATATCGAGGGCCACCAGTCCGCGGACCGGCAGTCCCGGCACGGTGTCGAGCATGCGCACCGCCGTGGCAGCACCGAGCGAATTGCCCACCAGCACCACGGGCGCGCTCGCCCCCTGGGCGGTGACGACGGCCTCGAGAAAGCGAACCAGCTGGGGCAGCGCCGGTCCGGGCGCCAGCGGGTCCGCCAGCCCGAAGCCGGGCAGATCGATCGCGACGGCCGGCCGGTGGGCACGGGCGCAGCGCTCCAGGACCGGCCGCCAACAGGGTGCGGGGTGGCCGAAGCCGTGCACCAGCACCAGCTTCGGCCCCGCGCCTTCGACAAACAGCTCACGGGTGCGATATCCGGCGTAACCCGCACGCCGTTCGCCGATCACTACTCGGCCTTGGACCAGTGGTTCAGCTGCGCGGGCAGCTTGTCCAGCAGCCAGGGCCCGTCGGTCTCCACCGTCTCCTTGGTGGTCCAGCCCTGCAGCAGCGAGATGGCGCCACCCTGCACCGCCAGCACCTTGCCGGTGAGCGGGCAGTCGGTGCCGGCCAGGTAGGCGACGACCGGCGCGATGTTGGCCGGGCTGAACGCGTCGAACTCGCCCTCGTCCACTTCCTCGGCGAAGATCGCGCCCATGCCGGGGGTGGCCAGGGTGAGCCGGGTACGCGCGACCGGCGCGATGGCGTTCACCCGCACGCCGTAGCGCTCCAGCTCCACCGCGGCGACCTCGGTGAGCGCGGCGATGCCCGCCTTGGCGGCGCCGTAGTTCGCCTGTCCCGGGTTGGGCATGAAGGTGCCCGACGCGGAGGCGGTGTTGATCACCGCGGCGTTGACCGGCGTGCCCGCCTTGCTCTGGTCCTTCCAGTAGGCGGCGGCGTGGTGGAGCACCGCGAAGTGTCCCTTGAGATGGACCGCGATGACCGAATCCCATTGCGCCTCATCCATGCCCGCGACGAAGCCGTCGCGCAGGATGCCCGCGTTGTTCACCACGATGTCGAGGCCGCCGAATTCCGAGATCGCCTGCTGCACCAGGTTCTGCGCGCCGGCCCAGGTCGCGATGTTGTCGGTGTTGGCGACGGCCGACCCACCCGCGGCGCGGATCTCGGCCACCACCTCCTGGGCCGGACCGGTGTCGGTACCGCTGCCGTCGTTTCCGCCGCCGAGATCGTTGACGACCACGCTCGCGCCCTCGCGGGCAAACAGCAGGGCGTGCTCACGGCCGATGCCGCGTCCCGCGCCGGTGACCACGGCGACACGGTTCTCCATTGAACCCATGGGTTTCTCCGTCTGTGTAGAAGGTGCCGGGGACTCAGCCGACGAGCGCGGCGAGCTTGTCCAGCGAGGCGGTCAGTTCCTTGGTGGTGGCGCGCTCGATCGCGCCGCCGATCGCGCCGACCATCATCTGGCTGATGAACTCGGCGTCGATGGTGGCGGTGGACGCGTCGGCGCCGTCGGCCGCCACGGACAGGGTGAAGCTGATCTTCGCGCCCGCCATCCCGGTGCCGGAGAACTTCGTGGTGTGGGGAGCGTCGTAGGTCTCGACCGTGAAATCGATGGTGTTGGCCATCCCCATGATGGTCAGCACCTCGGCCATGGTTGCGCCCTGCGAGAGCTGGGCCGGCGGCTCGGACTTCCACTTGGTGTGCACCGTCAGCCATTCCTCGAACCGGCGCGGGTCGGAGATCGCCGCCCACAGCTTGTCCTGTGCGACGGGGAATTCCTTGGAAACGTTGGCCTTGGCCATGATCTTTTCTCCTGATGCGTTGTGATGGAACGGATCTGTGGTGCCGCGTCCGCGCGTCAGCGGTTCGCGGGGCGGTAGGCGGTGACGAAGGACGCGCCACCGAGCCCGATGTTGTGCGCCAGCGCGACACCGGAGGCGGCGGCGGCCGAGACCACCTGCCGCTGTTCGGCCTCACCGCGCAACTGCCAGGTCATCTCGGCGCACTGCGCCAGGCCGGTCGCGCCGAGCGGGTGGCCCTTCGAGATCAGGCCGCCGGAGGGGTTGACCACCCAGCGACCGCCGTAGGTGGTGTCGCCGTTGTCGATGAGTTTGTGGCCCTCGCCCTCGGCCGCCAGCCCCAGCGCCTCGTAGGTGAGCAGTTCGTTGGGCGCGAAGCAGTCGTGCAGTTCGATGACGTCGACGTCCTCGGGCCCGATTCCGGCCTGCTCGTACACCTGGCGCGCGGCGGCCGCGGTCATGTCGATGCCGACCAGCGCGCGGGCGGTCTCAGCGGTGAAACTGGATTCCAGGTCGGTGACCACGGCCTGGCCGACGATCTCGACCGCCCGATCGCCGAGCCCGTGCTCGTCGACGAAACGCTCACTGGCGAGCACGGCGGCGGCGGAGCCGTCGGAGGTCGGCGAGCACATCAACCGGGTCATCCCCAGCGGCTCGTAGACCATCTTGGCCTCGCGCACCTCGTCGAGGGTGTACACGTCCTGGAACTGCGCGTACGGATTGTTGGCCGAGTGCCGGTGGTTCTTCTCGGCGATCTTGGCGTAGTGCTCGGGCGTTGAGCCATAGGTTTCCATGTGCTCGACACCCGCCGCGCCGAACATCCACGGCGCCACCGGCATGGCGAAGTCCCGCAGTTCGGCCAGCGCCTGGATGTGGTTCATGAGCGGCTGTTCACGGTCGTTCCACTGCGACTCCAGGGAACCGGTCTGCATCTTCTCGAAGCCGATGGCCAGCGAGCAGTCCACGAAACCGCCCCGGATGGCCCTGGCCGCGAGGTAGAGCGCGGTGGATCCGGTGGAACAGTTGTTGTTGACGTTCACGATCGGGATACCGGTCATCCCGAGTTCGTAGATCGCGCGCTGGCCGCTGGTCGAGTCGCCGTAGCAATAGCCCGCGGCGGCCTCGCCCACCGCGCTGTACTCGATTCCGGCGTCCGCGAGCGCCTTGGTGCCGGATTCCTTGGCCATGGCCGGGTAGTCCCAGCCCTCCCGGCGGCCCGGCTTCTCGAACTTCGTCATGCCGACGCCGACGACGAACACTCTGTTGGACATGATCACTCCTGAAAGTTGGCGCGGCTCAGGCGGTGGCGAACTCGGCCAGGCCGTCGGTGATGAGGAACTTGCCCGGCTTCTCGTCGCCCGCCGTCTCGTAGGCGTAGACCTCGCGGTCGCCCACCACTCCCTTGCGCCACACGCTGGTGGTGATGGTCTCCAGCGGCAGACCGGGTTTGGTCAGTCGCACCGCCAGACGCTTGAGCCGCGTCGGGTCCTGCGGGCTGATCTCGGTGATCAGCGCGTGCGAGGTGAAGGCGATCGTGCACAGACCGTGAATGATGATGCCGGGCAACCCCATCGCCCGCGCGAAGTCGTCGTCGAGGTGAATCGGCATCGGATCCTCGGCGGGCCCGGAGTAGCGGAAGGTCTGGTCCTCGTCGAACTTCTGCACCGTGGTGAAGTCGGCCTCGCGGGCGCGCAGTGATTCGTCGAAGGCGTGGTCCGGACTGGTTGTTCCGACAGACCCCTCGAACTGTCCGCCCCGGAAGAACCCGATGAAGTACTGCTCGTTGACCAGATCGCCGCTTTCGCCGCGGGTCTCCATCAGCGTGGTCACCACGACGCCCGACGACTTGCCCTCCACGCCGATCGGCTTGGCGCGCACCGTCAGGGTCTCGCCGGGCACGATCGGCCGGTGGAGCCGGAAGTCGTGCTCCCCGTGCAGGATTCGCATCATCAGTTCGTCGGGGACCACCGACATGGTGGCGTCGGCCATCATGACCATCGCGGGAACCACCGCGAAGACCGGCGGCGCGTAGGTACCGTCCAGGTGCTGCGCGATGGGGTCGTTGGTGGCTTCGGCGTACGCGATGGTCTGCTCGGCGTCGACCTTGAACCGCTGTTCCTCGCCCCAAGTGTCTAGGTGATCGAGGTTGAAACCCTCGTTGTCGGCCACGGCTGTCTCTCCTGTGCGCGTCGTTGGGCAGTGCCTGACTCGACGGTAGGGAGCGCGCACCCCCGGCTGCGATGACCGAATCTCTCTGCGCGTTGACCGAAACGCTCGACCTGACCGTCGCGCCCGGATTCGATTGATACGGTCTGGCCCGTGCCCTCCTCCGACGCCCAGAACACCCTGCCCATCGGCCGGGTGCGCGCCAGGGGGGAACAGGCCGCGGCCCCCCGGGGGGGCGGGGACGCGCGCCAGTCGCCGGGCGGCAAGCGCCTCATCTCCATCGCGGTGAAGGCCATGCCGGAAGGCAAGTTGTCCAGCCACCTCGTCAACGGGGTG
>NZ_JARWOJ010000366.1 GCF_029868625.1 Nocardia neocaledoniensis | reverse complement strand
GTCCCCCCCCCCCCCCCCCCCCGGGGGGGCCGGCGTCTCCCGCCGCCGCCCGCCGGCTGTTGGGGGGGGGGGGGGGGGCCCCCGGGGGGCCCCCCCTAACCCCCCCCCCCCCCCGGGGCGGGGGGGCGGGGGCCCTTCGGTACTGCTCTACCCGAATCAGGCGTTGCCGGAGAGCTTCTCCCGCAGAGCCGCGAGCTGCGCGTCGCTGGCGAGCGAACCGCCGGCGGACTCGACCGGGCCGGAGGAGGCCTGCGAGCCGCTCTCGGAGGAGTAGTTGCCCGAGGTGGCACCGCCGTTGGCGGCCTCGGCGGCGGCGTCGGCCGCCATCTTCTCCATCTGCGCGGTGTGCATCTTGTGGCGACGCTCGGCCTCGGCGTAGCGGCCTTCCCACTCTTCCCGCTGCTTGTCGAAGCCCTCGAGCCATTCGTTGGTCTCGGGATCGAAGCCCTCGGGGAAGATGTAGTTGCCCGCGTCGTCGTAGCTGTCGGCCATGCCGTACTTCGACGGGTCGAACTCGGCGTGGTAGTCCTCGTTCGCCTGCTTCAGCGACAGCGAGATCCGGCGACGCTCCAGGTCGATGTCGATGACCTTGACCATCGCGTCGTCGCCGACGGCGACAACCTGGTCCGGGACCTCGACGTGGCGCTCGGCCAGCTCGGAGATGTGGACCAGGCCCTCGATGCCCTCTTCGACGCGCACGAACGCACCGAACGGAACCAGCTTGGTGACCTTGCCGGGCACGATCTGGCCGATGGCGTGGGTCCGGGCGAACTGACGCCACGGGTCTTCCTGGGTGGCCTTGAGCGAGAGGGAGACGCGCTCGCGGTCCAGGTCGACGTCGAGAACCTCGACGGTGACCTCGTTGCCGACCTCGACGACCTCGGACGGGTGGTCGATGTGCTTCCAGGACAGCTCGGAGACGTGCACCAGACCGTCGACGCCGCCCAGGTCCACGAAGGCACCGAAGTTGACGATCGAGGAGACCACACCCTTGCGGACCTGGCCCTTCTGCAGCTGGTGCAGGAACTCGGAACGAACCTCGGACTGGGTCTGCTCGAGCCAGGCGCGGCGCGACAGGACCACGTTGTTGCGGTTCTTGTCGAGCTCGATGATCTTGGCCTCGATCTCCTTGCCGACGTACGGCTGGAGGTCGCGGACACGACGCATCTCGACGAGCGAGGCGGGCAGGAAGCCACGGAGACCGATGTCGAGGATCAGGCCGCCCTTGACGACCTCGATGACGGTGCCCTTGACGGCCTCGTCCTTCTCCTTGAGCTCCTCGATCGTGCCCCACGCGCGCTCGTACTGCGCCCGCTTCTTCGACAGGATCAGGCGGCCTTCCTTGTCCTCCTTGGTGAGAACCAGGGCCTCGACCTCATCGCCCACGGAAACGACCTCGTTGGGGTCGACATCGTGCTTGATGGAGAGTTCGCGGGAGGGGATGACGCCTTCGGTCTTGTAACCGATGTCGAGCAGGACCTCGTCACGATCGACCTTGACGATGGTTCCCTCGACGATGTCGCCATCGTTGAAGTACTTGATCGTGGCGTCGATGGCGGCGAGGAAATCCTCGGCGGAGCCGATGTCGTTGACGGCTACCTGCGGCGAGGTGACGGTGGTGGGCATATGTGGATTTGCTCCGGACGGATTGTGGTCGGTTGCGGACATTGGAACTTTCGGTACGCTGCGAGATCACCGCGACGAGGCGACGAAGGATACCGGGTAAGTATCGCACGGACCGCCACACTTGCTGGTGATCGAACTCAGCACGGGCGACTCCGTCATCGGATACCGTACGCATTCAACCCCGGCGCACAGTGGTCCTCGAAAGACACTCGCGTGCCTCAGCGTACGGCACGCCTGCCGAGCCGGGCAAACCACCCCCCGCACCACGCCGATACCCTGGTCGCCGTGTCCGATGACGAACGCCACGCGCAGGCCAACGCGCTGCTGGGAACCACCGCGACCGCCCGGACCAAGATCGGTTCCGCGGCCAGCGAGCGGGCCAGCAGACGCTGGTGGGACGCCGATGCCGACCAGTATCACCAGACCCACGCCGACTTCCTCGGCGTCGACTCCCCCGGCGGCGAGTTCGTGTGGTGTCCCGAGGGCCTGCACGAGGGCGACATGGCGTTCCTCGGCGAACTGAGCGGACGCACCGTGCTCGAGATCGGCTGCGGTTCGGCGCCGTGTTCGCGCTGGCTGGCGGGCCAGGGAGCGCATCCCGTCGGCCTCGACATCTCGATGGGGATGCTGGTGCGCGGCGTCGCGGCGATGGATCGCGGTGGGCCGCGGGTGCCGCTGGTGCAGGCGGGCGCCGAGGCTCTGCCCTTCGCCGACGCGTCGTTCGATCTGGCCTGTTCGGCCTTCGGCGGTGTCCCCTTCGTCGCCGACTCCGCGCTGGTGATGCGGGAGGTCGCCCGGGTGCTGAAGCCGGGCGGGCGCTGGGTGTTCTCGGTGAACCATCCGATGCGCTGGATCTTCCCCGACGATCCCGGCCGGGGCGGGCTCACCGCGACCATCCCCTACTTCGACCGCACGCCCTATGTCGAGGTCGACGGCGACGGCGAGCCGACCTATGTCGAGCACCATCGCACGATCGGCGATCGTGTCCGTGAGATCGTCGGCGCCGGGCTGACGCTGCTCGACATCGTCGAGCCGGACTGGCCCGAATGGCTCGACCGGGAATGGGGACAGTGGTCGCCGCTGCGCGGGCAGATCTTCCCCGGTACGGCCATCTTCGTCACCGAGAAGCCGCGCTAGAACTCCGGCAGCGCCGCGAAGCTCGGGTCGACGCGCACCTGGGGCACCGTGTCGGCGATCCAGCGGCGGGCCCGGGTCAGCGGGTGGTCGGGAAAGGCCTCGTCGTAGCGGATGTCGTCGGAGAGCGTGTACGGCAGGCGCCCCCGCAGGCCCGGCGCGTACGGATGCGGCGGGTACATCTCGGCCGGGCGCACGCGAGTGCCGACGACGGCCTCGCGCACCCCCGGCGCGCCCGTCTCGGGGCAGATGATCTGGAAGACGGCGCTGCACCGGTCGCGCGGCACCACGATCGACGCGGCGAACACGAGCCCGACCGGTGAGCCCGGCATCCGGGTCTTCTCCACCCGCAGCAGCGCGGGCAGGCTGTCGACCCACACCACGAACGCCTCGATCAGGCAGCCGGTCCTGGCGTGGTGTTCGGCCAGCCGCCTGCGCAGTCGCGGCAGATCGTGCAGGCGGGCCGGCAGGTCGGGCGTGCCGTGGACATAGGTCATCGCGACGACATCACGAGTGGCTGGATCCCCCCAGGTCGTGCTGTCCAACTGCTGCATTCCACGAATGTCGAATGAGATGGGCACCGCAACAACCTACCGGCGAGATCGAGTTCAGTTGTCCCCGTGCGCCGTAGGGCGCGTCGCTCGAGCCTACGCACGCTCTTCGACCACGTCGGCCAGCCAGGATTCGTGACTGATCACCATGGCGCGACTGCGCGGGGTGGCCAGCACGGCGGACAGCGCGACGCGGAACGCCTCGGCCCCGGCGCGGTCGTCGAAATCGAGGTCGACCAGGACACGGACGGGTTCGCTGTCGACGCGCCCGATCCGGTATGTGCGCACGCCGTGGTCGGAGCGGAAGCGCGCGTACTGATCGAAGGCCGCCTTCCAGGTGTCGTAGTCGCGCACGGTGTTGTCGATGTGCAGGGTGGTGGTCATGGTCGCCTCCGTGGCAGGGCCGAATGGGATGGTTCGAGTGTCGGCCCCGGGCAGGCGCCGTGAACATCCCTGATCCTGGGGGTTTCGCCGTAGACTGGCCCGGTGCCGAGCGCCTTGGCCGACCGGGTCAGCCGCATGGCCCGCGCGGATCATTCCGCCAAACGACTGCGTGAGCTCGTGCTGGCCGAGATACGGCTGTCGATGCCGTTCAGCGGCCATGTCTTCGCGCTCACCGACCCGGTCACGGCGGTCGCGACGGCTCCGCTCGCCGATGTTCCCGGCCTCGACATGTCCGGGCTGCCGGAGCTGATCCGGGCCCGCTACCTCACGTCACTCAATCGCTGGGATACGGTGCGCGGCACCGGCGCCCACTCCCTGCTCGGTGCCACCGAGGGCGATCCGGATCGTTCCCTGCTGTGGCGCACCGCCCAGCGCACGCTCGGAATCACCGACTCGGCCACGCTCACCTTCGCCGATCGCTACGGCTGCTGGGGCTTCCTCGAACTGCTCCGCGTCGACCAATCCCCTTTCACCAGAGCAGAACTCACCGAACTCACCGCGCTGACCGCCAGCGTCACCGTCGCCTTGCGCCGCGCCGTCAGCGCCACCTTCGTCGAGCCGGACGCCCAGCTGCCGCCGCTGGGTCCCGCGGTGGTCCTGCTCGACGGCGCCCTGCGCGTGCGCTCCCAGACCGCGGCCGCCGCGGCGGCCCTGCTGCGGCTGCTTCCGCCCGACGAGCCCGTCCCGCCGGTGCCCGCCTCGGTCTACAACGCGGGCGCCGCCCTGCTGGCCGCCGAGGCGGGCGTGCCGATCGGTCCGGCCACGTCCCGGATCCACCTCGGTGGCAACCGCTGGATCACGGTCAAGGCCGACCGCATCGGCGACCACGACATCGCCGTGGCCCTCGAGCCGAGCACCGCGACCGAGCGCCTCGACCTGTTCGCCCGCGCTCACGGCCTGTCCCTGCGCGAGTCCCAGGTCCTCACCCTCCTCGCGACCGGCCTCGACTCCCACGAGCTGGCCGCCGAACTCGTGCTCTCCGAGCACACGGTCAACGACCACGTGAAGGCCGTTCTCGCCAAGTCCTCGACCAGAACCCGCCAGCGCCTCCTCTCCCGCGTCCTCGGCATCAACTGACCGCCCGATCCGGTTCATCGAGCATCCACAGCCCGCCGAAGGTCACCTGGGCCGACGGCCCGCCTGTTCGAGCGCCAGGCGCAGCGCGTATTCGATCTGGGAGTTGACGCTGCGCAGGTCGTCGGCCGCCCACTTGGCGATCGCCTCGTGGACGGCCGGGTCGAGCCGCAGCAGGACCTTCTTGGGTTCCTTCTTCGGCACGGTCATCGGACCTCAGGCGTAGAGGGATCCGGTGTTCACGACCGGCTGGGTAGCGCGATCGCCGCAGAGCACCACGAGCAGGTTCGAGACCATGGCGGCCTTGCGCTCCTCGTCCAGCTCGACGGTGCCGGCCTCGGCGAGGCGATCCAGAGCAAGACCGACCATGCCGACGGCGCCCTCGACGATCTTGACTCTGGCCGCGACCACCTGGGCGGCCTGCTGACGGACCAGCATCGCCTGGGCGATCTCGGGGGCGTAGGCGAGGTGGGTGATCCTGGCCTCGATGACCTCGATGCCCGCGGTGAGGGTGCGCTCGCGCAGTTCGACGGTGAGTTCCTCGGCCACCTCGGCGCCGTCGCGCAGGCTGGTGCGGTCGTCGTCGTGCGCGTCGTACGGGTGGGTGGTCGCGAGGTGCCGCACCGCCGCCTCGGACTGGGTCTCGACGTACTCCTCGTAGTCGTCCACCGCGAAGGCCGCCTTGAAGCTGTCGACCACCTTGTAGACGACGACCGCGGCGATCTCGACCGGATTGCCGTCGGCGTCGTTGACCTTCAGCTTCTGGGTCTCGAAGTTGCGCACCCGCAACGAGATCGACTTGCGATCGGTGAGCGGGACCACCGAGAAGAACCCGGGCTCGGAGACCGAACCGATGTAGCGGCCGAAGAAGGTGATGACCTTGGCCTCGTTGGGGTTCACGATGATCAGCCCCGTGGCGAGCAGCGCCACGACGACGACGGCGACCACCGCGGCCACCGCACCCGCCCAGGCGAGCGCGCCACCGTCGTGCTTGGCGGCCGAGATGAACGCCAGCACGGCGGCACCGCCGAACAAGAGGGTGAACAACAGCCACCCCAGCAAGACGACGAATCCATTGACGCGGGCAGCGGACCGCAGTTCCATGACATCCTCCCGATATCTGAGTGATATCACCAAGATAGTAGAGACCGGGCGAATCGACAAGGCGGGCCGACGAAACCTCCTAGGCCGGAGCGATATTGCGGTTGAGGCGGAACATGTTGCGCGGATCGTGGACCGACTTCGCGGCCACCAGGCGCGCATAGGTCTCGGGTGCGTAGCCCGCGGCGGTCTGCTCCGGTCCCGCCGCAGCACCGGCACCGTAGAGGAAGTTGAGACTGTGGCCGATCGTCCAGGGCGCCAATGCTTCTCGCACCGCGGCGAGCTCGGCGGGCGCGGTGGCGCCCTCGGCGCCGGTGATGACGCGCACGAGGTAGGCGGCGTCGCGGTGGTCGATCGTGGCCGCGCCGCCCCTTGCCAGCGCGCCACCGAGGTGCCGGATGTCGACGACCGCGTCGACCGGCCCGCCGGGTGCGGTGAGCGCGCGCAGCGCCGCGAGCCCCTCCGCGCTCAGCTCGGACAGCAGCGCGTTGGTGGCGGCGTAGGCGTGCGGGAAATCCGGATCGCTGTGGATCGTGTGGGACTCGGTATAGGGCATGGTGCGCAGGTCGTCGCGCAGCCGCTCGCCGACCGCCCGCAGCGGGGCGACGAGGCGTTCCCCCTCGGCCGCCGACCCGGTGTACGCGACGCGGACCGAGGCGATGTGCCTGCCGCGCAAGGGCTCCGGGATCGGCGGGATGTCCGGGTAGGTGAGGACCGCCACCGTCGAGGTGAGGGTGTCGGGGACCGTCTCGGTCCACTGCCGCCAGGTCTCCAGCGCGGTGTCCACGAGCGGGGTGTCGAAGATCAGCTGCCCGCCGAACACCTCGGTGACCGGGACGAGGTCGAGTTCCAGGCCGGTCACCACGCCGAAGTTGCCGCCGGAGCCCAGCACGTGGCCGAACAGCTCGTCCCCGGGCGTCAGGGTGCGCACGCGCCCGTCCGCGGTGACGAGGTCGATCGAACGCACATGGTCGGCCGCGTACCCGAATTCGCGGGCTAGCAGGCCGAGGCCGCCGCCGAGCACGTAGCCGACGACACCCACCGACGGCGAGGAACCGTTGAGCGGCGCCAGCCCGTGCCGGGCCGCCGCCTCGACCAGCGCGCCCGCCCGCACGCCGGCGCCGACGCGGGCGGTGCGGGTGTGCGGATCGACGGTGATCGCGTCCATCCGCCCCGTGGTGATGAGCACCCCGCCGTCGGCGGGCACCGAGAGTCCGTGGCCGGTCGCCTGCACGGCCACCGGAAGGTCGTGGCGGGCGGCGTATTCCACGGCCGCGCGCACGTCCTCGACGTGGACAGCCCCGACCACGAGCGCGGGCCGGTGGGTGTAGGCGGTCTGGAAGCCCGCGAGTTCGGCGGCGTACCCGGGATCGTCCGGAGCGAAGATCGGTCCGGTGAAATGGGCGGAATCGGGAGTGCGGAGGGCGTTCTGGGTCATGTCATCGACGATGCCGCCGTCCGGTCCATAAGTACAACAGATAGCTCTTCTGATATCGATAATCAGTTGTTATGGTCGGCTGATGGAACTGCGGCAGCTCCGATACTTCGTGACCGTCGTCGAGGAGGGCGGGTTCACCCGTGCCGCCGAGCGCCTGCACCTCACCCAACCCGGCCTCAGCGCCCAGATCAGGCAGCTCGAACGCGAGCTCGGGCAACGACTGCTCGATCGCGGCGCCCGCACCGTCACACCCACCGAGGTCGGGTCGGCGGTGCTCACGCACGCGCGCGCCGCGCTCGCGGCCGCCGATCGGATCGGCGAGACGGTGCAGGAGTTCACCGGCCTGCTGCGCGGCCACGTCCGCCTCGGGGTGATCTCCGGCGCCGCGTCCGACGAATTCGACATCGCGCCCGTCCTGGCCGATTTCCATCACGACCACCCGCAGGTCGGCATCAGTCTCACCGAGGACACCGCCGAGCGGATGCTCGCCGCCCTCGAACGCGGCGAACTCGACATCGCGCTGATCGGTTTGACCGGGGCCCCGACGAGTCCGGAGATCGGGCTCGAAGTGATCCTGGAGGTTCCGGTGGTCGCCGCTGTCGCCCTGGACGCCCCCGTGGACCCCGGCGAGTCGGCGGGCACGATCAGCCTCGCGGCCCTGACCCAGCGCCGCCTGAGCTGCCTCCCGCGCGGCACCGGCCTGCGTGGCATCTTCGAAAGAAGTTGTGCCGCAGCGGGTTTCACTCCCGATATCGCCTTCGAAGCCAGCGCTCCCCCACTGCTGCTACGGCTGGCCGCCCACGGTCTCGGCACCGCCGTCGTGCCCGCGCTCACCGCGGCGGAGGCCGCCGCGTTCGGTGTCCGCGCCCTCGCCATCGTCGAACCACGAATTCGAGGCCGGCTCGCGCTGGCCTGGCGCACCGATCGCCCCGGCGGCCCCGCGGCGAAAGTGCTGCTCGGCCAATTGCGCATCGCGCTGGGGCGCCATTGAAAAAAGACCAGAAACCCGCTTTGAACTGGCCTTTCACTCTGGACTACACCGCTGGGCAGAGCGGATAATCCAGATATCCGGTGCCGCTGTCGGGGGGCGACAACGAAAAGTATCGGACAAAAGGACGAAACAATGATCGTCAACAAACTGGTGGCAACGGCGATCTTCGCCATCGCGGCCACCGGTGTCAGCACGGCCATGGCGAACGGACAAGCCCAAGTGGGCAGGGATCTGGTCTTCAGCGCGACCGACGGGCCACTGGCCTACACGACGACGCTGGCGGCGGATCATTCGGCGGCGACCATCGACCTCGTCGCGGGTCGCTTCGAACTCGGCGACGGCACGGTCACTGTCTTCGCCGACAACGGCGCGGTGGTCGGTGCCATTCCGACGACGCTGCGCATGGAGACCGGGCAGAGCGTCACCGTGGCGCCCGCTCTCGACAGCAGCGCGCGGGTATTGACCCTCACCCCGGTCAGCGCACCCGCACCGTCGCCCGCCGCCGCGGCCACCGCGCCCGCGGTGCTCGGCCTGCATCAGGCAGCGACGACCGGCTCCATCGTCGCCGGCGTCGCAATCGGCTGCGCCATCGGCATCCTCATCGGGATCTGGTTCTTCCTGGTGGGCGCCGTGGTCGGCTGCGTGATCGGTGGTGCGATCGGCGGATTCATCGCCGCGGGCATGTGATCGGGTCGACACGGGCCGCGTCGCCGGAGTTCACCGGCGGCCCGGCCTTCCGCTCGGGCGCGGAGGTAACCGCCGGGCGCGGTACTCAGCGCCGGTGCGCGGTCGCCTGGGCGCACGCCCGCGCGTAGCCGTGGACCAGGGGCCGGGTGTCGTCGCGGCGCCAGGCCAGCGCAAGTTCGCAGGGACGCAGGCCGGTGACCGGCCGGGTGACGACGCCCTCGTGGGCGACCAGCGCGGCGTTGCCGGTGGCGAGCAGCACCACGCCGTCACCGTTGACCAGCGCCTCGTAGGTCTCCTCCGTGCTCGCCACCTCGGCACCGATGACCGGCGGGTGGCCCGCGCGCTCATCGAGGGCGAGCCAGTAGTCGCGCAGCACGCCCGCCGCGGGCGGCAAGGCGAGGAAGGGCTCGTCGAGCAGGTCGGTGAAGGCGATGGTCTCGCGCGCGGCGAGGGGATGCGATCGCGGGAGGGCAAGCAGCCGCGGTTCGGTGGCCACCACCAGCCAGCGGTAGCGCGCGCTGTCGGCCAACGGAAGCCAGACGAAGGCGACGTCGACTTCCCCGGCGGCGAGACCAGCGGTCGGATCCTCCCAACCAACTTGGCGTAGAACGGTTTTCGCGTCGGGAAAGCTGGTCGCGAAGCGTGACCGGACTGCGGGCAGGATGCCGCGGCCGGGGCTGGTGCTGATGCCGATCGAGAGCACCGCCCGCTCGGCGGCCTTCGCCGCGTCCACGGCGGCTTCAGCCGCTTCCCAGGCGGCGAGGACTTCCCGCGCCCGCGGCAGCAGGGCCGCCCCGACGGCGGTCAAGCTCACCGAGCGCGCGGCACGTACGAAAAGCGAGGCGCCGACCTGGCTTTCGAGTTTGCGGATCTGCTTGCTCAGCGCCGGCTGGGAGATGTAGAGACTCGCGGCGGCCGCGGTGAAGTTCAGCTGGTCGGCGACCGCGACGAAGTACCGCAGATCGCGCCCGTGGACATCCATAACCCTTGGTTATCACAACGGGTATTGGACGGCACCTCGGCGCCGGGGAAACATCGACGGCACCCACACGGAGGAGAACTCGATGAGCACCCCGCAGATCTGGCTGATCACCGGCGCGAGTAGCGGATTCGGCCGCGCCCTCACCGAAGGGGCGATCGCGGCGGGGCCCACCCTGAGCGCCGCCGCCCCCCGCACCCCCGCCCCGCTCCCGGACGGCCCCGCCCCCCCGGCCCCCGGTGGCGGGTGCCGGGAATTGCGGAACGGCGTGACCCTGGTGGTGGGGGCACGCCGTTCGGAGGTGGGGGTCA
>NZ_JARWOJ010000365.1 GCF_029868625.1 Nocardia neocaledoniensis | reverse complement strand
CCTCCTTGGGGGGTGGGGGGGGGCGGGGGGGGGGGGGCCCCCCCCGCACGTCTGGCTGCGGCTACTCGAGTTCTTGTTCGGCCTTCGCCAGCGCCGCGAACTCCTCGTCGGGCGACTTGGCGACCAGGTGATGGCGACTGTAGAGGCCGAAGTAGGCCATGAAGGCGCAGAACACACCGAGGGTGAACAGCGCGGCCTTCGGGTCGACCAGGAAGGTCGCCGCCACCGACGCGGCCGCGATGACCAGCGCGAACGCCGTGGTCGCGATGCCGCCGGGGGTGCGGTAGGGGCGCGGCATGTTCGGCTCGCGGACCCGGAGCACGATGTGGCTCACCATCATCAGCACGTAGCTCACGGCCGCGCCGAACACGGCCATGTTCAGCAGCATCGCGCCCTCGCCGGTGAGCGAGAGGGCGAAGCCGATGACGCCCGGCACGATCAGCGCCAGCACCGGCGCCTTGCGGGAGTTGGTCACCGACAGGCTGGTCGGCAGGTAGCCGGCGCGCGAGAGGGCGAAGGTCTGGCGGGAGTAGGCGTAGACGATGGAGAAGAAGCTGGCCACCAGGCCGGCCAGGCCGATGTAGTTGACGACCTTGGCGGCCGGGCTGTCACCGAGCGCCTCGACCAGCGGATTGCCCGAGGCCGACGCGCCCTGGGCGCCGAGCGCGCCGGTCACCAGGAACAGCACCACCGCGCCGGTCACCACCAGCAGCAGCATGGCGACGATGATGCCCTTGGGCACGTTCTTCTCCGGCTCGGTGGCCTCCTCGGCGGCCAGCGGCACGCCCTCGACCGCGAGGAAGAACCAGATCGCGAACGGGATCGCCGCCCAGATGCCCATGTACCCGAACGGCAGGAACGCTGAGGCGCCGGTCGCGGTCGCGTCGGGCGCGATGTTGGTGAGGTTCGCGACGTCGAACCGGCCCACCGCCGCGATCGCGAAGACGACCAGCCCGACCAGCGCGATCGCGGTGATCACGAACATCGCCTTGAGCGCCTCGCCCGCACCGCCGAGATGGATGCCGATGAACAGCGCGTACACCGCCAGGTACACCCACCAGCCGTCGGTGATCCCGAACAGGTTCAGCGACTCCACGTAGGCGCCGATGAAGGTGGCGATGGCCGCGGGCGCGATCGCGTATTCGATGAGAACCGCTGTGCCGGTGGCGAATCCGCCCCACGGGCCGAGTGCCCTGCGGGCGAAGGTGTAGCCGCCGCCCGCGGCGGGCAGTGCCGAGGACAGTTCGGCCATGCCGAGGACCATGGCCAGATACATCGCGGCGATGACGATCGCGGCGATCAGCAGACCGCCGAAGCCGCCTTCGGCGAGGCCGAAGTTCCAGCCGGAGTAGTCACCGGAGATCACGTAGCTCACGCCGAGACCGGCCAGCAGCACCCAACCGGCCGAGCCGGAGCGCAGGGTGCGTTTGGCGAGATAGTCGTCGGCGGGGGTGTCCGCGCCGGCGGCGGGGATCGCGTCGGTACTCACAGGGGTAGCTCCTCATCAACAAACAAAGCGCGTAGCGACGGCAACGGTGATCGTCGAGGGTTGAAGAATGGTTGACGACTGTTACGGCCGTGGATCCCGCAGGTCAGCTGCGCGTATCGAGCGCCGCCGACCTGCGGGAACGGTGTGATAGTGGGTGTTTCACATCACTGGGGAACGGTGTCACCGGTGGGTGGCGGCGGCTGGGATTCCAGCTCGGCCACCTCGTCGTCGGTGAGCAGGCGGGAGCGGATCAGGAACCGCACGCCTTCGGGGGCTTCCAGGGAGAAGCCGCTGCCCCGGCCGGGCACCACGTCGACGGTGAGATGGGTGTGCTTCCAGTATTCGAACTGGTCGGCACTCATCCAGAACGGGGTGTCGTCGGGCAGATGTCCGAGCAGCACGTCCGAGCGACCCACACGGAATTCACCGCGTGGGTAGCACATCGGGGAGCTGCCGTCGCAGCAGCCGCCGGACTGGTGGAACATGACCGGGCCGTGTCGCCCGGTCAGGTCCCGCAGCAGCGTCGCCGCCTGTTCGGTGAGGTCGACGCGCCGCACCATCAGAAGAAGCCGAGCTTCTGCGGCGAGTAGCTGACCAGCAGGTTCTTGGTCTGCTGGTAGTGGTCGAGCATCATCTTGTGGTTCTCGCGGCCGATGCCGGACTTCTTGTACCCGCCGAAGGCCGCGTGTGCGGGGTAGGCGTGGTAGCAGTTGGTCCATACCCGGCCCGCCTTGATGCCGCGCCCGAGGCGGTAGGCGGTGTTCATGTCGCGCGTCCACACGCCCGCGCCGAGGCCGTAGAGGGTGTCGTTGGCGATCTTCAGTGCTTCGTCGGTGGAGTCGAAGGTGGTCACCGCGACGACCGGGCCGAAGATCTCCTCCTGGAACACGCGCATGTCGTTGCTGCCCTTGAAGATCGTCGGCTCGATGTAGAAGCCGTCGCCCAGGCCGTCGACGTTGCGGACCGCGCCACCGGTGAGGACCTCGGCGCCTTCCTTCTTGCCGATGTCGATGTAGGACAGGATCTTCTCGAACTGGTCGTTGCTGGCTTGGGCGCCGATCATGGTGGCCTCGTCGAGCGGGTTGCCGCTGACGATGGCCTTGGTGCGCTCCACGCAGCGGGCCATGAACTCGTCGTAGATCGAGGACGCGATCAGCGCGCGCGAGGGACAGGTGCACACCTCGCCCTGGTTGAGCGCGAACATCACGAAGCCCTCGATCGCCTTGTCGAGGAAGTCGTCGTCGGCGGCCATCACGTCGGGCAGGAAGATGTTGGGGCTCTTGCCGCCCAGTTCCAGCGTCACCGGGATGATGTTCTCGCTGGCGTACTGCATGATCAGCCGGCCGGTGGTGGTCTCGCCGGTGAAGGCGACCTTGGCCACGCGCGGGCTCGACGCGAGCGGTTTGCCGGCTTCGACGCCGAATCCGTTGACCACGTTGAGAACTCCCGGCGGCAGCAGATCCGCGACGAGCTCGACGACCTTCATGATCGAGGCGGGGGTCTGCTCGGCGGGCTTGAGTACCACGGCGTTGCCGGCGGCCAGCGCGGGCGCCAGCTTCCAGGTGGCCATCAGGATGGGGAAGTTCCACGGAATGATCTGGGCGACGACGCCGAGCGGCTCGTGGAAGTGGTAGGCGATGGTGTCGCCGTCGATCTCGCTGATCCCGCCCTCCTGGGCGCGCAGGACGCCGGCGAAGTAGCGGAAGTGGTCGACGGCCAGTGGCAGGTCGGCGGCGAGGGTCTCGCGGACCGGTTTGCCGTTGTCCCAGGTCTCGGCGACGGCGAGGGCTTCGAGGTTGGTCTCGATGCGGTCGGCGATCTTGTTGAGGATGTTGGCGCGCTCGGCGGCCGAGGTGGCGCCCCAGGCGTCGGCGGCGCGGTGGGCGGCGTCGAGGGCCAGTTCGACATCGGCGGCGGTCGATCGCGCGATCTCGCAGAAGGGCTGGCCGTCGACCGGGGAGGTGTTCTCGAAGTAGCGGCCCTCGACCGGCGGAACCCATTTCCCGTCGATGAAGTTGTCGTACCGCTTGGCGTAGCTGACGATGCTGCCCTCGGTGCCCGGCTTGGCGTAGATCATGTGCGGAGGCTCCTCGCTGATTCCGGTGAAGCGTGACGCCCATCACTATCCGCCGCGAGGGTTGATGAAACGTTGAAGCCGACCGATCAGGCGCGAAGGGCGCTGTGCAGGCGGGCGGCGGCGACCGCGCGCCGCGTGTCGCGCGGGGGCAGCAGCGTCATGGCGTGTTCGTGGACGGCGATGTCGTCGGGGGCGGCTTCGCCGTAGGTCAGCGCGTGCTCGGCGTCGGTGCTGGCCAGGACCGCGTTGCGCATGGCGACCGCGAGGTAGTCGCGCCATTCGCTGATGCCGGGGGTGTCCGAATCCGGAAGCAGCGGACCGTGATACAGCCGCACGGCGGTGTCGACATCGCCGGATTCCAGGGCGCGCAGCACGTCGACGGCGTCGCAGGACAGTGCCGTGGTGAAGCGGTAGACGCGGCTGGTGATGTCACCGCCGGTGGCCCGGCGCAGATACGACATCTCCGATTTGAGCGTGCTCGCGCCGACCGCGCGGTCGCCGTAGACGGCATAGTGCAGGCGTTCGTGGCTGTAGCCGTCGTCGTCGAGGGCGAGCAGGGTGAGGATCTCGAGCTGGCGCGGGCGCAGCCGGATCGGCGTGCCGTCGCGCACCAGCCGGCCGGTGCCGAGGCAGGTCAGCCGCATGCCCGCCGCTGCGGGCGCGGCCGCGTGCAGTTTGGCCTCGATCGCGCTGGTCATCGTGCGCACGGTCGCCATGGCCAGCGGATGCGAGCGCTTCCAGGTGGTCGACAGGTCGAGCACGCCGAGCAGGGTCCCGTCCGCCGCGCGGATCGGCGCGCAGTAACAGACCCAGCCGTGCAGGGCGGCGACCAGGTGTTCGGCCGAGAACACGGTGTGCGGTTGATCGGTGCGCAGGGCCAGCGAGAGCGCGTTGGTCCCCATGTGCGCCTCGTCCCAGCGCCCACCCGGCGCGAAGTTCACCTGCTCGGCCCTGCGCCGCATGACCGGGCCGCCGTAGGTCCACAGGATCGTGCCGGAGGCATCGGTGACGGCGGCGACGTAGCCCGCGTCGTCGGCGACGCTGTGCAGCTGATCCTGCAACTCGGTGACCGGCCCCCGCAGCGGTGACTCCGCCCAGCGCGGGCCGACATCGCCCGCCTCGCTCTCCGGCGCGTGATCGCGGGCCGGATCCACCGTCCGCAACGAGCGCAGCCACGACTGCGCCACCTCGGTCCGCACCGACGAACTACGCCCCGGCGCGGATTGTCCGCCCGGCACCCACTGCGCCCACTCCCGCTCCAGCGCGGCGCGCTGCGCGGAAAGCGTCAGCTGCGGTGCCATGGCGGTCCTGTTCGGTCGCGATCCGGGGGTTTCACCCTAATAATGCCCCACCGGCGCGTCCGGAAAGGAGGTTTCGTCGGGCGGTGGCACTGCCCGACTCGACCGCGGTCTACTTTGGCCGGATGAGATGGATCCGCGCATGAAGGTCGACGAGCTCGACCTGGCGCTGATCACCGCGCTGCAGGTCGCGCCGCGTGCGTCGTGGGCCAGGCTGGCCGGTCCGCTCGGTGTCGACGCGGCAACGCTGTCGCGGCGGTGGTCGGCGCTGCGGGAGAGCGGGACGGCCTGGCTCACCTGCTATCCGGGGGCGGGCTTCGCCGCGGTCGGAGTACTGGCGTTCGTCCAGGTCGACTGTGAGCCGAGCGAGCTCGCGGCGGTGGCCGCGGCGCTCGCCGCGCTGCCCGCGGTGGTCAGCGTGGAGCTGGTCGCGGGCGCGCACCCGCTGCTGCTCACCGTCGGCTCCGCGTCCGCGGCCCTGTTCACCGAGCAGCTGCTGGCCTTCGGCCGGATTCCCGGGGTGCGCGGGCTGCGGACCCACCCGGTTCGGCGGTTGCATCGGGAGGGCAGCCGGTGGCGCTTCGACGCGCTCTCGCCGGGGCAGCAGCGTGAACTGGCCGTGGCCGCGGCACCCGGAGCCGAGGAGCCCGCGCCGCTGTCCGCCGAGGAGCGCGCGCTGATCCTGGCCCTCGGCGCCGACGGCCGACGGACCGTCGCCGCCCTGGCCGCGGACCTGGACCGCCCGGAGGCCACGGTGCGCAGGCTGCTCGGCAAGGTGCTCGACGGTGGCAGGGCCGTGCTGCGCTGCGAGGCCGCGCTACCGGTGACCGGTTGGCGGGCCACGGCCACGCTCTGGCTGAACATGCCCGCCGCCGAACGTGTTCCGGTGATGGACGCGATCGAGGCGTTGCGCGACACCCGGCTGTGCGCGGCCACGGTCACCGACGCCGACGCGATCGCGGTGACGTGCTTCCGTGGACTGGACGGTCTGGCCGACTACGAGGCGCGGCTCGGCGCCGTCGCGCCGGGACTGCGGGTCCTCGACCGCGCGGTGACGCTGCGCTGGGTGAAACGGATGGGCCGACTGCTCGGCGAGGACGGGCGCGCCGTCGGATCCGTGCCGATGGACGTGTGGGCACCGGCGCCGACCTGACGGATCCGTGCACGAAGGCGCGGAATTCGCCGGAATCCCGCGTTTGCGCGGAGTGGCTTCCGGCCGCGAGTACGACAGAGCCATGTTTCCCACGAAGACCTCACCCCCCGCGATTCTCGGCGCCGCGGCGCTGCTCGCCGCCGGTTCCCTGCTGCTCGGCTGCTCCTCCGCCGACCCTGTCGCCGCGCCGCAGGCACCGGCCGGACTCGACTTCTACACACCCGCGGCCGACACGATCACGGGCGAACACGGTTCGGTGATCTGGTCGCGGCCGCTGTCCGGCATCCCCGGCCTGGCGAACGCCGACAACCACCTGGTGCTGTACCGCTCGGTCGACCCGAAGGGCGAGACGGTCGCGGTGTCGGGCGTGGTCGCCGTGCCGCGTGGCGAGGCGCCCGCCGGCGGCTGGCCGCTCATCTCCTGGGCCCACGGGACCACCGGCATCGCCGACGCCTGTGCCCCCTCGCGCGACACCGACGAGAACTACCCCGCGCACGCCTACATCGCGCGCACCCGGGTGGTCCAGCAGCGTCTGCTCGACGCCGGATACGCCGTCGCCATGACCGACTACCAAGGCCTCGGCACCCCGGGCAGACACAGCTATCTCATCGGCGAAGCCCAGGCGAGGGCGGTCGCCGACATGGCCCGCGCCGCGCGCGAACTCGCGCCGAGCATCGGCACCAGGTGGGCCACCATCGGTCATTCCCAGGGTGGCCAGGCCGCGATCTTCACCAATGCGATCGGGCCGGCCTGGACGCCGGAGCTGCAACTGGTCGGCGCGGCCGCGCTGGCCCCCGCCAACAACAACGGGTCGCGACTGGCGCTGTTGCGCTCGGCCGCGGCGGTCGGCCCCGCCGCCGACATGACCGAGCGCCGGGCGGCGCTGCCGTTCGCCCCGCTGGTGATCGCGGGCGCCGAGACGGCGGGCGGATTCGATCCCGCCGCCTTCCTGACTCCCCAGGCCGTCGAGAAGCTGAAGCTCGTGGACGACAACTGCATTCCGGCCCTGTCCACCCGTGAGCAGTGGACCGGCATCGGTGTGCACGAGGTGGTCACGCCGACCGGCGACCTGTCCGGCATCCGCGCCGTCCTCGACGCGAACGAGCCGACCGCCGTCCGCTCCGGCTTGCCGCTGCTGGTCATCCAGGGCAGGCGGGATGTCATCGTGGTTCCCGAGGGCACCGACGCCATGGTCGCCCAGCTCCGCGCCGCGGGCACTCCGGTGGACTACCGCACCGACGAATACGCCGACGCCGACCACCGAGCCATTCTCGAATCCGGCCTCGACACCCTCCTCACCTGGACCGATAACCACTTCGATCGGGCCTGACGCACGATGTAGCCCGCCGTAGCGCAGCGGGCTACACTCGGTTTATGAGGCAGATCAGCCAACGTGAGCTGCGGAACAACTCCGCGGCGGTCATGGATGCGGTGGAGGCAGGCGAGACCATCCGGGTGACCCGCAATGGCGTCGAGATCGCCGAAGTGCGGCCTCTCAGCCGACGTCGGCGCCGGAGCGCGGAGGAACTGGTCGCCCGGCATCGCGCCCTGCCGCGCGTGGACTACGTGGAGATGCGACAGGAAGCCGACGACTTCTTCGGGTCCGAGGACCGAATCGGTGACGAGGACCCGTGGGGCGGCCGGTGAGCACCAGGCATCCCGCGGGCGTGCTCGACACCTGCACCTATCTCGACCTCGGCTCGCTCGATCCGGGAGCCCTGCCGGAAACTCCGGAGATCACGGCGATCACGCTCGCCGAGCTGAACCAGGGCGTCGCGATGGCGAAGGACCCGGTGAGCCGTGCGGAGCGCTCGGAGCAACTCGGCGCCGCGATCGTCGAGTTCGACCCGCTGCCGTTCGACGAAGCCGCGGCGACTCGATACGGCACACTGGTCGCGCTCACCATCGCCGCGAAGCGCGACCCCCGACCTCGTCGGATGGACCTGCTCATCGCCGCGGTCGCCTCGGCCAACTCCCTCCCCCTCTACACCCGCAACGCCGCGGACTTCAAGGGACTGGAGAGCATGCTCGAGGTGGTCGCGCTGTGAACGGAGCAGTGGCTCAGCGTCCGTGCAACCGTCAATGATACTGCGGTACAAGGTCTGTACGGGACCTCAGGGGGATGCGTGGGGTGGTGTCACGCGGCCACAGTGGACGGGTGAGTACGGCTGACACGAACGCGACCGAGTCCGGACGGGCGTACGCGGGCAGGGTGGGACCGGCGGATTCCACCGACAGCCCCGCGCCCGGCCGAGTCGCCGCGGTGCGGCCACCGACGGCCGCGCGGGTGTGGTTCGCCCTGTGCGTGTATGCGCTTGCCACGCTGCTCGCTTCGGCGATTCTCCTTGCGGTGCAGCCGCATTCCGGCATCGACCCCGCGGCGTTGTCGCTGGTCCAATTCGGTCCGGCGATGGGCGGCCTGGTGACGTGGCTGATGTGCCGGCGAACGATCGCGGGGGTGTTACCGGCAGCGGTCTCCGTGCGGCGGGTGGGGGTGAACCTCGCGGCGATCGTCGCGGTGTGCGTGACGTACTGGTCGCTGATCACGCTCGCCGGGGTCGTGGCGGGCACCGCCACCGTCGGCCCCGCGGCGGTCGGCGCTGTGCCTTTCGCGGTATTCCTGGTGCTGCAGTTCGTCGGAGCGGGTGGCGAGGAGATCGGGTGGCGGGGACTGATGCAGCCGATGCTGGAATCGCGCATGGCGAAGGTCGCCGCGGTGTCGGCGACCGGGGCGGGCTGGGCGTTGTGGCATGTGCAGGCCTTCACGGCAGGCCTGGTGATCGCCGTCTGCTTCTTCGTTGCGACGCTGGCGTTCGCTGTGGTGCTCGGCTACCTGGGCACCGGGAGCTTCTGGCAGCGGGTACTGGTCGCGTCGATCGGGCATTGGCTGATCAATATCGCGGGCTATCTGGTGGCCGGGGACGGCACGCTGGACCGGACGCAGATCGTGTTCGTCGCGGCGGCCGCCGTAGTGGTCGCCGCGGGCTCGATGGGGCTACGGGCACTGGGGCGTTCGCGATCCAAGTCCTGACCCATCGCCGCATCACCGGATCGAGGCGGGGCGATCACGCACCATCGACCGACTCGGGCAGGCGCGGCACCGAGGCGATCAGGCGGCGCGTGTATTCGTGCTCGGGGGTGCGCAGCACGGTGTCCACCTCGCCGGATTCGACGACGCGACCGTCCTTCATCACCAGGACGCGATCGGCGAGATGCTGGACGACGCCCAGGTCGTGGGAGATGAGCAGCAGGGCGGTGCCGAAGTCGGCGCGGAGGTCGGCGAGCAGGTCGAGGATCTGGGCCTGGACCGACACATCGAGGGCGGAGACCGGTTCGTCGGCGACGAGGAGCGCGGGACCGGGTGCCAGCGCGCGAGCGATGGCGACACGTTGCCGCTGCCCACCGGAGAGGGTGCGGGGGTGCCGGTCGAGGACGTCGCGAGCGAGGCCGACGGCGTCGAGGATCTCCCGCACCCGTTTCGCGCGCGCCGCGCCACGCACGTCGACGGTGTCCAGGCTCTCGCCGATGACCCGCTCGACGGTGTAGCGCGGATCGAACGAGCTGAGCGGGTCCTGCGCGATGAGCTGCGCCGCGCCGCGCAGGGGACGCAGGTCGCGCTCGGACAGCTCGCTCCACGGCTTGCCGTCGACGATGACGCGACCGGAAGTCGGCGCCACCAACCGCAGTGCCAGCCGCGCGGTCGTGGTCTTGCCCGATCCGGATTCGCCGACGATGCCGAGGGTTTCGCCCGCGAACAGATCGAAGTCGACCTCGTCGACGACGGTGCGCGCCGCCTGACCCGAACCGTAGGTCTTGCGCAGGTCCCGCACCGAGAGCACCACGCGGCTCGCATCCACCGCCCGCGGGGGCACCTGTGGACGGTCTGCTGGTTCGGTGGCTGCGGGTGGTTCGGTTCGTGCCGGCTGATCGGTAGACGACGGTTCGGCGGGAACCGAGAGCCTGGATCCTCGCGAGGAGGCCGACGGCACCGCCGCGAGCAGCTTCTTCGTGTACGGATGGGTCGGCCGGGTGAGCACCTCGAGGGTGTGGCCCTGTTCGACCACCTCACCCGCGCGCATCACCAGCACCCGGTCTGCCACCTCGGCGACCACCGCCAGATCGTGGCTGATCAGCAGCAGCGCGGTGCCCGCGGCTTTGCGGGCGCGCAGCAGGTCCAGGATCTGCTGCTGCACAGTCACATCGAGGGCGGTGGTCGGCTCGTCGGCGATGATCAGGTCGGGGTCGCCCGCGATGGCCGTCGCGATGAGCACCCGCTGGCGGAGTCCGCCGGACAGTTCGTGCGGGTACTGGCGCAGGCGCCGCTCCGGCTCGGGAACACCGACGGCGGTGAGCAGTTCGACACTGCGGGCGGTGCTCGCCCGACCGGTGACCGCGCGCTGGACCTCGGCCAGCTGCGCGCCCACCGAACCGAGCGGGTCGAGCGACACGAGAGCGTCCTGGAGCACGAATCCGATGGCGCCACCGCGTATCCGCCGCCACTGCCGCTCCCGGTGGCCGCGCGCGTCCTGGCCGAACAGCTCGAATCTGTCGGCGCCGACGCGCGCGCCCGACCCCGCGAGGCCGACCAAGGTGCGCGCCGTCACCGACTTGCCCGAACCCGACTCGCCGACCAGGGCGACCGCCTCGCCGGGCTCGATTCGCAGATCGATGCCGTGAACCACGTCGTGGACAGCACCTTTCGCGGAAAACCCGATCCGCAGATTCTCGATCGCGATCAGGCTCATACCGAGGGCCTTCCGTCGTAGTGCCGTTGCCAATGCCGTCCCAGCGAGCTCACCGCGATCACCGTCGCCGTCACCGCCACGCCGGGCAGGACGCCGATCCACCAGGCATTGCGCAGATAGTTGCGCCCCTCGGCGAGCATCGCGCCCCATTCCGGTTCCGGCGGTTGCGGTCCCATGCCGAGGAAGCTCAGGCCCGCCGCGCCGAGGATCGCGGTGCCGAGGCCGATGGTCGCCAGGATGGGGACCTGCGCCACCGCGTGCGGCAGGACGTGCCGCCACACCAGCGTCGTCCTGGTGAGGCCGAAAGTCCGTGCCTGTTCGACATATCCGGACTCCTGGACGACAAGCGTCTGCGCGCGCACCACCCGCGCGAACCGGGGGATCGAGGCGATGCCGAGCGCGAAGATCAGATTGGTGGTGCCGGGCCCGGTGAACGAGATCAGCACCAGCGCCAGCAGCAGGTCGGGGAACGAGGAGACGACATCGAGGAGCCGGGTGATCAGCTCGTCGAGTCGCCCGCGCGCCAGCCCGGCCAGCAGCCCGAGGACGGAGCCGGCCACGACCGCGAGCGCGACCGCTGTGACTCCGATGAGCAGCGAATACCGCGCGCCGTGCACGACCCGGCTGAACACGTCGCGCCCCAGATGATCGGTGCCGAACCAGTGCTGGACGCTCGGTGGGAGCTGGGCGGCGAGTGGATCGGCCGCGAGCGGATCGGTTCCGGCGAGCACGCCTGGCGCGACCACCGCGATCGCGACCAGCCCGATCGTCAACCCGGCGACAGCGACGCCGGGCGTGATACCGAAACCGTTCGCCTGGTCGGCGATCCGGGCTCGGAGCGAAAGCGCTGCCGTCATGACGCACCTCCGGAGATCTGGCGAGCGCGCCGGTCCCCTCGATCACCGGAGGATCTCCGCTCGGCGGTGTCGCCCGCACCGAAGCCCGGCGGTTTCATGCGCAGGCTCGTCACGCCCGCAGCCGAGCCCGTCCACCCTCTGCTCGCGGACTGCCGTGCGCACGGCCGGGCTACCGGTGGGCGCGCGGCGGCGAGAAGTGAGGTGCACGTGTCGATCTCGTGAGCAATCGAGGCGATCACGAGCCATCACCTCCTGCGGAGTCACGACGCAGCCGGGGATCGAGAACCAGGTACAGCAGGTCGACGGCGGTACTGATCACCACGTAGACGAACGCCGACAGGATCGCCACCGCCAGCACGACCGGAAGGTCCTGGGCCAGTACCGCTTCCACGGTGATGCGACCCAACCCGGGGCGGCCGAAGACTTCCTCGATGATCACCGCCCCGCCCAGCAGTCCGCCGACGAGCCAGCCGGTCAGGGTGACGGCGGGCAGGGCGGCGTGGCGTAAGCCGTGCCGCGCGCGCAGCTGGGTCTCGCTCACCGACCAGGAGCGCACCGTCACCGCGAACGGTTCGTCGAGGGCCCGCTCGAGCCCGTCGCGCAAGACTTGCGAGATCACCGCGCCGAGTGAGAGGCCGAGGGCGAGCGCGGGCAGCACCAGGGCGGCGAGCCCCTTGTTCGCCGCCACCGGAAAGATCTTCAGCTGGAAGCTGAACACCGAGAGCAGCACGATGCCGAGCCAAAACGCCGGTGTCGAGACCAGCGCCAGCTCGACGGCATTGGCGACCGCCCGGGCCCGGCGACGTCGCGCGGTGGTCGTCGCCACCACGACGGCGAACACCACCGCGACGAGCAGTGCGGCACCGGTGAGCGCGAGCGTTGGACCGGCCTGCGAACCGATGACCTCCGCCACCGGCCGCTGCAACACATACGACCGCCCGAAATCGCCCTGCGCCACGTTCCACAGGTAGCGGAGGTACTGCACGATCGCCGGGCTGTCGAGTCCCCACTCCGCGCGGATGGCGGCCTCCACCTCCGGCGTGCGCGGCTGCTCACCGAGCAACACGTCGACCGTGTCACCCGGCGCCAGCCGCACGCCGAGAAACGACAGCGTGATCGCGCCCCACAGGACACCGACTCCGGTGAGCACCCGCAGCGCGACCCGGGCGACGGTGCCGGCCCGCGCAGCACGCACGGCGGTGTCGACCGGTGCCGTAGCTTCCGGTGCCAGCGCTTCGGCCGTCACGACCGCACCGATCCCGTACATCCGCCCACGGCAGACCTCGCCCCGGTGGCCCGGCCACCGCGGCGGACCCCGTCGACACGGCGTCCATAGCCGGACCCTCGCGCACGACCGCACACCGGCACGAGCCCGGTCCGCCGACGGTCGTGCCCAGCCCGCCGAGGGCCCAGCCCGGCCTGGTGACGGTCGAGACCGGCCTGCCGAGGGTCGAACCCGGCCTGCCGAGGGTCGAACCCAGCCTGGTGATGTTCGAGCTCGCCCCGCTGACGGTCGAGCCGGGCCCGCTGACGGGAAAGCCCCTTATCCACGATCGACCCAGATGTCGTAGGCGTTCTCCGGAAGCTGCTTGTACGGGCGGTATCCCGCGCCGTACACGTGGGCGCCGGTGGCGATCTGGTTCTCGGGGATGTAGAGCGGCAGCCCGTAGGCCTTGTCGACGAGTGCGAACCGTTGCAACCGCCCGTACTGCTTCGCCCGCTCGGCATTGTCGGTGGTCGAGGCGGCGGCCTTCAGCCATGCGGACAGTTCGGGATCGGTGGCGCGGCTGTAGTTGAGCGTGCCGAGCGGCGTCGGCGGGTACCAGTGGTTCTCGATGTCGATGCCACCGGTGATGGTGTCGGAGTTGGCGATCGAGCCGAAGGCGTTCTTCTTGCGCAGCTCGCTGTAGGTGCCCAGATCCACATACGACAGCTTCAGGTCGATACCCGCGTTCTGCTTGGCCTGTGCCTGCACCGCCTGCAACAGCACCTCGCGCTGATCGCGCAGCGTCGACTGTGCCTGCACCAGCTCGATGGTCAGCCGCTGACCGTCCTTGGTCCGGTAGCCGTCGGCATCCTTCGCCGTCCACCCGGCCTCGTCGAGCAGCCGGTTGGCGGCGGCCTTGTCGGCGCCGTAGGCGCCTTCGACACTCTTGTCGTAGAACAGCGTGTCGACGCTGGAGGCGATGCCCCAGCCGCGGGTGCGCTGGCCGCGATAGATCGATTCCAGCACCGCGTTCACGTCGACGGAATTGTTGAGCGCCTTGCGAACTCGCTCATCGGTGGTCGGCCCGAAGGTCGAGTTCCAGTACAGCGTGTACGGGCTGCCGTTGTTCAGCGCGGTCGCGTAGGTGAAGTCGGGGTTGTCGCGGAACAGCGAGGCGTCGTTGCCGGACACACCTTCGATCAGGTCGACCTGTCCGGAGGTGAGCGCACCGGTGCGCACCGACGACTCGGGCAGGAACCGGTAGGTCACCTCGTCGAGGTAGGCGGGGCCCTGGTGCTTGGCGTTCTGCGGCGCCCAGTTGTAGTCCGGGTTCTTGCGGAAGTGCAGTTCCTGACCCTTCACGTAGCGGTCGAGGATGAACGGCCCGGTGCCGGCGATCTCCGGGCCGCCGGCCTTGAGCTGCGGCTTGTCCCACGCGGCCGGGGAGATGATGGGGAACCCGGCGGCGAAGTCGAGGAACGGGGCGTACGGGTCCTTCAGGGTGAACACCACGGTGCGCTCGTCGCGGGCGGTCACCGCGGCCAGGTGCGACAGCGGTCCGGCCGACCAGCCACCGGAGTAGGACACGTCCTGCATCGTGGTGAAGTTGCGCGCCACGGCGCTCGCGGTGAGCGGGGAGCCGTCGGTGAACTGCACGCCCTCGCGCAGGGGGAAGGTGTAGGTGAGACCGTCGGGGGAGATCTCGTGGCCGGTGGCCAGCCAGGCGACGAAACCGCCGTCGGTGGTGCGGGCCAGCAGCGACTCGAAGACGTTGCGCAGCATCAGGTGGGTGTTGCTCTGCCCGTTGAGGTGGGGGTTGAGCGTTGTCGGCTCGGTCTCCACACCCCAGGTCAGCGAACCACCGCTGACCGGTTGCGCGGATTCGCGTGCGGCGGTGTCGGTTCCGCTGCACGCGGTCACCAGCACGGCCGTCGCCGCGACCAGTGCTGTCAGTAGTCGGCGTGTCCGCATCACAGCGCGGCGCCCCTCTCCTCGATGAGAAACAATGGTTGATCCGTGGTGACCACCGCGCCCTCCGCGGCGTTCACCGTGACGATTCCGGCGTGCGAGGCCGTGAGTTCGTGCTCGAGCTTCATGGCCTCCACCACGCCGAGCAGCTGTCCTTCCTCGACCGGTGCACCCGACTCGACGAGCAGTCGGACGAGCGTTCCCGGCATGGGCGAACGGATCTCGGGGTCGGCCGAGGTACCGCCGAGCGCGCGGTACTCCGCGTAGCGCACCTCCCGGGTGACGCCGGCGACCTGGCATTCCCAGCCCGCGCCCTGCCTGGTGACCACACAGCGGGTCGAGTCGCGGCCACCGGTCGCGCGGTCCGCGTGAGTCCTGTGGGAATGCGCGGGCGCGTCGGTTGTTCCCCCGACGGCCAGCACGGACGAGGCGGGGTGGGAATGCGGAGCCGCCACCTCCCCACGCGTCACCGGGACCGGCGCGGCATCGGAGTCGACCCGGAGCAGCACGGTGTCGCCGTCGTAGCCGCTCACCCGCACGGTGAAGGGCCGTCCGTCGACGGTCAGGTCGATGCCGCCGAGGTCACCGCCGGCGGGATCGAGCCAGGCGCGATCGCCACCCGGCGCGCCCGCCGACCACGGCGTGGTCCGATCCGCGGCGCTGAGCGCACCGGCCACCGCGAGGGCGGCGACCGCATCGGGATCGCCGAACTCGGCGACGGGGTCGAGGCGGTCCAGGTAGGCCGTGTCGTGCTCGGCCGCCGCGACGATCGGGGCGGCGAGGACCCTGGCGGCGAAGCCGAGATTCGTCGAGATGCCGGTCCAGCGCAGGTCCAGGCTCGCCCGTCGGGCCGAGGCCAGTGCCTCGTCCCTGGTGGCACCGGTAGCGACGAGCTTGGCGATCATCGGGTCGAAACCGCCTGTCACCCGCAGGCTTCGGGTGAAGGCTCGCTCGACGCGCACAGCCGGCCAGTGCGTCACCTCGAGCTCACCGGGGCACGGTAGGAACGACCGGAACGGGTCCTCGGCATACATCCTGACCTGCACCGAAGCGCCCGAGTACGTGATGTCCGCCTGCTCGGCGGGCAGCGGTTCCCCCGCGGCGACCCGCACCTGCCACTCCACCAGGTCGACGCCGGTGATCTCCTCGGTGACCGTATGTTCCACCTGGAGACGGGTGTTCATCTCGATGAAGAAGAACTCGTCGCCGACGAGCAGGAACTCGAAGGTCCCGGCACCCACGTACTGCAGGGCCTTCGTGCCCTGCACCGCCGCACCGGACATCGCCGCGCGCACCGGCTCGGGGATGCGCGGGGCCGGAGCCTCCTCGATCACCTTCTGGTGCCGTCGTTGCAGCGAGCAGTCGCGATCGAAAAGATGCACGGCACCGCCGAATTCGTCACCGAACACCTGCACCTCGATGTGGCGCGCGTGCTCCACATAGCGTTCCAGGTGCAAGCGGCCGTCGGCGAAGGCGGCGATCGCGGTCCGCGAGGCGGAGGCAAGTGCCTCGCGTAAACCGTTGGGGGAGTAAAGCACCGACATGCCCTTGCCGCCACCACCCCCTGCGGGCTTGACGATCAGCGGGTAGCCGATGGTGGCCGCCGCCTCGACCAGCGCGTCGATGTCGTCGCTGGCGTGCGTGGTGCCGGGCAGCACGGGCACCCCGGCCTCGGCCATCACCCGGCGGGCCGAGGCCTTGTCGGCCATCGATTCGATCACCCGGGAACTCGGTCCGACGAACACCAGTCCGGCAGCCCGCACGGCACGCGCGAATTCCGCGTTCTCGGAGAGGAATCCATAACCGGGATGCACTGCGTCGCAACCGGTTTCGGTGGCTGCGCGGATCAGTGCCGTCGCGTCGAGGTGGCCGCCGGCGGGCAGCTCGACCGTCGACACCGCCGCGGCGTGATAGGTGAGTTCACGGTCTTCCGCGACGCTCACGGTCACGTACTCGATGCCGAGCCGGTCGCAGGTGCGCGCGATCCGGGCGGCGACCTCGCCCCGGTTCGCGATGAGCAGACGCGCGATCACAGCCGGAACACCCCGAACTTCGCGGCGGCCGGCGCGGTCCGGTCCCAGCGCTCGTGCGACAGCGACAGGCAGCGGGCCAGCCAGTCGCGCGTGTCCTCGGGTTCGACCACCGCGTCGATCCACATGCGCGCGGCGATGTAGGTGGGCAGCGACTGGCGTTCGAAGCTGTCGATGATCGGCTGCTTGATGGCGGCCTCGTCGGCGGCGCTGAGTTCCTTGCCTTCGCGGCGCAACCGGTCGCGCTTGAGGATCGCCATCACTGCGGCCGCCTGTTCGCCGCCGACACCGGTGGAGCGAGCGTTGGGCCACATCGCCATGAACTGTCCGCCCATCGACCGCCCCGACATCGCGAAGTTGGCGGCGCCGAAGCTGCCGCCGATCACCAGCGAGATCTTGGGCACGCTCGCGCAGGACACGGCGTTGACCATCTTGGCCCCGTGCTTGGCGATCCCCGCCCGCTCGTACTGCTCACCGACCATGAACCCACTCACGTTGTGCACGAACAACAGTGGGATGCGGCGCTGATCGCAGATCTGGATGAAGTTGGTGGCCTTGAGCGCGCTGTCGGGGAAGATCACGCCCTGGTTGGCGATGATCCCCACCTCGTACCCGGCGATCCGCGCGGTGGCGCACACGATGGTGATGCCGTAGTCGCGGCGGTACTCGACCCAGGAGCCCGCGTCGACGACGCAGCGCAGGATCGCCCGGACGTCCATCTCCTTCTTGGTGGTCGCGGGGATCAGGCTGGGCAGGCGGGCCGGATCGTCGGCGGGCTCGATGGCGGCGAAGGCGGGCGGCTGGACCGCGTCGCCGGGGGTGCGGGCGATGATGTCGCGGACCATCGCCAGCGCCTCGGCCTCGTTGACCGCGAGGTGATCGGCCACCGCCGTCTCCCGCACGTGCAGGTCGGCGCCGCCGAGCGTCTGCGCGTCGACGCGCACGCCGGTCGCGGCCTCCACCAGCTGCGGGCCGCCGAGGAACACGGTGCTCAGCCCCTGCACCATCACCGTCTCGTCGCTCATCGCCGGGATGTAGGCCCCGCCCGCGGTGCAGATGCCCAGCACGGCCGAGATCTGCGGCAGACCCATCGCCGACATCTCGGCGATATTGCGGAACATCTTCCCGAGGTGTTCCTCGTCCGGGAAGATCTCCTCCTGCAACGGCAGATAGATGCCGCCGGAGTCGGCGAGATACACGCACGGCAACCGGTATTCGCGCGCCAGCTTCTGCCCGCGCAGCTGCTTCTTGATGGTGAGCGGGTAGTAGGTGCCGCCCTTGACGTGCGGATCGTTGGCGAAGATCATGCACGGCCTGCCGTGGACGGCGCCGATGCCGACGACCAGCGCCGCGGCGGGCAGATCGGTGTCGTACACCTCGTGCGCGGCCAGCCTGCCGATCTCCAGGAACGGCGTACCCGGATCGAGCACCCGGTCGACCCGTTCGCGCACGGACAGTTTCGCGTCGTCGGGCCGACGGCGCGAGGTGACGATCCCGGCCGTGTGCTCGCGCAGCAGGGCGCGCTGGGCCTCGAAACCGAGGGTGTTCTCGATGGTGACGGTCATACCGGCAGCTCCTCGCGGTGCGCGGCCAGGCTCGCGGCGAGGGTGTCGGCGAACCGGCGGATGGTGTCGGGATCGAGGTCGGCGCGCAGCATCAGGCGCAGGCCCGCGCTGCCGCGGCGGATGATCGGGAAGAAGATCGGGGAGGTGTAGAACCCGGCGTCGAGCATGTCGCGGGCCACCGCGACGGTGACGTCCTCGCGGCCGAGCTCGACGAACCGGATCGGCAGCCCGTCCCCGGCCAGCGCCGTGTCGACCAGCGAGTCGAACAGCCGGACCCGTTCGCGCAGCTCCGCTTGCAGCCGGTCGACGGTGCCGTCGTCGTGCAGGTCGCAGGCGGCGACGATCGCGCCGAGGCCCGCGGTGTTCACCCGCTGCGACCACATCAGTGGCCCGCTGGTGCGCAGCAGGGTCGCCTTGCGGGAATCGTCGTCGGCCGCGCCGAAGAAGATCACGCCACCGCTGGCGCCGAATCCCTTGTTGAGCGAGGCGATCACGAGGGTGCGCTCCCGCCAACCCTGGTAGGCGCCGAGCACGTAGCCGCGCCCGCGGCGACCGAGCGTCGAGATGCCGTGTGCCTCATCGAAATACAGGAACAGCCCGTAGGTGTCCTGGAGACGGTGCAGTTCGGCCAGCGGTGCGCCGCCGCCCGTGCTGTAGACGCCGTCGGCGACATAGGCGACCACGGGGTGCTTGCGGCACAGCTCTTCCAGGGCCTCGATGTCGTTGTGCGCGATGGTGACCAGCTCGGTCTCGTCGGCGACCAGCGGCTTCATCGCGTTCAGGCAGAAGTGCGCGTTCTTGTCGAACACCATCAGCGGGGCCTGCCCGCCGGTGAGTTCGCCGGAGGCCAGCAGCGGCAGGGTCGCCCAGGCCGCCGCCGCGCAGGAGGACACGGTGACAGCGCTGGCGTCGAAGGTCTGCGTCAGCCGCTGCTCGGCCTCCTCGAGCAGGCTGAGCCGAATGCGCATGCGGGAGATGGAGGAATTGAGGGTCGCGGTCTCGTCGAGGCCGCGGTGCGCGCCGGCGACGATGCGCGGATCGCTGTCGAGACCGAGATAGGAGTACGAGGAGAAGTTGACGATGGCGCGGCCGTCGCGGTCGTGCACCGTGCCGTCGCGCATGTCGGTCGCGACGATGTCGACCAGTCCGTGCGCGGTGCTGTCGTCCCAGAAGGTGTTACTCGTGTGCAGCTGCCTACGGATATTGGCGAAGTGATGACTGACCACTGGCGTTGTTCCTTTGCTGGCGAGGTACGTCAGGGAGTGGATTCGGGAGCCCGCACGAGCGCGACGTTCACGGCGGCGAGCAGGGTGAGGACGAGCGACCAGGCGAGCAGCCCGGACAGCGCGGGACCGGCCAGCGAGGCGATGCCGGCCAGGCCCTGCTGGATCAGCGCGCACCAGGAGACCGCGATCGCGGCGCCCGCGGTGAGATGGCTGACGGCGTGCGCGGCGCTGTTGGGGAACAGCGTCGCCTGGCCGAAGGTCGTGGTGATGTATCCGGCGAGGAACAGCGGCAGCGCGAGCGCCCTGGGCAGCTCGACCACCCAGGCGGCGGCGATCAGCGCGCAACCGGCCACCATGATCCAGGCGCCGTGGCGCATCATGGCCCGCGCGCCCACCCGCCGCACCGAGCGGCGCACGTAGGTCGCGCCGCCGAGGTACGCGGCGCCGTAGAGCACCCCGAACAGGCCGAAGACCCAGGGCGGCAGCGCGAAGACACCGGCGAACACGAACGCGGACTTCTGCTGGATCAGCACCACGATCGCGAACCCGATCCCGCCCGCCACCGCGCTGGTGCGAAACACCCGGTCGCCGAGGAACTGACGGGCCGGGATCCGCTGTGCCGGTGGTGGTTTCGGTAGTGCGATGCGCAGCGCGAACAGCACCGGGATCGCGGCGAGCACGGCGAGTACGGCGAATCCGTAGCGCCAGCCGACCGTCGAGGTGACGATGCCGCCGATCACCTGCCCCCCGCCGAGCGCGACGACGAAGGCCATCGACAACAGCGCGAGCTGGCGCGCGAGGTCCGCCCCGGCGAAGAGGTCCTTGACCATCACCCGCCCGACGACGGCGATGCCACCCGCTCCGATCGCCTGTGCCACCCGCAGCCCGAGCAGTTCCGGCGCGTTGGTGATGAACGCCAGGGCCGCGCTGGCCAGGACGAACAGCGCGCCCGCCGCGACGAACGCCGGGACGCGCCCGAACCGCTCTGCGGCCCTGCCCCACGCGACGACCGGCAGCGCCGCGAACACCACGAACACCGCCACCGACAGTTGCAGCACGCCCTCGTCGGCGCCGATGTCGGCGCCGAGCGCGGGCATGGCGGGGAGGTAGATCGTCGTCGCCATCTGCGCGGCCACCACGGCGCCGCACGCGGCGGTGACGACGGCCCGCTGCGTCGCTGTCGACGCCTCGCCCGTCTCCTGTCCCACGGTCACTGCGCCCCCTCAGCCGAACCGCGCCACGGTGCGGCGCGTGTATTCCGGGGTACAGATATACGGACCGGAGGCAGCGCCGGACATGGTTGGAATCAGGCTGATTTCGCGTGCGGCAAGACTTTTCGTGCGGCGGTACTACGCCGTCGCGGCGATCTCGGCGGCGACGCCGTTGAGGAGGAGTTCCAGGCCGAAGGCGTAGTCGGAGTCGTCCGGGGTCTCCGGCGGCGCCTGGAACACCGGAGCGGCCAGCAGCTGGGCGACCTCGGGGAAGCGCCCCGGATCGACCAGTCGGGTCAGTGCCCGGCCGTAGTTCGCGTTGACCTGTGCCTCGTCCAGGCCGGTGCCCTGCCTGCCGTCGGTCAGCTGCTGGGTGAGCAGACTCGATTGCCGCACATGGATGCTCACCAGCATCACGATGCCCAGCTTGGTGCCCCAGTCCAGGCCGGTCGTCGCGAGGGGGCGCAGTCCGGCGTCGAGCCAGCCGATCGCGTTGGGCCCGCGCGGCGGTCCGGTGATCGGCAGCTGCGGTACCCAGGGGTGCTCGGCGAAGCCGGCCCGTAGTGCGTCGGCCCACCGGCGCAGCCCCTCGCGCCATCGGCCGGGTTCGTTGGTGATCTCCGGTGCCGGACCGAGCGCGAGATCGGACATCAGCTCGAACAGTTCGTTCTTCGAGCCCACATAGCGGTAGAGCGCCATCTTCGTGAAGCCGAGGGCCGCGGCGACTTTGGGCAGAGTCACCTCGTCGAGGCCACTCCGGTCGGCCAGCTCGACGGCCGTGCGGACGACGGTGTCGATGTCGAGTTCGGCGGGTCGCCCGAGCCGGGCGGAAGCGGGGATCCGCCAGAGCCTGCCCAGGTCGGTGGGCACCGCCTCGTCGGCTGTCACGGTCACTCCCTCCTCACGGTTCGGCGGAATACTATCGCCCTATTTAATGTCTGTGAGATACTATCCCTAGGATAGTAATTGTTCTCGCAGGTAGAGATGGGTAACGGCATGACCGATCAGCTGGTGGTTCCAGGGGCCCGACTGCACGACGTGGACGCGTTACGCGGCTTCGCGTTGCTCGGGATCCTTCTCGTCAACATCACCTTCATGGCCTCTGGCTATCCGGGGAATCTGGTGATCGACCCGGCCTTCACCTCGACCGTCGACGACATCGTGCGCGGGGCGTCGTCGGTCCTGGTCGACATGAAGTTCTACGTGCTGTTCTCGTTCCTTTTCGGCTACAGCTTCACCCTGCAGATGACCTCGGCCGCCGCGGCCGGGGCGGCGTTCGAACCGCGCATGCTGCGGCGCGTCGCCGGTCTGTTCGTCCTCGGCGCGCTGCACATCGTGTTCCTCTACGGCGGCGACATCCTGACGACCTACGCGCTGGCCTGTCTGGTCCTGTTCTGGATGCGCGGCTGCCGGGACCGCACCGCCCTGCGGGTGGCCGCCGCCTTGTACGGCGTCGTGCTGCTCGGTCTGGTGCTGAGCGGGTTGTTCCTCGACGCGTCGGCCGTGCTGCCCGCGGCGGAGGAGGCGCGGGCGAACGCCGAGCGGTCCACCACGGCGATGCTCGGCGGCTGGGGCGAGGTCATCGGCCACAATCTCGGCGGCCTCGGCCTGCTGATCCTGCAGGCCGTCAGCATGCAGGGGCCGACCGCGCTCGCGATGTTCCTGCTCGGCATGGTCGCGGGGCGCCAGCGGCTGCTGGCGCGGGTCACCGGCGACGAACCGATCCTGCGCCGAATCCAGTGGATCGGCTTCCCGGTGGGTCTCACGGGCGGGCTGCTGTACGCCTTCGGCGGCGGGAACGGGCACCCGCTCGCCGTCGCCGCCGGCGTGGCCACCGCCCCGCTGCTCGCCGCGGCGTATGTCGCGACCCTGCTGAGGTTGATGCACAGCCCACGCACCGCCTGGCTGCGCGCGGTACTCGCCCCGGCGGGACGCATGGCCCTGACCAACTACCTCGGGCAATCCGCGATCGGACTGCTGATCTTCACCGGCATCGGATTCGCCGCGGCGGGACGCCTTTCGCCGGGTGAGACCATGCTGGTCGCCGTCTGCGTCTTCGTCGCACAGCTCGGTGCGAGCGCACTGTGGTTGCGGTGGTTCCGGTACGGGCCCGCGGAATGGGTGCTGCGCTGGGTGACCATCGGCCACCGACCCGCCTGGCGGGCCGCGCCGGAGCGGGTGGGCTGATCCGTTCGGCACGCGCCGTGGGGGTCTCGCAGTGGTCTCGGTGGGTGTGGCACGCTGGCAGCGTGAACCGGTTGGGTAGCGCGACTTCGCCGTATCTGCGTCAGCACGCCGACAATCCGGTGCATTGGCGGGAATGGGACGCCGATGCGCTGGCCGAGGCGGCCGCGCGGGATGTGCCGATCCTGCTGTCGGTGGGGTACGCGTCGTGTCACTGGTGCCATGTGATGGCGCACGAGTCGTTCGAGGACGCGGCCACCGCCGAGCAGATGAACGCCGGATTCGTGTGTGTGAAGGTCGATCGGGAGGAACGGCCCGATCTGGACGCGGTGTACATGAACGCGACCGTCGCCATGACCGGCCAGGGCGGATGGCCGATGACGTGCTTCCTCACCCCCGACGGCGCGCCGTTCTACTGCGGCACCTACTACCCGAAGCAGCCGCGCGGCGGGATGCCCTCGTTCACGCAGTTGCTCAGCGCGATCACCGACACCTGGACCACCCGGCGCGCGGATGTCGACCAGGCCGCCGACCAGGTCACCCAGGCGCTGCGCGGCCAGGCCACCGGCCTGCCCGACGCCGAATCCGCGTTGGTACCAGAGCTTCTCGACCGAGCGGTAGCGGCGATCGCCGCCGATGAGGACCGCGAGCACGGCGGTTTCGGCGGGGCGCCGAAGTTCCCGCCCTCCGCCATGCTGGAGGGCCTGCTGAGGCACTGGGAGCGCACCGGCGACCAGGCGGTGTTCGACCTGGTGGAGCGCACCGCGGAAGCGATGGCCCGCGGCGGCATCTACGACCAGCTGCGCGGCGGCTTCGCCCGTTACTCCGTCGACGCGGGCTGGCTGATCCCGCACTTCGAGAAGATGCTCTACGACAACGCCCTGCTGCTGCGCGCCTACGCCCACCTGGCCCGGCGGGTTACGCCGACACCGCTGGAATCGTTGCCGCACAGGGTCTCCCGCGAAACCGTCGAGTTCCTGCTCGCCGACCTGGCGACCGCCGAGGGCGCCTTCGCCTCGGCACTCGACGCCGACACCCAGCTCGAACCCGGCGGTCCCGGCGTCGAAGGCGCCACCTATGTGTGGACCCCCTCCGAGCTCATCGGCGACCTCGGTCCGCTCGACGGCGTCTGGGCCGCTGAGGCTTTCGGCGTCAGCACCGGCGGCAACTTCGAACAGGGCACCTCGGTGCTCACCCGCCGCAGCGACCCGGTCGACGTCGAGCAGTCGGCCCGCTTCGATCGGCTGCGCACCCGGCTGCGGGAAACACGCGACCAGCGTCCGCAGCCGGCCCGCGACGACAAAGTGGTCACCGCCTGGAACGGCATGGTGATCACCGCCCTCGCCGAAGCCGGTGCGGCACTGGAGGAACCGTCGTGGGTGGCGGCCGCCGTGCGCTGTGCCCGGTTCCTGCTCGATGTGCATCTGGTCGACGGTCGCCTGCGCCGCGCGTCCCTCGACGGCGTGGTCGGCGCCCCGCCCGGCGTGCTCGAGGACTACGCCTGGCTCGCCACCGGCCTGCTCGCGCTGTATCAGGCCACCGGCGAGGCCGACTGGCTCGCCGCCGCACAGGTGTTGCTGGACAGCGTGATCGAGCACTTCGAAGATCCTGAACGACCGGGCAGCTGGTTCGACACCGCCGACGACGCCGAGACCCTGGTGGCCCGCCCGCGCGACCCGATCGACGGCGCCACCCCGGCCGGCGCCTCCGCCCTGGCCGAGGCCCTGCTCACCGCGTCCGCCGTGGCCGACACCGAACGCGCCGTCCACTACCGCGAACTCGCCGACCAGACCCTCGCCCGCGGCGCCGTCCTGCTCGACCGCGCGCCGCGCACGGCGGGCCACTGGCTCGCGGTCGCCGAAGCCTCGGTCCGCGGCCCGCTCCAGGTCGCCATCACCGCCACCGAGAAGTCCTCCGCCGCCACCGAACTGCTCGCCACCGCCCGCACCAACGCCCCCGGCGGCGCCGTCGTCCTCGCGGGTCCCCCGAACACCGCCCCCCTCCTCACCGACCGCCCCCTGGTCGACGACGCCCCCGCCGCCTACGTCTGCCGCGGCTCGGTCTGCGACCTCCCGGTCACCGACCCGACAGCCCTGGCCACCGCGCTGCGAAGCTGATCCGACGCTCCGCCGGTCGGGCCCGGCCGGGCGATCCCGCGCACCCGTCAGCGTTCGCGGCCCGGCCTGATATCGGTCCAGGTGCGGGTGCGGCCGGGGATGCCGCGCAGGCGCAGGTCCTTGTGGCGGTGCCAGTGGGCGCGTTCGGAGGCGGTCGCCGCCTGGATGACCGTGTCGCTGACCAGGACTCGGCGGGACACCTCCTTGGCGACCGTGGTGAGGCGGGCGGCTTCGTTGACCGCGTCGCCGATGACGGTGAATTCCAGGCGGGTGTCGGCGCCCACGTCACCGGCGAAGACCTGGCCGCGGGCGACGCCGATGCCGACGTCGAGTTCGCCGGTGGCGACGACCTCGTCACGGATGCGGCGCGCGGCGCGCAGGGCGGGGGTGGCGTCGTCGGCCAGCGCCGACGGCGCGCCGAAGATGCACAGGGCGGCGTCGCCGGCGAACTTGTTGACCAGGCCGCCGTTGTCCTCGGTGGCCGCGACCACGGTCGCCAGCAACCGGTTCAGCTTGTGCACGAACTGATCCGGCGCCATCTCGGCCGACAGCTGCACCGACCCGGTGACGTCGACGAACAGTGCCGAGACGATCCGCACGTCGCCGGTGAGATCGCTGCCGCGCGAGAGCGCGCGCTCGGCCACGGTCGAGCCGACGTGTCTGCCGAACACGTCCTCGGTGTGCGCCTGTTCGCGCAGGGTCGCCGCGAGCTCGTTGACCGAATGTTCCAGCCGTCCGATCTCGCTGGCGCTGCCGACCGGCACGCGCACGTCGAGCTCACCGCGGGTGATGCGTTCCAGCGCCCGGTACATCGTCCGCATGGGCGTCGCGACCGAGCGGGCGAGCAGGGCCGTGGCGAGCGCGCCGACGGCCAGGGCGACGATCGAGAAGATCCAGGCCGCCCGCACCCGGTCCTCGGCGGGGGTGGCCCGGTCGCTGAGCACCACGATGATGATCAGGCCGGGCAGGGCCGCCGACACCGCCCAGGTGACCAGCACGCGCACGAGCACGGTGGCGGTGGGATGCACGGTGGGCCCGAGGACCGCGGTGATGATCGGTACGGCGGGCCGGATGAGGCGGTCCAGGATCAGGTAGGTGGTGCCCGCGGATTCCAGGGCGCCGAGGGCGAATCCGGCGATCACCACCGCGTCGTTGTCGTAGTCGGTGAACCGGTCGACCAGCCACACCGTCAACGCGATGCCGGGGATCCACAGCACGATCGCGCGCAGAGTGATGGCGGCGGGCAGGCCGAGCAGCCGACGTGCCTCGTCGGTCGTCGGTTTGCGGCCCGCGTCGAGCCATCCCAGATAGCGCCGCCGGTCGTAGATGGCCATGGCGATGCCGAGGCCGACGGCGAAGGCCGGATAGATGCCGAGCAGCGACGCGGCTTCGCGCCAGTTCGGACCGACTCGGCCGAAGACCCCGTCGGCCCAGGCGACCAGGAAGATGGCGCCGAGCCCGATCAGGTTGGCGGTGATGACCACCAGGGCGAGTCCCCAATAGCTGCGCAGTGCCCAGCGGAGCAGCGCGTTCACCGCGCGCGCCCCGACCGGCGGCACGGAGGCGCCGCGGTATCGCTGGCTGCGCTGACGGGTGACACGAATATCGAGCATAGAAGGCCGCGCGGACGCCGGGGCGCGCACGCGCCGGTCAGCCGAGCAGTACGAACCAGATCGCGATGTAGTGGCAGACCGCCGCGACCACCGTCGCCGCGTGGAAGAACTCGTGATGACCGAAGTGTTCGGGCCAAGGATTGGGCCACTTCGTCGCGTACAGGATCGCGCCGACGCTGTAGATGACGCCGCCCACCGCGAGCAGCACCATCGGCCAGACGCCGACATTGCGCAGCAGTTCCGGCGCGACCGGCACGATCGCCCAGCCGAGCAGCAGATACAGCGGTACCCCGACCCAGCGCGGCGCGGTCGGCCACAGCATCTTCAGCGCCACCCCCGCCAGCGCGCCTGCCCACACCACGATCAGCAGCGTTCGACCGGTCGGACCCGGGAGCCCGAGCAGCGCGAAGGGGGTATAGCTGCCCGCGATGAACAGGAAGATCATCGAGTGATCCGCGCGCTTCATCCGCACCCTGGCGCGCACGCTCCGCCAGGTGACCCGGTGATACACCGCACTGATGCCGAACAGCGCGATCACCGATACCCCGTACACCAGCGTCGACCAGCCCGCCGTCGCCGATTCCGAGAACCCCACTCCGACGAGCACGGCCACCGCGATCGCGGCGACCCCGACGGCCCAGGTGTGGATCCACCCCCGGAACCGCGGCTTCCCCAGACCGACGGCCTCGCCGATTCCCACGGTGACAGCCTCCACGAAACCCTCCAAGGTCAGAACCTACGGTACCGTAGGTTACGCCCCCCACGTTACGTCAGCGCGACCGCGCTAGGGTGCGTGGGTGGAGTTCTTTGGTCGGGTGCGTGGACTGCCGTATCGCATCTACGAAGCCAGGCTGTCCAAGCAGCTGGCCGACAAGCAGCATCCCCGCCACGTTGCGGTGATGTGCGACGGCAATCGCCGCTGGGCGCGCGAGAACGGCTTCACCGATGTCAGCCACGGGCATCGGGTCGGCGCGCTGAAGATCGCCGAACTGGTCGGCTGGTGTGCCGACGCCGGCATCGACATGGTGACCGTCTACCTGCTCTCCACCGAGAACCTGCGCCGCGATCCCGACGAGCTCGAGACCCTGTTCGAAGTCATCACCGATGTGGTGGAGGAGCTGTCGGCGCCGGAGCAGAACTGGAGCGTGCGGATCGTCGGCTCACTGGCCGGCTTCCCCGAGCTGATCGCCAAGCGGCTGCGCACAGCGGCCGAGCGGACCAGCGGCCGCGACGGCGTGCACGTGAACGTGGCGGTGGGCTACGGCGGCAGGCAGGAGATCACCGACGCGGTGCGCTCCCTGGTGCGCCAGGAGATCGCCGCGGGCGAGTCGGGTGAGGACCTGGTGCAGTCGATCACCGTCGACGCGATCGGCCAGCACCTCTACACCTCGGGTCAGCCCGACCCCGATCTGGTGATCAGAACCTCTGGTGAGCAACGTCTTTCGGGTTTCCTGCTGTGGCAGAGCGCCTATTCCGAGATCTGGTTCACCGAGGCGTACTGGCCGGAGTTCCGGCGTGTCGACTTCCTGCGCGCCCTGCGCGACTACGCCGCACGGCACCGCCGTTTCGGCGTGTGATGTCACCGGGCTCGCGTACTCTGCGGGCAGTGGAGCCCGATCAGTCTTCTTACATCAGCTATGAGGAATTCGGCAGGCGTTTCCTGGAATACGCCGTATCCGAGCAGCGGATCGCCGCGGCTTTCGGCGAACTCACCGGCGCCGCTTTCGATTTCGGCCCGATCGGGGTCGGCCCCGGCCGGCTGGCGAAGGTGACGGCGCAGGTCGAGCTGGGGCAGCCACGCATTCTGCGTTTCGTCGACGCGTACATCTCCTTCGAACTCACCATCCCGCTGCACGTCGACCTGGTGGTCGATCTGGCGGTGGACCGGTCGCGGTTCCAGGTGGACGGCACCGTGCATCTCCATCTGACCGCGCGCACCGCCGACCCGTTGCGCGTGGTCATCGACATCGCCGAACCGCGCCCGAGTGATGTGCGGGTGAACGTGGCCAGCGCCACCAAGCGCGGGCAGTTGCTGCGCGTACTGGCCAGCGTGGACCACGAGATCCGCCGCTTCGTCGCCCGCTACATCGCCCAGGAGATCAGGAAGCCGGAGATCGCGGCCGTCCGCAATATCGACGTGGCGACCAGGTTGGACGCGGCCTGGAAGTTGTAGGTGAGTCGCCCCGGTCGCCGGCGAACGCGCAGTAGGCTGCTGCGCGAGACGAGCCCGACGACACGTGCAGGGGTGAGCTGTGGGAGTTGCGATCGAGCCGGGGCGGGGCAGGCGCGCGGTGTTCGCCACGCTGGGCGCGGTGTTCCTGGTCGCGGGGTGTGGCACCGACCGGACCGCGCCGCCCGCGATGACACCGGCCGAGCAGCCGGGTGCCGCGGGCACCGTCTTCGCCTACCGCACCGCCGCCGAGCTGGCCGTCGTGCGTGGCACCGAGACCGTCCGCGCGCCCGGCAGTTTCGGCTATTCCTCGGCGGCGGTGAACTTCACCGGCGACGGCCGGTACGCGTTCGCGGTCGAGACCGACACGAAGACCCTGGTGGCGCTGCGGGCGAGCGACGGCGCGGTGACGCGCACCGAATGCGACTGCACCGACGCGGTGGCCCTGCGTGACGCGGTGGTCGCCTGGTGGCGCGAGCCGGGCCAGATCATGACGATCGATCTGGCGGGTACCACGCCCGCGGAACCGCGCCGCGATGTCGACCTGCCGGAGTCGCCGACCCCGCGCTCCGGCGGCGGGTGGGACGGCGCCCGGCTGGTCGCGGCCACCGACGACTACCTGCTGCTGGCCCGGGTGGAGTCGCGCGGGCTGTGGTGGGAGAAGACGCACCTGTACGCGATCGGCGCGGACGTCATCCTGCCGCTGGGCCGGGTACCCGGCCTCGACGCCGAACTCTCCGCTGCCGCCGGACCCGACGGGCACACCTTCGTGCTGGCCGGGTCGACCGCGCGCAGTGCCTCCTGCGGGACAGGCCACGTCGCGACGATCGACGTGCGCACCAACGCCGTCACCGAACTGCCCGCGCTGCCGGGCGAGTGCTCGGTGGCCTACAGCCCGCGCTGGGGCGCGGACGGCACCGTCACCGTCACCACCGGCAAGTGGGCCGACCAGCCCGGTGCGCCCAGCGCGGTCGACCCGCGGCAGTCGGCGGCGCCGGGCGGGGCGCCGGGCGGGGGGGAGCCGCGCGGCGCCAAGCGTCCCCCGGTGGGCGAGGGCCGCGACATCGGCACCGTGATCGCCACCGAAGTAGAAGCTGGACAACCAGTTTCCGCGCTGCTCGCGGCCACCGGCGATCGCGTCGAGGTCGTCTTCCATGGCGGCGGTGAAGTCGAAGTCGACGAGCCTGCCGAAATACGCTTCGAGC
>NZ_JARWOJ010000364.1 GCF_029868625.1 Nocardia neocaledoniensis | reverse complement strand
CGCGGGGGGGTGGGGGCGGGGGGGTCCGTCCCTCTCGCCCTGCGGCCCCCCCCTCGCGCCGGGGCGGGGGGGGGGGGCGGCGGGTGCCTCGCCGCCCCCCCCCCCGCCCCCCGGCGATCAGCCCGCCGAACCGAACAGGGGTGGGAAGGCGGCCGAGCCGGTGCCGGGGAGGGGCTGGGGGGCCGAGGAGCCGAGGTCGGCGTCGAAGGAGCCGGTGCCGCTGCCGAGGTCGAGATCGAACGAGCCCATGGAACTGCCGGTGGGTGGGCCGATCTGGACCGAGCCCGAGGGGAGCAGGTCCCAGTCGAGGCCGCCGATGGCGTTGGCGGTGCCGGCGGTGCCGAGGACGGCCGCGGCGGCGAGCAAGGCCGAAAGCCCCGCGCGCGTGGTGGATCTGGGGATGGACATGGGGGATACCTCCGAGCACTTCGCTGTGATAGCGCCCATACAGTATCTGAAATATGCCTATTTCATACCGGTGATCGCTCGCCGACTTCCATCTGGACGCGATAGCGGTCGGCCCGGTACCAGCTGTGGGTGTGCTCGATCGGCACCTCGGCGCTGAACGACACCCGGTCGAAATGCAGGACCGGCGCGCCTTTGCGCACGCCGAGCAGCATCGCGACGCCGGCCTCGGCGGCCTGCGCGTCCACGGTCTGGACGGCGCGTTCGATCGGCCTGCCGTAGCGGTCGGCGGTGGTTCGGTAGATCGAACTCGTGAGGTCGTGCGAGATCAGGCCGGGGAGCAGCTCGGGGTTGAACCAGGCGTCGTCCACGCTCACCGGTTCCTCGTCGGCCAGGCGGAGCCTGCGCACGTGGTAGGCGGCCGCCTCGGCGGGCAGCCGCAGCGCGCGGGCGGTGGCCTCGGGCGGCACCGCCTCTTCCGCGACCAGGACCAGCGTGGTGGGGTGGTGGCCGAGCGCCCGCATCTCCTCGGTGAACGAGGCCAGGTGCAGCCGGGACTGCACCGGGCGGTGGGCCACGAAGGTGCCCTTGCCGCGCACCCGGACCAGATAGCCCTCGTTCACCAGCTGGCCGATCGCCTCGCGCACGGTGATCCGGCTGACGCCGTAGTCCTGCATCAGATTGCGCTCGCTGGTCATGAGGTCGCCCGGCTGGAGCTCGCGCGTGCATTTCTGCAGCAGGATCGCGCGCAGCTGTTCGTGTTTGGGCACTGCGCTGTCGCGCAGCGGTGCGGGCATGAGGGCGGCTCCTTCTCGCGAGCGGTGCACCGGTCCCTACTGGTCCTGTCCGGTTGCTTCGAGAATACGCGACGGCGAGGCACGCGCCCAGGGTCATTTCCCGGGCGAACAGGGAAGGCCCCGCGCACCGAGGGTAATGGTGGGCGAGGCCTTCGCGGGAACGGGATCAGGCGAGCGCTTTGTTCTTCAACTGCTCGAACTCGGCCTGCGTGATGGAACCGTCTTCGAGCAGCTTCTTCGCGTCGGCGATCTGGGCGGCCGGGCTGGTCCCCGCGGTCTCCCTGATGTAGGAATCCTGCGCCTGCTTGATCTGCTTCGCCTCGGCGCTCGACCGCTCCGCCATGCCCTGACCACGTGCGATCAAGTACACCAGGGCGGTGATGAGCGGGAAGAAGACCAGAAAGACGATCCAGACCGCCTTCACCCAGCCCGAGGTGTTCTTGTCCCGGAACAGGTCTCCGACGATCATGAACAGCATCATCAGATAGGCGACAAAAGCGAAGCTCACAATGATGAGCCAGAGCACTTCCCAGAATGACATGACGACACACCTCGCGTTCGGGCACTCGATCGATTCGCCCCGGGTCGGGCGATCGATTGAAGCACGCCTATTGCCGGAGATTCGCCGGTCTTCGGGATGTTTCACCCACCCTGGTCAGGGCAGGTACCTGTCAGCCACAGCGCGCCCGTTCAACGGATGCCGGGTGTAGCCGGATTCGTGCCGACGCACCCGAGGATCACGCACCCCGGCGGCCAATCGGAGAACGGCGGCTCGGGCGTCTCGCCGAGGCAGTCGACGAAGCTGCAGCCGGGGTAGGCGTAGGGTCCGATGCCGAAGGTGCCGAGCAGGGCGTCGGGGCGCGCGATCATCGGATCGGTGACGCTCACGTCCGGCCGCTCCTGGTACGGGCCGGGATCGGGGACCTGCGTATCGAGAAAGGCCGAGCCGAGCGTGCGCATCACGTTGTGGGTGTAGGTGGAGGAGCCCGGGGTGGGGGCCCCGGGGCAGTTGACCCTGAAGGCGAGGCGCGGGCCGATGGTGGTGTGGTCGGTGCTCGACCGCCGTCGCCCGGCCTATCCCCGCTCGCTCAGCTGGTTCATGACCGCGCTGCGCCTCTGCGTCGGCGGCCAGCTGCTGTTCTACGGGTTCGCCAAGCTGATCCCCACCC
>NZ_JARWOJ010000363.1 GCF_029868625.1 Nocardia neocaledoniensis | reverse complement strand
GCACCCAGTCGGGTGCGGCGCCGCCTTCGCCTTTTCTGCGCCCGATCCCCCGATGAGGTCGTGATCAGGGCGGTTCCCCCACCTTCCCCACCGTTCCCCACCGCGCCCCCGCGTGCGGTCGCGGCGCGCGTTCGCGCCCGTCGCACCTGCGAAGTTTGCTGAACGTTGTCGGAACCGCAGGTTGCCGACCCGCGCGGGTTGTCCGAACACGCGATAGTCGCGAATCTCGGTGATAGCTGACATGACCTGCGGAATTGTGCTGGCGGGGACCAGGATCACCCAGGGTTTCGATTGAAAGTGGGGGAAAGTGGGGTAATGTGGGTCGCGCACTACAGGAGAGGCCGTACGGCGAGGTGATCCAGTAGGGAGGTGGCCGGGATGTTTCTCGGTACCTACACCCCCCGATTGGATGACAAAGGGCGACTGACGTTGCCTGCGAAGTTCCGAGACGATCTGGCGGGAGGGTTGATGGTCACCAAAGGTCAAGACCACAGCCTGGCCGTGTATCCGAAAGACGAGTTCACCGCGCTCGCGCGGCGGGCCGCGGCGGCGTCTCGAAGCAATCCGCAGGCAAGGGCTTTCGTCCGCGCGCTGGCGGCGGGCACCGACGAGCAACGTCCGGACGCACAGGGCCGGATCACGCTGTCGCCGGACCATCGGCGCTACGCCAATCTCGCGCGGGATTGCGTGGTGATCGGTTCGGTCGACTTCCTCGAGATATGGGACAAGCAGGCGTGGGAGTCCTACCTCGCCGAGCACGAGGAGGACTACGCGCAAGCCAGAGACGAGTCGCTGGGCGGGATCTTCTAGCTGGAGCACGCGAGTGCTGCGAGGCCTCTGCCCGGGCGCGGACCCTGACGTACTTCCCCGACGCCAGGTGCCGCGCCTCGGTCAGAGACCTCGACGCATTCGCTCATCGCAAATCTCATTCGAAAGCACTGTGTGGCAAGGCGACCCGTCTGCGACGCGAGGCAGTATCCCGGGAGGTCGAGGTGAACCATGACACCGAGAACCCCCGTCATGTGCCGGTCCTGCTCGAACGAGCCGACGAACTGCTCGGCCCCGCGCTGAGCGAACCGGGCGCGGTCTACCTCGACGCGACCCTCGGCCTCGGCGGGCATGCCGAACACTTCCTGCGCACCTACCCGAACGCGCGCCTGGTCGGGCTCGATCGCGACACCACCGCGCTGCGGCTGGCCGGCGAACGACTCGCGCCCTACGCCGACCGGATCACGCTGGTGCACACCCGCTACGACGGCATCGCCGATGCGCTCGCGCAGGCGGATCTGCCCGAAACCGGTTCCGTCTCAGCGATTCTGATGGATCTCGGGGTGTCCTCGATGCAGCTCGACGAGGCCGATCGCGGCTTCGCCTACTCCGTCGACGCGCCGCTGGACATGCGGATGGACCCGACCACCGGCCCGACCGCCGCCGACGTGCTCAACACCTACAGCCACGGTGACCTGGCGCGGGTGCTGAAAACCTATGGCGACGAACGGTTCGCGGGCAAGATCGCCTCCGAGGTGCTGCGCAGGCGCGCGGTCAAGCCGTTCACCACCAGCGCCGAGCTGGTCGAGCTGCTCTACGACACCATCCCGGCCGCGGCGCGGCGCACCGGTGGACATCCGGCCAAGCGCACGTTCCAGGCCCTGCGGGTGGAGGTCAACGGGGAACTCGATTCGCTGCGCGCGGCGCTGCCCGCGGCCCTCGACGCGCTGCGCGTGGGCGGGCGGATCTGCGTCATGTCGTACCAGTCGCTGGAGGACCGGCTGGTCAAGCAGGAATTCGCGCCACGCATCGTATCCAGGTCGCCGATGGACCTGCCGGTCGAATTGCCCGGCATGGGACCGGAATTCCGGATGCTGACCCGCGGCGCGGAGAAAGCGACCGAGTCCGAGATCGAGGTCAATCCGCGATCCGCGCCGGTGCGGATGCGCGCGGCCGAACGGATCGCGGAGAGGTCAGGGAGGACACAGGAGGGGACACGATGAGCCTGCGGACGAGCACCGTCGCCGTGCCGGGCCGGACGGCCCGCCGCGCCGAGACGGCCGAACGGGTGAAATCCGGTGCCGCACAGCGGGCCTACGCGCGCAAGCGCACCAGGGAGCAGCTGCTCGACGGGATCGAGTTGCCCGAGCGGGCATCGAGCATGGCCGGGCGGATCCCCTTCGTCACCGCGATCATCGGTCTGCTCGGCTGCGGTCTCGCGCTCACCCTGCTGCTCACCACCCGTGCCGCCGAGGACAGCTACCAGCTCGGCGACGCCAGGGCCGTCAACCGCAAGCTCGCCGACGAGCGTGCCGCGCTGCAGCGCGAGGTCGCCGCGGCCGACTCGGCCCCCGAATTGGCCGCGCGGGCACGGGAACTCGGCATGATCCCCGCCAAGGACCCGGCCCGGCTGGTGCTCGGGGCCGGCGGTGAGGTGACCGTCATCGGGACACCGAGCCCCGCCCAGGGCGCGCCGGCGCCGCCGCTCAACGCACCGCCGACCACCACCCCCAACGGCCCGGCACCCGGCCACGCGCAGGCGCAGGGCGAGCGGGTGGTGCCGGTGCAGCCCGGCCTCCCGTCGTCGAGCCAGGCGCCCGCCTCCGCACCGGCGTCGCCGGGCGGTGTCCCGAACGGTGGCGCACCGGTCGCGCCGCAGGCCCCGGCCGTCGCGCCGCAACCCGCGGTGGCCGTCGCACCCGCGCCCCTCGCCCCGGCCCCGGCCGAAGGGACGGCGCCCGTCGAGGGTCAGGCCCCCGCGCCGCTCGCCCCGGCGGACGGCGCGGGCCCGGCGCCGATGGCACCCGCCAACGGCCGCCTTCCCGCGTCGTCGGCCCCGGTCGATGGTCAGGCGCCGAATCCGGCCGACGGTCAGCCCGTCACCGGCGACGTCGCCGCACCCGCCGAGCAGGGCTTACCCGCCGACACACCGCCGCCCGCACCGGGTGTCGCGCCGGGCCCGGCCGGCCGCCCGACCGGCGCCCCGAGTGAGACACCGCGGATCGTCGCTCCGGAGGACGGTCGATGAGGCAGAGCGGGCCCGCGTCGCGACAGCGTCGCGGGCCGGTCTCGTCGAGGGCCCGGCGCACGCGCTCGCTCTCGCCGGACCGGCCGATCCGGTTGCGGCTCGGCGTCGGCCGGGTCACCCTGCTGGCCTCGCTGGCGGTGGTCGCGCTGCAACTGCTGTACGTGCAGAGCATCGCCGCGCCCGCGCTCTCGGCGCAGGCGGCCTCGCAACGCACCACCAAGGAGACCGAGGCCGCGGTGCGCGGACCGATCACCGATCGCAACGGCAACCGGCTCGCCTTCACCATCACCGCGAAAGCCCTGCACTTCCAGCCGGTCCGGGTGCGGCAGCAGCTGGCCGACGCCAAGAAGACCAAGCCGAGCGCACCCGATCCGGAGCAGCGGCTGAAGGACATCGCGAAGTTCGTGCACGACAAACTCGGCGCGGGCGCGCCGAAAGAGGAAGAGCTGCTGGACAAGCTGCGCAGCGACAAGACCTTCACCTACCTCGCGCGCAATGTCGATCCGCGGGTGGCCGCCGAGATCGTCGCCAAGTTCCCCGAGGTCGGCGCCGAGCGCCAGGATCTGCGGGAGTATCCCGGCGGGGTGCTGGCGGCCAATGTGGTCGGCGCGACCGGCTGGGACGGGCACGGCCAGATCGGTCTCGAATCCGCGCTGGACTCGGTGCTCGCCGGCACCGACGGTTCCCGCACCTACGACCGCGGTTCCGATGGCGCGGTGATCCCCGGCAGCTACCGCGACCAGCAGCCCGCGGTGAACGGATACGGTGTCGAGCTCACCCTCGACGAGGACATGCAGTACTTCGTCCAGCAGCAGGTGCAGCAGGCCAAGCAGCAGTCCGGCGCGTCGGCGGCCTCGGCGGTGGTGCTCGACGCCAAGACGGGCCAGGTGCTGGCCATGGCCAATGACAACACGTTCAATCCCGCACTGGGGCCTCAGCATTGGGCCTCGGCCAACATGAGCAACCCCTCGGTCTCCGAACCGTTCGAACCGGGCTCGGTCAACAAGATCATCACCGCGGCCGCCGCCATCGAGTACGGGCTCACCAACCCCGACGAGGTGCTGCAGGTGCCCGGCTCGATCCGGATGTCGGGCGTCACCGTCAACGACGCCTGGCAACACGGCACCGCGCCCTACACGACCACCGGCATCTTCGGGAAGTCCTCCAACGTGGGCACTCTCATGCTCGCGCAGCGGGTGGGCGAGGATCGCTTCGCCGACATGATCGACCGCTTCGGGCTCGGCAAGCGCACCGGCATCGGCCTGCCCGGCGAGAGCCCCGGCCTGGTGCCCGCGCGCGACCAGTGGTCCGGCGGTACGTTCGCGAACCTGCCCATCGGCCAGGGTCTTTCGATGACGACCCTGCAGATGACCGGCATGTACCAGGCCATCGCCAACGACGGCCTGCGTATCCCGCCGCGCATCGTCAAGGCCAAGATCGCCCCCGACGGCACCCGCACCGAGGAACTGCAGCCCGACGGCGTGCGCGTGGTGAGCCCGCAGACGGCCGCGACGCTGCGCTCGATCTTCCAGGCCACCGTGCAGAAGGACCCGATGGGCTACCAGATGGGCACCGGGCCGCAGGCCGCGATCGAGGGCTATCAGGTGGCGGGCAAGACCGGCACCGCGCAGAAGGTCGACCCGGCCTGCCGGTGCTATTCGACCTCGTCGTACTACATCACCTTCGCGGGCATGGCGCCCGCCGACAATCCCCGCTACGTGATCGGCATGATGCTCGACGCGCCGGTCCGCAGCTCCGACGGCACCGGTGGTGGATCGGCAGCGCCGCTGTTCCACACCATCGCCTCCTGGGCGTTGCAGCGCGACCGTGTGCCACCCTCGCCGGAGCCCAAGCAGCTCGTGCTGGAGGCGGGGCTCTGACTCCCGCGCCTTGGCGCAACCCGCGTTGTCCGTCCGACACCGCGCGTCGGTAACCTGACTGCTCGTCTCGCCCACGCGCTCGATCACTCTCAGAGAGGAGCCTTGTGCCCGCGCAGTCCAGCCCGCACGCGCTCCGGCCCACCACGCCGCCGTCGACGTCGCCGCGGGCCCTGCTGGACCTCACCGGCGCCACCTCGGCGACGCCGGTACCCACCGAACCGACGGTCACCGGCATCGAGCAGCGGTCCAACGCCGTGCGGCCCGGTGACCTGTTCGCCGCCCTGCCCGGCGCCACCTCGCACGGCGCCCGCTTCGCCGCCGACGCGATCGCCCGCGGCGCGGTGGCCGTGTTCACCGACGCCGAGGGCGCCGCGCTGATCGGCGAGGTCGCCGTGCCGGTGCTCGTGCGCGACAATCCGCGCGCCGTGCTCGGCGAGCTCTCCGCCGAGATCTACGGCCACCCGAGTGATCGGCTCCGCATCATCGGCATCACCGGCACCTCGGGCAAGACCACCACCTCCTATCTCGTGGAGGCAGGGCTGGTCGCGGCGGGGCTGTCCACCGGCCTGATCGGCACGATCGAGACCCGCATCGGCGGCAGGCGGGTGCCCAGCGCGCTCACCACGCCCGAGGCGCCGCAGCTGCACGCGATGTTCGCGGCGATGGTCGAGCAGGGCGTCCAGGCCGTTGTGATGGAGGTGTCGAGCCACGCGCTCGCGCTCGGCCGGGTCGACGGCGTGCGCTTCGCCGTCGGCGCGTTCACCAACCTCTCCCAGGACCACCTCGACTTCCACGCCGACTTCGAGGACTACTTCGCCGCGAAACGCAAACTCTTCGAAGCGGATTCGCCGATCGCCGCGCGCACCGCGGTGATCTGTGTCGACGACGAATGGGGTACCCGCCTCGCCGGTGACCTGGCCGCACCGATCACGGTGTCGACCGTGGGCGCCGTACCCGAAGGCGCCGCGACCGAGGGCGCTCCGGGGTCACGCACCGTCGCCGCCTCCGAGCCCGCCGATCGCGGCCCCGCCACCTGGCAGGTCGCCGGTGCCGTGCAGGCCACCGGCGGTGCGCAGGAATTCACCGCCGCCGGACCCGACGGCGAACTCACCGTGCGGCTGCGGTTGCCCGGCCGCTACAACGTCGCCAACGCGCTGCTCGCCGTCGCGACCTGCGCTGCCGCCGGTGTCGATCCGGCGGTGGCCGCGCCCGCGCTGGCCACCGTCGACGTGCCGGGCCGGATGCAGCGGGTCGAGCGCGGCCAGGACTTCCTCGCCGTCGTCGACTACGCGCACAAGCCCGCCGCGGTCGAATCGGTGGTGGCCACGCTGCGCGGCCACCTCACCGAGGCCGGACACGGCAGGCTGGCCGTCGTCGTCGGCGCCGGTGGCGACCGGGACGCGGCCAAGCGCCCGCTGATGGGGGCGGCCGCCGCGCGCGGCGCCGACCTGCTGATCGTCACCGACGACAATCCCCGCACCGAGGACCCGGCGGCCATCAGGGCCGCCGTGGTGGCCGGTGCGCACGAACTCCCGGACTCCGACCGCGGCGAGATCCGCGAGATCGGGGACCGCGCGGCGGCCATCGCCGCCGCCCTCGCCTGGGCGCGTTCCGGCGACGTGGTGCTCATCGCGGGCAAGGGCCACGAGGCGGGACAGGAGATCCAGGGCGTCAAGCATCCCTTCGACGACCGCGAGGTGGTCGCGGCGGCGCTGGAAACCCTGCAGACACGACACAGTCCGCAGACGGACTCGGAGGACTTGACGGTTTCATGATCGAGATGACACTGCGGGAGATCGCGGACGTCGTCGGCGGCGAGCTGCACGACGTACCCGACCCCCAGGCCCTGGTGACCGGTTCGGTCGAATTCGATTCGCGCCGAATCGGTTCCGGTGATCTGTTCCTCGCGCTGCCGGGCGCGACCTCCGATGGACACGATTTCGCCGCGAACGCGGTGGCCGCGGGCGCGGTCGCCGTGCTGGCCGCCCGGCCGGTCGGGGTGCCCGCGATCGTCGTGCGTCCCGAGCCCGGCTCGGTCCCGGCGACCTCGGTCGCGCTCAGCCACGACAGCGACGGCTCCGGCGCCGCCGTGCTGGCCGCCCTCGCCGAGCTGGCGCGGGTCAGCACCGAGCGGCTGGCCGAGCGCACCGGCCTCACCGTCGTCGGGGTCACCGGTTCCTCCGGCAAGACCTCGACCAAGGATCTGCTGGCCGCCGTGCTGGCGCCGCTGGGCCCGGTGGTCGCGCCGCCCGGTTCCTTCAACAACGAACTCGGCCACCCGTGGACCGCGCTGCGCGCCGGCGCGGACACCAGGTTCCTCGCGCTCGAGCTCTCCGCCCGCGGGCCCGGCCACATCGCCGCGCTCGCCAGGATCGCCCCACCGCGGATCGGCGTCGTCCTCAATGTCGGCACCGCCCACCTGGGCGAATTCGGCAGCCGCGAGGCCATCGCCCAGACCAAGGGCGAGCTGGTCGAGGCCCTGCCCGCCGACGGCCTGGCCGTTCTCAACGCCGACGACCCGAATGTGGCCGCCATGGCGTCGCGGACGAAGGCGCGGGTGGTCATGGTCGGCCTGTCCGGTGACGCCGACATCCGCGCCACCGACGTGGTCACCGACGAGCAGGCCCGCGCCCGGTTCACCCTGCACGCGGGCGGGCAGTCCGTGCCTGTCCAGCTGGCCGTGCACGGCGAGCACCAGGTCGGCAACGCGCTGTCCGCGGCCGCCGTCGCGCTGGAGTGCGGCGCCGACCTCGCGACGATCGCGGCGGCGCTGTCCGGCGCCACCGCCGCCTCGGCGCGCCGCATGGACGTGCGTACCACGGCCGACGGGGTGACCGTCATCAACGATTCCTACAACGCCAATCCCGATTCGGTGCGGGCCGCGCTCAAGGCGCTGGTCACCCTGGCCAAGGCGGGCGACGAGCCGCGCCGCAGCTGGGCCGTCCTCGGGGAGATGGGCGAGCTCGGCGACACCTCGGTGATCGAACACGACGCGATCGGCCGCCTCGCGGTCCGGCTCGACGTCGACCGATTGATCGTGGTCGGCACCGGACGGCCATCCCGGGGAATGCACCAGGGCGCGGTGATGGAAGGCTCATGGGGCGAGGAGTCGGTCCTCGTGCCCGATATCGATGCGGCGATCGCGCTGCTCGACGACGAGATCGCCGCGGGCGATGTGGTACTGGTCAAGGCGTCGAAGGCGGTCGGCCTGTGGGCCGTCGCCGAGCACCTGACCAGGGCAGGGGAAGGTAGCACGGAGGCCACTCGATGAGGCAGATTCTTTTCGCGGCGGGGATCGCACTGGCGGTGTCGATCCTGTTGACGCCGTTGCTGATCCGGGTCTTCGCCAGGCAGGGCTTCGGCCAGGAGATCCGGGTCGACGGACCGGCCAGCCACCAGGCCAAGCGCGGAACCCCCACCATGGGCGGTGTCGCGATCCTGATCGGCATGTGGGCGGGCTATCTCGGCTCGCACCTGATCGGCATCGGCTACAACGCCGAGGGGCCGACGGCCTCGGGCATGCTGGTGCTCGGGCTCACCACCGCGCTGGGTGTCGTCGGGTTCCTCGACGACTTCATCAAGCTGCGCAAGCAGCGCAACCTCGGCCTGTCGGCGGCGGGCAAGTACATCGGCCAGATCGGCGCCGCCGTGATCTTCGCGGTGCTGGTGCTGCAGTTCCGCGGGGAGAACGGGCTCACGCCCGGCAGCAAGCACATCTCCTACGTGCGCGACATCTCGACGGTGTCGCTGGGCGCGATCGTGTTCGTCATCCTGGTGTGTCTGCTCGTGGTGGCCTGGTCCAACGCGGTCAACCTGACCGACGGCCTGGACGGGCTGGCGGCGGGCTCGATGAGCCTGGTGCTCGGTGCCTACGTGATCATCACCTTCTGGCAGTACCGCAACGCGTGCTCGACCGCCCCCGAGGCGGGCTGCTACAACGTGCGCGACCCGCTGGACCTGGCGCTGGTGTGCGCCGCCGCGGCCGCCGCGTGCATCGGCTTCCTGTGGTGGAACGCCGCGCCGGCCAAGATCTTCATGGGCGACACCGGTTCGCTGGCCCTGGGCGGTATGCTCGCCGGGCTCTCGATCACCACCCGCACCGAGCTGCTGATGGTCGTCATCGGCGCGCTGTTCGTCGCCGAGGCGGCGTCGGTGGTGCTGCAGGTCGCGGTGTTCCGCACCACCCGTAACCGGTTGTTCAAGATGGCGCCGTTCCATCACCACTTCGAATTGAGCAAGTGGGCCGAAACCACGGTGATCATCAGGTTCTGGATCCTGGCAGGCATCGCCGCCGCCGTGGGTCTCGGACTGTTCTACAGCGAATATCTTTCGCAGGTCGGGTGAGGACGGACATGGTCGAACACTCTCCCCGCGCGTTGCGCTCCCCGGGCCCGATGCTCGAATTCCTGCGTGGCCGTGACGTTCTGGTCGCGGGCTGGGGCGTCTCCGGGCGCTCGCTGATCGAACCGCTGCGCGATATCGGCGCGCACCCGGTGGTCACCGACAGCGGCGCCAAGGCGCTGGCCGAGGCGGCCGAACTGGGTCTCGAGGTCGCCACCAGCGTCGAGCTGGAGAACGCCGATCTGAGCCGCTTCGCGCTGGTGATCACCAGTCCGGGCTGGCGGCCCGATTCGCCGGTGCTGGTCTCGGCCGTCACCGAGGGCATCCCGGTCTGGGGTGACGTCGAATTCGCCTGGTGGGTCGATCAGGCCAGGATCTACGGCCCGGTCCGCAAGTGGCTGGTGATCACCGGCACCAACGGCAAGACCACCACCACCCAGATGACCCACTCGATCCTGCGCGCCGCCGGGATCGCCAGTGTGGCCTGCGGCAACATCGGACTGCCGATCCTGGACGCGCTGCGGCGCAATCCGGGCCCGCAGGTGCTGGCCGTGGAACTGTCCTCGTTCCAGCTGCACTGGGCGCCGTCGGTGCGGCCCGAGGCCGGCGTGGTGCTCAACGTCGCCGAGGACCATCTCGACTGGCACGGCGGCCTCGACGCCTACGCCGCGGCCAAGGCCCGCGCGCTGACCGGCCGGGTCGGCGTCGTCGGTCTCGACGATCCGGTCGCCGGGTCGCTCGCGCGCAAGGCCAAGGCGCGCCGCACGGTCGGCTTCCGTATCGGCGTGCCCGCCGACGGTGAGCTGGGCGTGGTCGACGGCAAGCTGCTCGACCGCGCGTTCACCAAGGCGGCCATCCTCGCCGAGACCTCCGACATCAGCCCGCAGGGCCCCGCCGGGATCGCCGATGCCCTCGCCGCCTCCGCGCTGACCAGGGCGATCGACGTCGCCCCGCAGTTCGTGAAGGAGGGCCTGGCCGAGCACAAGGTGGGCCCGCACCGCACCGCGTTCGTGCGCGAACTGGGCGGTGTCGAGTTCATCGACGATTCCAAGGCCACCAACCCGCATGCCGCCCGCGCCGCGATCCTGGCGCACCCGCACGTGGTGTGGCTGGCGGGCGGGCTGCTCAAGGGCGCGAGCGTCGACGACCTCGTCGAAGAGGTCGGCGACCGGCTCGTCGGTGCGGTGCTCTTCGGCGCCGACGCGCCGGTGATCGCGGCCGCGTTGGCGCGACACGCGCCCGAAGTCCCGGTCATCGAGCTGGGCGCGGGAGACGATGCAGACATGGAGTCGTCGAGATCCCAGCGTGCCGAAGCGGTCATGGGCCGCGCGGTCCGCGCCGCGGCGGGCCTGGCCCGCGCCGGAGACACCGTGCTCCTCGCCCCGGCCGCGGCCTCCCTGGACATGTACGACGACTACACCCACCGCGGACGCTGCTTCGTGGACGCGGTGACGGCACTGGAAGACGGTGACATCGGGCGGGCCCTATGACGGAGACGCGGCGAACGGGATGGGCGGGGGAGCGCTTCGGCGCTTGGTTGGCCCGTCCGCTCGCGTCCTTCCATCTGGTCGTCACCATCGCCACGCTGCTGACCGTGCTCGGTCTGGTGATGGTGTTGTCGGCGTCGAGCGTCGAGGCCTATGCCGGTGGTGGGTCGGCGTACGCGCTGTTCATCCAGCAGGCCATGTTCGCCGGGCTGGGCGCCGTCGCGTTCTACATCGCGCTGCGCCTGCCCCTGCGGTTGCTGCGGCAGTGGTCGTTCCCGATCTTCAGTCTCTCGGTGATCGCGCTGGTCCTGGTGCTGATCCCGGGCATCGGCGCCGTCCACGGCGGCGCCCGGCGCTGGTTCGACATCGGCCCGCTGTCCATCCAGCCCTCCGAGGTCGTCAAGGTGACGCTGGTGGTGTGGGGCGCCCATCTACTCGCCTCGCGGCGCGGCGCCCAGCTCAAGGACCTGCTCGTGCCGCTGGTGCCGGCCGGTCTGCTGGTGTGCCTGCTCGTGGTGCTGGAACCGAACCTGTCGACCACCATCGCGCTGGGCATCGTGCTGATGGCGCTGCTCTGGTTCGGCGGGCTGCCGGTGCGGCTGTTCGTCGGGATCATGGTCAGCGGCCTGGTCGCCGCCTCGATCCTGGCGCTGTCGGCCGGTTACCGCTCCGACCGGGTGCGCGCCTTCTTCAACCCCGGCGACGATCCGCAGGGCGTGAACTATCAGGCCAGGCAGGCCAAGTACTCCCTCGCCGACGGCGGCATCCTCGGTCGCGGGCTGGGGCAGAGCCGGGCGAAGTGGAGCTACCTGCCCAACTCGCACAACGACTTCATCTTCGCCATCATCGGCGAGGAACTCGGCTTCCTCGGCTGCATGGCGGTACTCGCGCTGTTCGCGCTGTTCGTCTATACCGGCATCCGGATCGCGCTGCGCTCGGTCGACCCGTTCCTGCGGCTGCTCACCGCCACCGCGACCACCTGGATCACCGCCCAGGCACTGATCAACATCGGCTACGTCGTCGGCCTGCTGCCGGTGACCGGCCTGCAGCTGCCGCTGGTCTCCGCCGGTGGTTCGTCGCTGGCCATCACCCTGTTCATGTTCGGCATCATCGCCAGCGCCGCCCGGCACGAACCGGAAGCGATCTCGGCGCTGCAAGCCGGCCAGGACGGCCGGGTGAGCCGGATGCTGCGCCTGCCGGTGCCCGACGTGTACACGCCGTTCAAGGCCGACGCCCCGCGCCGCGCCACCCCGAAGGCCAAGGCCGAGCGGCCGCGCCCGGCGGCCCGGCGCGAGGCACCGGCCCCGCGCCGCCGCCGCGCCCCGCAGAGCCGCGGCACCAGTTCGTTACGGTCGACCCGGGCATGGGAACCGACCTACCCGATGCCACACGCGAAAGAACGAGGTAGATCCAAGTGAGTCACCCGCGCTCCGGGTTGTCGGTGATCGTCGCCGGCGGCGGCACCGCAGGGCATATCGAACCCGCGCTGGCCGTCGCCGACGCGCTCCGCACGCTCGACGCGTCGATCCGGGTCACCGCACTGGGAACCGAGCGCGGCCTGGAGACGAAGCTGGTCCCCGAACGCGGGTACCCGCTCGAGCTGATCCCGCCGGTCCCGTTGCCGCGCAAGCCCTCCGCCGATCTGCTGCGGCTGCCCGGCCGGGTGCTGGCTTCGGTGCGGCGGACCAGGGCCGTCATCGACGAGGTGCAGGCCGACGTGATCATCGGCTTCGGTGGCTACGTGGCGCTGCCCGCCTATCTCGCCGCGCGGGGTGGGCTGTTCGGTCGTCGGCGCGCCGTCCCGGTGGTGGTGCACGAGGCCAATGCCAAGGCGGGGATCGCCAACAAGGTCGGCGCCAAGCTGGCCGCGAAGGTGCTTGCCGCCGTGCCCGATTCGGGCCTGGCGAACGCCCAGGTCGTCGGCATTCCGGTGCGCGCCTCGATCACCGGGCTCGACCGCGCCGCGTTGCGCGCCGAGGCACGCGCCCACTTCGGGCTGCCCGCCGAGGGCCCGGTGCTGCTGGTGTTCGGCGGCTCGCAGGGCGCGCGCAGTCTCAACGAGGCCGTCTCGGGCGCCGCGCCGCAGCTGGCCGCCGCCGGGATCTCGGTCCTGCACGCGCACGGCCCCAAGAACAGCGTCGAGGTGAGCACCGCCGAGGCCGACGCGCCGTATGTCGCGGTGCCGTACCTGTCCCGGATGGACCTGGCCTACGCGGCCGCCGACGCGGTGGTGTGCCGCTCCGGCGCGATGACCGTGGCCGAGGTGTCGGCGGTCGGGCTGCCCGCGTTCTACGTGCCGCTGCCGCACGGCAACGGCGAGCAGGAGTTCAACGCGCGGCCCGTGGTGGCGCAGGGAGGTGGCAGAATTGTGGCCGACGCCGACCTGACTCCGAAATACGTGATGGACGAGGTGATCCCGCTGCTGCTCGACCCCGCCCGACTCGCCGAGATGAGCCGCGCCGCCGCGGGCGCGGGCCACCGCGACGCGGCCGCCACCGTGGCCCGGATCGTCACCGAGGTCGCCCGGTGAACGGCGCGAGCGGAATCAGCGAGGCCGCGGGCACCGGCCTGCCGCCCGAGCTCGAACGGGTGCACATGGTCGGTATCGGCGGCGCCGGGATGTCCGGCATCGCCAGAATCCTGCTCTCCCGTGGCGGCGCCGTCTCCGGTTCCGACGCGCGCGAGAGCCGGGGCGTGCTGTCGCTGCGGGCGCGCGGTGCGCAGGTCCGCATCGGCCACGACGCCGACGCCCTCGACCTGCTGCCCGGCGGCCCCACCGTCGTGGTCACCACCTACGCCGCCATTCCGAAGACCAATCCGGAACTGGTCGAGGCGAACCGGCGCAACATCCCGGTGCTGCTGCGCCCGACCGTGCTCGCCGCGCTCATGCGCGGCCACAAGACGCTGCTGGTCTCGGGCACGCACGGCAAGACCTCCACCACCTCGATGCTGATCGTGGCGCTGCAGCACTGCGGTGCCGATCCGTCGTTCGCGGTCGGCGGCGAGCTCAACGAGGCGGGCACCAACGCCCACCACGGCAGCGGTGACGTCTTCGTGGCCGAGGCCGACGAATCCGACGGCTCGCTGCTGCAATACGACCCCGACGTCGCCGTGGTCACCAATATCGAATCCGATCACCTCGACTTCTTCGGCACCGACGAGGCCTACATCCAGGTCTTCGACGATTTCGCCGATCGCCTCGCCCCCGGCGGCCTGCTGGTGGTGTGCCTGGACGACCCCGGTTCGCTGGCACTGGCGCACCGGGTCGCGCCGCGACTGCGCGAGCGCGGCGTCGAGGTCCTCGGCTACGGCTCCGGCGAGCTGGCCGACGCACCGGTCCCGGTCGGCGCCCGGCTCGTCGCGTGGCAGCCGCGCGATGTCGGCGGGATCGTCGAATTCCAGCTCGCGGGGGAGCACACCCCGCGCACGGTGCGGCTGTCGGTGCCGGGTCGGCACATGGCGCTCAACGCGCTGGCCGCCCTGCTCGCCGCCAAGGCGACCGGCGCCGATGTCGACGAGATCGTGCAGGGTCTGGAGGGCTTCGGCGGCGTGCACCGCCGCTTCCAGTTCACCGGCCGGGAGAACGGCGTGCGCGTCTTCGACGACTACGCCCACCATCCCACCGAGGTGCGCGCGGTGCTCGAGGCCGCGGCCCAGCTGGTCGAGCAGGAGGCCCGCGACGGCGCCCGCACCCGGCGGGGCCGCGTGATCGTGGTGTTCCAGCCGCACCTGTACAGCCGCACCGCCACCTTCGCCACCGAGTTCGGCGCCGCGCTGAGCCTGGCCGACGAGGTCGTGGTGCTGGATGTGTACGGCGCGCGCGAGGAACCGCTGCCGGGCGTCAACGGCGCGCTCGTGGCGCAGGCGGTCACCGAACCCGTGCACTACCAGCCGGATATGTCCAAGGTCGGCAGGCAGGTCGCCGCGCTGGCCCAGCCCGGCGACGTGGTGATCACCATGGGCGCCGGCGACGTCACCATGCTCGGCAACCAGATCCTCGACGGCCTCCGGGCCCGGCCGCAGCAGGGCGGCCGGTGAGATTGCCGATGCCCGCCGCGCGCGGGTGGCGCGGCTACCGCCTCTGGACGGTGGTCGGGTTGCTCGTGGTGACGGTGCTCGTCGTGCTCGCCTGGTTCACCCCGGTGCTGTCGGTGCGCACGGTGCGCGTCGACGGCTTGGCGGCGGTGCCGGAGCAGGAGGTCCGCGGGCGGCTCGAAATCCCGGACGGCCGTTCGATGTTGCGCATCGACACCACCGCGATCGCCCAGCGTGTGGCCCAGATCCCGAAGGTGCGTTCGGTGCGGGTGCAGCGCAAGTTCCCCTCCACCGTGCTGGTGACGGTGGTGGAGCGAACACCGGTGCTGTACTTCGAATCACCGGACGGCGCGCACCTGATCGACGCCGAGAGCGTCGAATTCGCGATCGAGCCCGCGCCGCCGATCGGGGTGCCGAAATTGCTCACCGAGGGGTCTTTCACCGGACCCGCGGGGGGGGCGGGCGGCGGGCCGGGGGGGGGGGGGCGGGGGCGCGCCCCGGGGGGGGGGCGCGGCGGGGGGGGGGCC
>NZ_JARWOJ010000362.1 GCF_029868625.1 Nocardia neocaledoniensis | reverse complement strand
AGCGGTGGGGAAACGCCCGGTCCCATTCCGAACCCGGAAGCTAAGGCCACCTGCGCCGATGGTACTGCACTCGACAGGGTGTGGGAGAGTAGGACACCGCCGGACATATTCTGCGAAAGGCCCCCAGCATCTGCTGGGGGCCTTTTTGCGTGGGATTATAACGGTTCGCGAAACTGAATCACGAATATTTCAGAAACCTGCCCGAGGCCTGCTCCGGTCAGCCACCATGGTGCCACGTTGCTTCGGGAGGTCACCATGGATTGGTTGTTCACGCACAGGTCCCTGCGACGCGGCGCGGCCGCCCTCGTGCTGCCCGCCGCTCTGATCGGCGCGATCGCCACCGCGGCGCCCGTGACCGCCGCGCCGGCGCCCGACCCGCTCGCCGACGGACTGGCGGGCGCGGCGCATTCCATCGCCGGCGTGGCCGGTATCGATCTGCCCCGCAGCTATGGGCCCGAGACCGCGATCGTCGTGCTCGGCTACGGCCTGCTGCCGGACGGGAGCATGCGGGCCGAACTGGGAAACCGGTTGCACGCGGCGCTGATCCAGGCGTTCATGTCGCCCTCCTCCCCGGTGATCGTCACCGGCGGTAACCCGCGCAACGGCGTCACTGAGGCCCAGGTGATGGCGGAATGGTTGCAGGCGCGCGGCGTGCCCGCCAGGCGGATCCACACGGAAACGCAGGCCGGGTCGACGGTGCAGAACGCGGAGTTCGCGGCCCAGGTGATGGCGGCGCTCGGTGTGCACAAGGCGGTGCTCATCACCTCCGCCGATCACATGCGCCGGGCGCTGGAGAACTTCCTCGCCGTCGGCGTGCCGGTGGTCGCGACCATGACACCGGACGTGGCGCCACTGTGGGCCAAGCCGTTCGGCGCGGGGAGTTAGGTTCGCGAGCGCGCCCGCGTCGGTGGCGCGCACTACGATGCGTGGGTCGTCATCGCGGGGTGCGATGCGGCTCGAACGAACAGGGGTATGCGATGGACAGGCCTGCGTGGGCACCCGAAGGCGTAGATATGCAGCATCCGAGCCCGGCCCGGATGTATGACGCGCTGCTCGGCGGCTCGCACAACTTCGCGGTCGACCGGATGGCGGCGGAGATGGCGATCAAGCTCGTACCGGACCTACCGCGACTGGCCCTGAGCAATCGGGCCTTTCTGCGGCGGGCGGTGCGCTTCATGGTCGATGCCGGGATCCGGCAGTTCGTCGACATCGGTTCCGGCATTCCCACCGCGGGCAATGTGCACGAGATCGTGCACGAGCTCGACCCCGAGGCGCGGGTGCTCTACATCGATATCGACCCGGTCGCCGTGGTCCACTCGCGCACCATCCTGAGCGGCAACGAGCGAGCCGGCGCCATCGAGGCCGACCTCAGGGAGCCCGAGGCGTTGCTCGCCGCGGTGCGCGAGACCGGGCTGATCGACTTCGCCGAGCCGGTCGGTCTGCTGCTCGTCGCGGTGCTGCACCTGGTCGCCGACGAGGACGATCCGGCGGGCAAGGTGGCGGCGCTGCGGGCCGCGGTCACCCCGGACAGTTACGTGGCCATTTCACATCTGTCGTCGGAGTCGCGGCCCGAGGATGCCGGTAAGCTGGGTACGCACTCGGTGAACGAGACCAGGGTCGGCATCCATTTCCGGGACAAGGCCGCGATCGCCGGGATGTTTCAGGGTTGGGACATGGTTGATCCCGGCGTCGTCGAGCTGCCGTCGTGGCGGCCGGAGTCGGAGCGGGATCAGCACGAGCAGCCGGGCCGTTCGCTCGGCTTGGCGGGCGTCGCGCGCAAGAGTTGACCGTCGGGGGCGGCAGCGGCGTCACGAGATGACAGGGTGGACGAGCAGTGGGGTCGTGGGAGCTGGCGCAGCGGTGGGCGGAGGCCCTCGACGGCGTTGTCGCTCCCACCCTGACCCGTTCCCAGATCGAGGACATGCTCGCGGCCCTGTGTACGGGCATGATCGACGCCGCGCTCGGCGGTGAGGACCCGGATGTCGCACGCCGGGCCGCCAGGATGCTGGTCGCGGCCAACTATCGCGATCCGGCCGCCGTCAGCCGGTCGGTGCGGGTGATCTGCGAAGACCTGGTGGCCGAGGTCGCCGAGGGGCCGGACGACCCCGCGCTGCCCGAGATCAGCGCCCGCGCGATCGGGCTCGCCGCGGACTTCGCCGCCGGATTCACCGGTGCGCTGCGGTCCGCGGCGCTGGCCGAGCAGGAGGCGACCCTGGCCGCGGTGCTCGCCGCCGCCCGCGAGGCCGAGAGCCGCCGGGCGCTGTCGGAGGCCCGGTTCGAGGCCGTCTTCGACGGCGCGCTGGTCGGCATCGGCACCGTCGACATGACCGGCAAGGTGGTGAACTGCAACGCCACCATGGCCGAGATGCTCGGCCACACGCCCGAATCGATGCCCGGCCGCACGGTCGCGGACATCCTCGGTCCACAGAACCTGAATTACGCCTTCACCGAGTTGCAGCGCATGGTCGCGGGCGACTCGGAGAGCTTCCGCACCGAGACCCAGCACCTGCACGACGACGGCAGTGTCACCATCATCGACCTGTCGATGTCGGCGGTGCGTGACGCCGACGGCGAGATCCAGTTCCTGATCGGCGTCGCCGTCGACGTCACCGAGCGCAAACAACTCGCCGATCGGCTGTGGCACGACGCCAACCACGACGCGCTCACCGGCCTGCCGAATCGTCCGCACCTGTTCAACCGGCTCGCCGAGGCCGAGCCGCCGATCGGCGTCTGCTATCTGGATCTCGACGGCTTCAAGGAGATCAACGACCTGTGGGGACACACGGTCGGGGATCGGGTGTTGCGCGTGGTCGCCGATCGGATGCGTGACGCGGTCCGGTCACTGGGCGCGCTGGCCGCCCGCATCGGCGGTGACGAGTTCCTGGTGCTGGTCGAGAACTGTTCCGGGCAAGCGCAATTGGACACGCTGGCCGACGAGCTGATGACCGCGCTCACCGAACCACTGGAAGTGGACGGGCACATGCTCGCCGTCGGTGTGAGCATCGGCGCGGCCTACTTCGACGAATTGCCCGGCACCGTCGACGAATTGGTGCACGCCGCCGATGCGGCCATGTACCGGCGCAAGCACGAGGCCCGCCGCCGGGCGGGCCCCGAGGGGCGGGGGGGCGCCCCCCCCACCCCGCCGGGCGGCGCGCCCCCCCCGGCGCGCGCGGGCGCCGGGCTACTCTGCGCCCATGACGTTGCTGTTCCTGGCGCTGGCCATCGCCTCCGAAGTCACCGCGACGGTGTCGCTGAAGCTGTCCGAAGGGTTCACCAAGCTGGTGCCCTCGATCATCGTCGTGGTGGGC
>NZ_JARWOJ010000361.1 GCF_029868625.1 Nocardia neocaledoniensis | reverse complement strand
TGTCTATGGTCGGGGCCGCCCCTGTGTAAAAGGGGGTTCGGGCCGGCGGGCGCGGTGTGCCCCCCCACTTCGGCGCCGCCGGCGCCGGGTCGCGCAGGCTCGCCGCGAAGTTTTCCGCGGCGAGCTCGCGATCAGGACTTGTCGGGGTCGGAATCCGGCCCGGACTCGCCACGCTCGGCCGCGTCGCGCTCGCGCGCCTCGGTCTCGGCGAGCTGGGCCAGCGGATCGTCGAAAGCGCCGGTGCCGCCGCCGATCACGGAGTCGATGAAGCCGGCGGGGGAGTCGAGATCGCTGGAATCGGGCAGTAGATCGGGGTGCGCCCACACGCCGTCGCGGCGTTCCATGCCCGCGTCGGTGGTGAGCCGACGCCACAGCGCCGACGCCTCGCGGACCTTGCGCGGGCGCAGCTCCAGGCCGACGAGGGTGGCGAAGGTCTGTTCGGCGGGCCCGCCGGTCGCGCGACGACGGCGCAGGGTCTCCGAAAGCGCGCCCGCGCCGGGCAGCCGCTCGCCGACCGCGTCGGACACCACCACGTCGACCCAGCCCTCGATCAGCGCGAGCAGCGTCTCGAGGCGCTCGAGCGCCTGCTTCTGCTCGGGCGTGGTCTGCGGTTCGAAGGTGCCCTGCGAGAGCAGTTCCTCCAGCTTGGACGGGTCGCTCAGCGACATCGGGTCGATGTTCTGCGCGGCCTCCTCCAGTGCGGAGAAGTCCATCTTGATGCCGCGCGCGTAGTCCTCGACCGCGCCGAGCACCTGCTGACGCAGCCACGGCACATGCGCGAACAGCCGCTGGTGCGCGGCCTCCCTGGCGGCGAGGAAGACCATGATCTCGCTCTCGGGCTGTTCCAGGCCCGCGCTGAACGCCGAGATCGCGGTGGGCAGCAGCGCCGCGGTACCGGCCGGGCCCAGCGGCAGACCGATATCGGTGGAGGTCAGCACCTCCTTGGCCAGCTGGCCGAGCGCCTGGCCCAGCTGGGAGCCGAAGGCCAGCCCGCCCATCTGACCGAGCATGCCGACCATCGGTCCGGCGAACTGCTTGGCCTCCTCCGGCAGCTGCGCGGTCCACATGCCCGAGATCTGCTCGGCCACCGGATCGCACAGGCGCTTCCAGGTGGGCAGGGTCTCCTCGATCCAGTCGTTCGCGGTCCAGGCCACCGTTTTGGTGGCGCCCGCGGGCAGGACGGTGGCGCCGTCGAGCCAGAGTTCGGCGAGGTGGGCCGCGTCGGACACCGCGGACGAGGTCTTGGCCGTCACCGGCGCGACGGTGGCGCCGAGCTGCTGGCGCGCCAAGCGCTTGGCGACGTCGTAGTTGACCGGGCCGGCCTGCCCGCCGCCGGGCCCCATGCCCTGGCCCATGCCGCTGAACATCTGACCGAGGTGGGTCAGCATCTGACCCAGCTGCGACGGATCGAAACCGCCCGCGCCCGCCGCCCCGAACCCGAACGGATCGTTTCCGCCGGGACCGTTCGCCTCGTCGCGACGCTTGCCCGACTCGTCGTCGTCGCGGTTCGAGAAACCGAAGGGGAGATCGCTCATACCTATAACGTTACGCGGGACCCCTGGGGCCACGGTGTTCGCGCATTGCGAAATCGGTGAGATCCGGCCGGTGGGCAAATGCGTGCCACTCCCGTCGGTCACGATAGGTGATCACTACTGTGGGCGGAGTGAATCGTCGGATCCTCACCCTGATCGTGGCCCTGGTACCCGTGCTCGTGCTCGGTGTCGTCGGCAGCGTGGTCACCGTGCCGTTCGTCGCGCTCGGCCCCGGCCCCACCTTCGACACCCTCGGGGAGGTGGAGGGAAAGCAGGTGGTCGACGTCACCGGCGCCCCGCTGGATCCCACGACCGGACAGCTCAACATGACCACGGTCTCGGTGCGCGACGGGCTCAACCTGTTCGAGGCCTTCGGGTACTGGGCCAGCGGTGAGCACGGTCTGGTCCCGCGCTCCGAGGTGTACCCGCCCGGTGTGTCGCGCGAGGAGATCGACAAGTCCAACGAGCAGGACTTCAAGGATTCCGAGAGCGACGCCGAGGTCGCCGCGCTGCACCACCTGAAGTTGCCGACGGTGGTGCTGGTGCGCTCGCTCGGCGATGACGGCCCGGCCAAGGAGGTCCTGCAGGTCGGTGACGAGCTGATCAGCGTCGACGGTATCCCGGTCACCGCGCCCAAGGACGTGGTCGACATCGTCGCCACCAAGGCTCCCGGCGACACCATCGCCGTCACCTACCGGCGCGGCGACACCCAGCAGAGCACCCCGATCACCCTGGGCACCCGCCCGGACGACTCCGCCAAGGCCTACCTCGGCATCACCCCGGGCGAGGGCGGCCGCCCGCCCCTGCGGGTCGAGTTCAACCTCGCCGACATCGGCGGTCCGTCGGCCGGGCTGATGTTCAGCCTCGCGCTGATCGACAAGCTCTCGCCGGGGGAACTCAACGGCGGCCGCTTCGTCGCGGGCACCGGCACCATCGATCAGGAGGGCAAGGTCGGCCCGATCGGCGGCATCCAGTACAAGATGATCGCCGCACGCGCGGCCGGGGCCGAGACGTTCCTGGTGCCGGCGGACAACTGCAACGAGGCCCGCCAGCGCGCGCCGGAGGGCCTGCGGCTGGTGAAGGTCGACACCCTCGACAGCGCGATCACCGGCCTGGCCGACATCGACGCGGGCCGCGAGCCGGTCAGCTGCGGCTGATCACTCCAGGGTGTGGTGCAGGGCCTCGACCAGGCCCGGCGCCAGATTCGGGTAGGTGCGCAGATCCAGGTCGCCGAAGCCGTCGTCGTCCTCGGGACGGATCTGCAGCAGGCACAGTGACGCGCCCTGGCGCAACACGCCCGCGATGAGTCGCGCGTCGCGGCGGCCGGGATGGGCGTGCGCGGCGGCGCGCCCGGCCGCGTCGGCGGCATCGTCGTCGGCGAGCAGCGGGACCAACGCCTCGTCGAGGTCGCTCTCCGCGTCCGGCGGGAGCACCACGATCTCCTGGACCAGCACGCAGCCCTCGACGGCGGGCGGCCACGTGGTGGTGGCGAGGAACTCGTCGAGCGCCATCGAACCGCCGGTGATGTCGTCGGGGAAGGCCTCCTGCGCGATGGGGGTCAGCTCGCTGCCGTCGTCGAGCTGATCCTCGAGCGCGGGTTCGGCCGCGACCAGGTCGGCGGTGGGCACCAACGCGAACATCTGCGGCGGGTTTCCCCAGCCCTCGGCGTCGGCGAACTCGACGACCTCGCGCACACAGCGGGCGAGGACAACTTCGGCGTGCTGGTCATCGGTCACCCGCCCATCCAATCATTTTCGGCCCAGGCGCTTGCACGGTGTCCGATTTCCGTAGAGTGGGCGCCAACGGTCCGGCAACGGACCACCCGCAACATCGGACTGCGGTGTCTGCGCCGATCGAACCGGCGCCGATGTCGCCGGACCCTTGGAGAGTGGCACCGTGGGCATGCGGCCCCCCACCGGATTACCGTCGTTGTCCCGACGCAGCCGAGTGCTGCTGGTGACAGCAGTCGTCCTCGCGGCGCTGTTGCTGCTCGGGCCCCGCCTCACCGACGCCTATACCAACTGGTTGTGGTTCGGCGAGGTCGGTTACCGCAGTGTGTATCTCGGCGTGGTGATCACGCGCCTGGCCCTGTTCGCCGTGGTCGCCCTGTTCGTCGGGCTCGTGGTGTGGGGCGCGCTGCTGCTGGCGTACCGGTCGCGGCCGGTGTTCGTGCCGGTCGCCGGACCCAACGACCCGATCGCGCGCTACCGCACCACCGTGATGGGACGGCTGCGGCTGTTCGGCATCGGTATCCCGGTGCTGCTCGGCCTGCTGTCCGGACTGGTGGCGCAGTCGAATTGGGCCACCGTGCAGCTGTTCCTGCACGGCGGTGACTTCGGCGAGCAGGACCCCCAGTTCCATCTGGACGTCGGCTTCTACGCCTTCGATCTGCCGTTCTACCGGATGGTGCTGAACTGGCTGTTCGTCGCGGTAGTGATCGCGTTCTTCGCGAACCTGGTGACCCACTACGTCTTCGGCGGCCTGCGGCTGGCCGGGCGCGAGGGCGCGCTGACCAGGGCGGCCCGCATCCAGCTCGCCGTGATCGCCGGAATCTTCGTGCTGCTCAAGGCGATCGCGTACTGGTTCGACCGCTACGACCTGCTGTCGAGTACCCGCAAGGCGCCGACCTTCGGCGGTCCGTCGTTCACCGACATCAACGCGGTGCTCCCGGCCAAGCTGATCCTGCTCTCGATCGCGGTGATCTGCGCGATCGCGTTCTTCGCCGGCATCGTGCTGCGCGATCTGCGGGTGCCCGCGATGGCGGCGGCGCTGCTGGTGCTGTCCTCGATCCTGGTCGGCGCGGTCTGGCCGATGGTGGTCGAGCAGTTCTCGGTGCGCCCGAACGCGGCCGACAAGGAGAGCCCGTACATCGAGCGCAACATCATGGCCACGCGCCAGGCGTACGGCATCACCGACGACAAGGTCGAGTACCAGGACTACCGGGGCGAGAGCCAGAAGAGCCCGCTCGAGGTCCCGGCCGACGCCGCGACCATCGGCAACGCGCGGCTGCTCGATCCGAACATCCTCTCGCCCACGTTCACCCAGCTGCGTCAGCTGAAGAACTTCTACGGGTTCCCGGAGTCGCTCGACATCGACCGCTACACCCTCAACGGCTCCACCCAGGACTACATCGTCGCCGCGCGTGAGCTGCATCCCGAGGCGCTCTCGGGCAACCAGAAGGACTGGATCAACCAGCACACCGTCTACACCCACGGCAACGGCTTCGTGGCCGCGCCGGCCAACCGGGTGAACAAGCCGCAGTCCGACGCGCAGAGCGCCGCGGGCGGCAGCGACTCCGGCTATCCGCTGTTCATGGTGAGCGACCTGTTCACCAAGCAGGAGGACCAGCAGATCAAGGTCGACCAGCCGCGCATCTACTACGGCGAGCTGATCTCCCAGTCCGACCCCGACTACGCCATCGTCGGCGCGACCGACGGCCAGGCGCCGCGCGAGTACGACTCCGACACCGCCTCCTACACCTACGAGGGTTCCGGCGGCGTGCCGATCGGCAACTGGTTCAACCGCCTTGCGTTCGCGGCCAAGTACGCCGAGCGCAACATCCTGTTCTCCTCGGCGATCAGCGACAACTCCAAGATCCTGTACAACCGCAATCCGCGCGAGCGGGTGCAGAAGGTCGCGCCCTGGCTGACCACCGACGGCAACGCCTATCCCGCGGTCGTCGACCAGCGCATCGTGTGGATCGTCGACGCCTACACGACCCTGGACAAGTACCCCTACGCCGAGCCGACCTCGCTCGACGGCGCGGTCGAGGACAGCATCGACAAGAAGACCGGGCGGGTGATCCCGCGCAAGGAGGTCAGCTACATCCGCAACTCGGTGAAGGCCACCGTCGACGCCTACGACGGCACCGTCACCCTGTACGAGACCGACGCGAACGACCCGGTGCTCGAGGCGTGGCGCGGGGTGTTCCCGGACGCGGTGAAGTCGGAGAGCGAGATCTCCCCGGAGCTGCGCGCGCACTTCCGGTACCCGGAGGACCTGTTCAAGGTCCAGCGCGACATGCTCACCAAGTACCACGTGGACAACCCGCGTGAGTTCTTCACCAACAACGCGTTCTGGTCGGTCCCGAGCGATCCGACGATCGAGGGCGGCACCTTCAACCAGCCGCCGTACTACGTGCTGCTCGGTGACAAGACCACCAACAAACCGGTCTTCAATTTGACCTCGGCGATGGTCGGCTACAACCGGCAGTTCCTGTCGGCCTACATCTCGGTGCGTTCGGACCCCGACGGGTACGGCAAGTTCACCGTGCTGCAGCTACCGACCGACTCGCAGACACAGGGTCCACAGCAAACCCAGAACTCGATGACCACCGCCGACGCGGTGTCACGGGAGAAGACGCTGCTGTCGAACTCGAACAAGATCCGCTACGGCAATCTGCTCACCCTGCCGGTGGCCGACGGCGGCATCCTCTACGTCGAGCCGTTCTACAACGAACGCAACACCGGGTCCTCGACCTTCCCGCAGCTGCTGCGTGTGCTGGTGAGCTACCGCGACGCCGCGGGCAGCGTGAAGGTCGGCTACGCGCCGACGCTGGCCGAGGCGCTCAACCAGGTGATGCCGGGCGCGGGCGCGCTGGCGACGCCGTTCGGTGGCGACCCGGCGCTCAAGCCGAAGCCGGGCGCCACGCCACCGGTCGAGGGCACGACGCCGCCGACCGGCGGGACCACCCCGCCGCCGGAGACGACGCCACCGGCGGGTTCGGCGGCGCAGGACGCCGCGGCGGCCGAGCTCAGCCGCAAGATCGAGGCGGTCCGCACGGCCATGCGCACGGGCAACTTCACCGATTTCGGTAAGGCGCTCGAGGAACTGGACGCCGCGGTGCAGGCCTACCAGGACGCGGGCGGCCGGTAACCGCTACACGTCGACGAACGAAGAAAGGCCCCGCCGGTCGGCGGGGCCTTTCTCGTGCAGGGGGAACGGTGGATCAGCCGCCGATCGAGGCGATCAGCGGGGCGTTGGCGTTGAGCAGGTCCTGGTACTGACCGGCGACACCGTACTGCTCGGCGAGGGACTGACCCGCGGCCTTGGCCTGCTCGACGGCGACCTGGATATCGGTCTTGGCCTGGGCGGGCAGCTCGACGGCGGGCTCCTCGACGACGACCTCGGGCTCCGGCTCGGCAGCGCCGGCCTGCAGGTACTGACCGCAGTGCGGCCAGGCGCCGATGCCCTGGCTGGCGAGCACGTTCTCCGCGACGCGGATCTGCTCTTCCTTGCTGGCGTTGTGCGCCGAGCCCTGACCACCGTTGGCGGCCCAGGTGCTCTGCGAGAACTGCAGGCCACCGTAGTAGCCGTTGCCGGTGTTGATACCCCAGTTGCCGCCGCTCTCGCACTGGGCGACGCCGTCCCAGTTGTGGGTCGCGGCGGAGGCGGTGCCGGTGGTGAGGCTGAACGGAACGGCAACCAGGGCGCCCGTGATGGCGGCGACGCCAAGGGCACGGGTGCGGAATTTCCGGGTTTCAGTCATGGGGGAGACGCTAACCAACAAATCCGCGCCGATCACATCTTGATAACGGCAACGTTTTATGATTGGAACAGGCGTCTTTTCGATGTTTGCGCAGGATAGGGCCGGGTAATACCTTGATTTCAGCGGTTCCGTTATTGCGCCGTTATGTGCGCGAGATCACGGCGAAATAGTGACGCCAGTCACCGTGATCCCGTGCGAACCCCTCGCCGGACTCGCTGCTGTCACTGCAAGGCTGATTCTTGTGACGACGCGCACATTCGCTGTCTCGCTCGGCTCCCCGGCTCCGTCGAGGATCGTTGACATCCGTCACGAAACCGGTGTTGACCTCGCGATTTGTCATCCGGGCTAACCAGTGTGTAATGTTGTATTCACCGACGCGGGGTGGAGCAGCTCGGTAGCTCGCTGGGCTCATAACCCAGAGGTCGCAGGTTCAAATCCTGTCCCCGCTACAAGGAAAGTGGCCCGGAACCAGTCTGGTTCCGGGCCACTTTCACGTTCTTTCAGCGTCATCGGCCAAACATTCACGGGTCCGATGCCGTCTCAGGGGTTTCGCGGCGTCCCGGCACGTCGCCGGCGGCGCGAGCGGCGGGATCCTCGTCGACGCCACCTGTGTAATCATCCACCGCGCCGACCGGATGTCCGCTGCCTCATCGCACCGATTCGATCCGCGCGCACCGTCGTCCTCCTTTCCAGCGCGTCACCATTCGCGACACGGATGCCGGGGCGAAGCAATGAGTTCGCCACCGGCATCCGCCGCTTTCACCTACCGATCGACGCGTTCACGCCGCCTCGCTGCCGCGGCGACCAAGGCCGCCAACAGCATTCCCAGTGCGGCCATGCTCATTCCGGCCAGCGGCGCCGACGAGGACTCGGCCAAGGCCGCTTCCTCTCCGATACCACCGGTGGCGGCCTGTAGCGGGTAGTGATACCCGGACTCCTGTGAAGCATTGGGAGTCTCGACTACCACCGGTGCCTCCGGGCCGGCCGGTTCAATACCGCCGCAACCATTTTCAGTCGGAGCGGGCATGTCGTCCGGTGTTGGGCGCTCTTGGCAACCGCCGCTCTGCGGGACACACACGTGTCCGTGCAGGATCCGGGCCAGTGCGGACAGCGCCCTGTCCCAGTTCACCTCCGGAACGTCATCGTCCCGGCGTGGCAGGACCGCACCGACTCCCGCACCCACCGCGAGACCGAGCCACACGCCGACACCGCCGACGAACAACCCAGCCGCGACCGCGCCGAAACCGGCATGTGCCAGCGCGGTGGCCAGCGCCGCGAGCACGGCCGCCGACACAGCGCCGGGCACGATCCCCGCAGCGGCCCCGAGCACCCAGCCGAGCCCCATTCCGACAACGGCGCCAGGCGCCGCACCGAACAGGTTGATCGGATTCAGCACGCCGACCACCGCACCGAGCAGTGTGCCCAGCAAGGCCGCGAGGCCACCGACAACCGGACTGACCAGCAATCCGGCGAGTCCGCCGAGCACCGCGCCCACCACGATGGCCACCGGGAAAGCGAACAGCGCGGTCACTGCGGCCACCAGAACCTGCACCGTCAGCGCGACGGCGCCGCCGACCGCCACCGTCAGGACCGCAGTGGCGGCCAGCGCGAGTGTCGTGAGCACACCCGCCAGCGCCAGGATCGGCAAGCCCGCGAGTGCCTGGAAGGCCAGGTAGGCCACGATAGCCAGCGGTACACCGACGATCACCGTGAAGCCGATCGACAGCAGCACTGCCAGCGCGGCGGCACCGGCGAGCACGGCGAGAGCGCCGGCCAACACCACAGCGAATACCGGCAGCGCCAGCGGCCCCAGGATCAGGGCTGCCACCGCACCGACGACCAGCGCACCGATCACCAGGATCGCGGCGGGAATCGCCGCCAGCACCAGGATCGCCCCGACGACGAGCACCGGAATGATCAGCGGCGCGATGAACGCCGCCACCGCCGGAACGAGTCCAGCCAGCAGTACCACCGCGGCGACCGCCGCGAACGGAAGCATCGCCAGCACACCGAGCACCACGGCGGTCACCGCGCTCGCACCGAATCCGGCTACGAGACCAGCGATCCCACCGACCAAGAGGGTGATGGCGCTCGCCAGCGAGGCACCCAGACCCGCGCCGGACAGTACGCCCGTACCCACCGCGGACGCAATCCCGGACAGATAGCCCGTCACCGCTCCGAGCACACCGGACACCACGGTGTCGATGATCGTCACGACAACGATCCCGGCCGTTCCGCCGGGCACGGCACCCAACGCGGCCCCGATGAGCCCAGCGATCTGCGCACCGAGCACCGCGCCGAAGAGTCCTCCTGGGATGGCGGCCGCCAGGTTGAGCGGGCTGAGCAGCCCACTGGTCGCGCCGAGTACCGCCGCGACCGCGCCGGCCAGACCCATGGCCACCACCGCACCGATGACCGCGCCGAAACCGATGTTCTCGGCCTCGACATGACCGCGGCGCCAGGCATCGAGCTCCGCGGTGGCCTCATCGAGGTCGCACGAGAAGCGCACGATGAAGCCGTCCAAGAACCGCTTCAGGTTGCTGTGTTGCCATGCGGCACAGGCGGATTGCCACAAACTGCTCCGTTCGGCCGATTCGGCCGCACCGGTCGCCGCCTGCCAGACGCCGATGCGGTTCCCCATCAGCCACGAGCCCACCGCGACAGCGACCAGTACGGTCCACGGCAGTGCCGCGAGAATCATCACCGAACCGCCGAACAGCCCACCCGGGACAGCGGCCAACAGGAATCCCAGCAGACCCGTGATCAGCGCCGAACCCGAGGCCGCCAGCAGCCAGCCCAGCAGCGCGCCGAGCACCGTGCCGACAAGAAGACCGGTGATTCCACCGGCGATCATCCCGATCAGCACACCCAGTACGGCCCCGGCCAACGCTCCCAGCAGATTCAGCGGATTCAACGCACCCAGCAGCACACCCAGCAGAGCGCCCAGTGGGGTCGTGATCACCGCGACCGCCAGACCGGCCAGCAGGCCCAGCAATGCTCCGGCGAGCAGCCCGGGCAGCGACGCCAGCGCCAGCACCAACGGAGCCGACAGCAGGCCCAGACCCAGCACGGTCATCGCCAAAGCTCCGCCGATCGCGCCCATCAGTGAGAACGCGGCGCCGGCGAGAATGGCGATCGGCAGCATCAGCACCATCGACAGCAGATACACCACTGCCCCCAGCGCAAGCCCGGCCGCGAACATCGCCAACGGCAACACCAGCAGGAAGAAAAGCGCGAGTGCGGGCGTGATGATCGCCACTGCCGTCATCCCGGCGAGGATCAAGCCGACAACAGGCCACCAGATGGGCAGTGAGACGACAGCAATGGCCAGGAGGGCCACTCCCGCGCCGAATACCATGGCCGCCAGTACCACCACTCCGGCGATGACGAAGGGCAGTCCGACGATGCCGATGATCCCGATCGGTGTCGCCAGCACGAAGCCGACCACGATCCAGAAGATCGCCCAGACCACATAGCCGACCGCGATGACGATGACGATCGGAATCCAGATCGGGGCCAACAGGATCGTCAGCACCAATGCCACCGCTCCGAGCGCCAGCAGTGCACCACCGACTACCGCGGTGACCAGGGCGGCAATCGCCCCGATGATCAACGCGGGCAGCATCAACGGCAAAGCGACCAGCATCGCGGGAATGAGCGGGATCAGAACCAGCGGCAACGCCAGCAGCAGGACCGGCAACCACATCGGTGCGGTCAATGCGGCCAACGCGATCCCGAGTGCGCCGAGCAGCAGGACACCACCACCGAGCGCGGCGCTGACGGCACCGCCGAGCAACGCCCCCAGCAATGGCAGCACCAGGTTCGGGCCCAGGAATCCGGCCGCCGCACCGAGCACGCCGCCCAGCAGGGCATCGGTCACGGTCGTGAGCAGCCAGCCGATCAGAGCACCGCCGGGAACACCCGCGAGCGCTCCGGTCACCAGACCTGGGATCGCGCCCACCGATCCGCCCAGTACCGCACCCGGAACGCCACCGAGAATCGGTGCCATCGGATTCAACAGGCCCACCAGGCCGCCCGCGAACGCACCGGATATTCCGGTGGTGATCGCCCCCAGTGCGCCGCCGAGGGCGCCGGCGCCCAGCGAAACCACCGCCGCGCCACCGATGGCTGCCAGCAGGTCGCCGGCCAGGGGTAGCACCCGGGATTCGAACAACACCTCCACGCACGCGGCCAATTCCGGTCCGCCGACCGCTGTCGCCGCGGTGGCCAGTGCCGCACGCGGATCGACCAGCATCGCTCCCGGAGCTGTCAACGCGAGCATCGCGCCCCGCACGGACTCGTCCGGATCGGCGAGAAAGTGCCGCACAGCGGGATCGACGACAGTACGCACGAAGCCCTGCGGATCCGCGGTGATCGCACCGAACGCGCGGTCGGCCTCGATCGCGAGATTCAGGGCGGCAGCACCGACTTGGTTCTCGCAGCCTGCTGCCGTGCAATCGCTTTCGGCGACTGGAGGCATGATGAGCTGCGGCATGGGCGGATCGTCGGGCGCTCGCGGCTCCACCTGATGCCGGAGTTCGGCGACCGCGTCGGTCAATGTGTCCAGCGCTGGTTGCGCCGCGGCCCGCAGGTCGGTCAGCACAACTTCGACGGGCGAATCATCCAGTACGGTGGCCGGAATCGGATCGGCTGTCACAGGGGCCGGCGCGTCGTGGCGTTGCTGATCCACGAACACCGCGGCAAGCGCGTCGCCGAGCTGCCCCAAAGGCAGCCCCGCAGGGTCGGGTGGCGCAGGTGGACCGCCGTCGGCGGGTGTCATTGCGGGACTCGATTCCGGCAAGATAATCGCCGGAACGGAGCGGGCGAAATCGTTCGCCAGATCGCTCAGGCCGGCGGACGAATTGTCCGGGCCTTGCGCCTGTGCCGGCGAGCCGCTCAGCAGCAGAAAACCGATCGCCGGAATTCCCACGGCTAGCAACCGAAGGCACCAGGACACTACCCCCCACCCCCTTCCTGCCGAGTCGAGGCGTGTATTTTTCACTATTCAGTACCCTTCTTTCTCGAGGTTCATAACGTTTCGCCGGCCCGGGAATCGCCTCCGCAACCGGCCACATGCGGTGGGGCGGGCCCCTACCGCCGCCCAGTTCCTGAAACATGCGCGAAAATTCCTCTCGGCAAGGATGTTTCAATGCCATCCGATAGTGACGCCGAGGGCGACGAGAACCTGTGCGATCGGCCGTGTCATCAGAATCGCGACAAGCAGACCGATGATTCCCCAGACGGCGGTTCGCCGTAATCGATCGATTCGACGCGAACGAACATGGGTGTACATGTGGTGTTCCCTTCGTGACTGTTCGGGTGAATGCGGGCGGCGTCAGGCCTTCGAGAAGGAGCACACGCCCGAGGAGCGAAGTGCAGCATCGGTTTCAGAGTTGGGGACCGGCAGTCGAGACATCACGTCTTCGACGGTCGCACTGAGCGCGGAAAGTCTGTTCCCAGCCGCGTCGTTGGCGGCGCTGAGTTCTTCCGATGCGATCGCCGCGTCGGCATATCGGCTCGCGTCCAATCCGTCGCTGATACCGCGCAGCACACCGCTGGTGTCCTGGAAAGCGCCGGCGGACTGAACACGCAGCGATCTCCAGGTCTCACTGTCGACGCCGGGCGTGAGCACCCGGTCGGAAGCTGGAAGTGGAACCGAATCGATCCGATCCGCGGCCAGCGCCGCCGCGTCGGCCAGATCCATCAGGTCCGACTTCCATTCCGCGACAGCTTGTTCGACGGTTCGAGACTCGCCGGATGGCTCGGTCACCGCAGTCCGGACCGATTCCGTCGCCGCGCAGACCGTCTCCGCGAAAGTGATCACGTCGGTGTGCACATCACTCTTGTGGGCTTCGAAATACTCGCGATCCTCTGCCGCGGCCGCCAGAGATCGGATCTGCTCCTGCTGCTGGCGGCTCGCGGTGGAGTGGACATCCAGCAGGCCGCCGTCGATATCGCAGCGGGTCACCCCTACCACGGTGGCCGACAAGACGCCGCCGACCAGCACAGCCTTGAAGAATCGCTTTTGCAGGGATTTCGGCGTCTTCTCGCGGGACCGGCCGCGAGCATCGCGTACAACTTGTCGCATGGCTCCTCATTCGAACGAATAGACTCTCCATGCCAGAAGATCACTGCGACGAAACCATCGCTAGGGGCTAATGTCCCGGGCACCTGCTACGGTGATTTGAGTCACCCGATAGGCAGTTGAAACTGAGATCCCGATCCGGAACGCACAGAAATTCACGTCTGTTCAGGGTCTTATGTCCCGACCCTCTGTGATCGTCGCGATAGGTGGAGTCGGAATATCGCGGTCCACGTGATCCGTTGATGATGGATGGACTGGGTGCTGCGCGGATGGTTTCGGCTGCCAATTTAGTTCGCGTATCGCGCCCGGTCCAACGGGGAGTCGAGGGAGTCTGGCGTCATTTTCGGGATACCTTCACGCCATCAAATAGTTTGCAAAACTAATCAAGTCGTTGCGACCTCACGGCAGCGGGATCGAACAGCGGCAAGATCGAAAGAGAGAACAATGCGCTCACGAATCACGAAAATCACGGTCTCGGCGACAGCGGTGCTGGCAACGATGGTTGCCGGTTCGGCGATTGCGTCAGCGGGGCCTACTGAACAAAACGACCCCGGAGCCGTTTCCGCGGTAGAAATGGCCGAAGTAGTACCACAATCGCCCGACACGCCACGTCACCTACCGGATTTCACCCCTGACCCCGAGTCCCGACAAGCGCCTGTACCGTCACCAGAGTACTTTCCGCTCATCGATCAACGCCGCCGTGACCTCGTCGGCGCCGCGGCGGTCCAGGGCGCTGCTGACGGCGCGGCCCAAGGCGCGGCTCAGGGAGCCCTGGTGGGCGCCGGGGTGGGTGTCGGCATCGGAGCGGCCACGGCAGCGGTCACAGCGACGACCGGCGCCGGAATCGGTGCGGGGTTGGGCACAGCCGCCGGACTGGCCGTCGGCCCGCCGATCGGCGCGACCGCCGGAGCCGCTGTCGGGTGTATCGCCGGAACTCCAGTGCCGATTGTCGGCTGCATGGTCGGCACCGTCGCGGGTGGCGCGATCGGCGGCGCGGCCGGCACGGTAATCGGTCCGTTGGCCGGAGCCGGGGCGGGTGCCCTGGCCGGAGCAGGGCTCGGTGGCGGTGTGGCGGTTCTGGGCGCACTCCCGGTCACTGCGGCGACCACCGCCATCGGCGGCGGAATCGGTGCTGGAGCAGGGGCGGCCGCCGGTGCCGTGACCGCGGCGGCGCAAGCCAATATGGAACTGGCCCAGCAGAACTTGGATGATCTCGCCGCCTTCGCTTACCCGCACAGCGCCTGAACCGTTCTTTGCCAGGCCCGCGGTTCCCTGGCGTCCTGTTGGCTCACAAATGAAGAGGTCGCAGGTTCGAGTCCTGTCTCCGCTGTACAAGAAAGGCCCGGAAATACCAGGTTCCGGGCCCTTCTTGTTTCCAAGTCAGGCGTCCAGGTCGCTGGCGACCATTTCGGCGATCTTGTCCAGAGTCGGCTGGTCCTCGCTGGAGATCACCACCTCGGCCCCCTGGCCCGCACCGAGGGTCATGATCATCAGCGCCGAGCCGGCGTCTACCGGGTCGGCACCGGCCAGGGCGATGGTGACGGGGACCCCTGCCGCGCCGACCGCTTCGGCGATCAAGGCGGCGGGACGGGCGTGCAGGCCGACCGAGGAGCCGACGGTGACGGTGGTGCTTGGCATGGGTATCTCCTTGTTGTGCGGATGGACTACGCGGTGGTGAGAACGGGGGACGCGGACTGCTTGCGGGTGAACTCCTTGGCGAGGGTGACGCACACCGCGGCGACCACGGTGCCGACCAACAGTGCCAGCACGAACCAGGCCAGGTGGCCGATCGCGAAGAATACGAAGATGCCGCCGTGCGGCGCGCTCAAGGTCACGTCGGTCGCCATCACCAGGCCGCCGGTGACCGCGCCGCCGATCATCATCGACGGGAGCACCCGCAGCGGGTCGGCGGCGGCGAACGGGATCGCGCCCTCGGAGATGAACGAGGCGCCCAGCAGCCACGCGGCCTTGCCGTTCTCGCGTTCGGCCTCGGTGTAGAGGCGCGGGCGCAGGGTGGTCGACAGCGCCATCGCCAGCGGCGGCACCATGCCCGCGGCCATCACCGCGGCCATGATCCGCAGCGAGGCGTTATCGGTCACCGACAGCCCGGCGACGGCGAAGGCGTAGGCGGCCTTGTTGACCGGGCCACCGAGGTCGAAGCACATCATCACGCCAAGGATGACACCGAGCGCGATCGCGGAGGTGCCGGACAGGCCGTTGAGCCAGTCGGTGAGCCCGTTGGTGACGGCGGCGAGCGGCTTGCCGAGCAGCACGAACATCGCCACACCGACGATCAGCGAGGCCAGCAGCGGAATGACGACAACCGGCATCAGGCCGCGCGCCCAGGTGGGTACCGGCAGCTTGCCGACCCACAGGGCCGCGAATCCGGCGACGAGTCCGCCGACCAGACCGCCGAGGAAGCCGGCACCGACGAACACCGCGATCGCGCCCGCGGTGAAGCCCGGGGCCAGACCCGGTCTGTCGGCGATCGCGAAGGCGATGTAGCCGGCGAGAGCCGGGACCAGGAAGCCGAACGCCAGCGAGCCGATCTGGAACAGCACCGCACCGACATAGGTGGCGAGGCCGCCGTCCGGGAGGTCGGTGATCGAGTTGTTCAGCACGATGTCTTTCGCGCTGTCGGAGATCTCGTAACCGCCGAGCAGGAAGCTCAGCGCGATCAGCAGACCGCCCGCGGCGACGAACGGGATCATGTAGCTGACGCCGGTGAGCAGGATCTGCCGCAGCCGTGACCCCCAGCCCAGGCCCTTGGCCGCAGCCTGTGCCGGGGCGGGCGCGGAACCGCCGACGGTCGCGGCACCGGCCGTGGTGCTCGCCTCGACCGCCTCCTCGATCATCTTGTCCGGCTCGTTGATTGCCCGCTTCACCCCGGACTCGACGACCGGCTTGCCCGCGAACCTGCCCCGGTCCTTCACCCCGACATCGGTGGCGAAGATGACCGCGTCGGCGGCGGCGATGGTGGCCGGATCGAGTTTGTCGCCGCCGCTCGAGCCCTGGGTCTCCACCTCGACGTCCACGCCGGCGCGTTCACCGGCCGCGACGAGCGAGTCGGCGGCCATGTAGGTGTGCGCGATGCCGGTGGGGCAGGCGGTGACGGCGACGATCCTCCGGCGGGCCCCGGAGGCGGTGTCGGGGGTGGTTCCCTCGCCCTCCTGCTGGATTCCGGCTGCGGGCGTTGTGCCACCTCCGACCGCCGCCGAACTCCCCGCAGCGGCGACAGCGCCGCCGGTAGCCGCGTCCCCGGTCGACACGCCGGCAACGGCATCAGTGGTGTCTGTGCCCGCGCCGCCGCGTTCCAAAGCAGCTTCGCCCCCCGCAGCCGAACCCGCCGCAGCCGAACCCGCCGCAGCCGACACAGGCGATCCGCTCGCGGCGTCGGGCGCACCGGCCTCCGTGGGTGAACTGGCCGCCGCGCCGGCTGATCCCGCCGCCGTTCTGGGTGAACTGGCCGCCGCGCCGGGTGATCCGGCCGCCGTGCTGGGCGAGCTGGCCGCCGCGCCGGGTGATCCGGCCGCCGTGCTGGGCGCGCTGGCTGCCGCGTTGGGCGCGCTGGTTGCCGTGCTTGTCGAGCTGGTCGCCGCGTTGGGTGAGCTGGCCGCCGCACCGGACGAACCCGTTGCCGCGGCAGGCGGGTTGATGACGCCGTCGACCAGGGCGACCACGTCCGCCGGAGTCGACGCCGCGCGCAGGTCGGCGACGAAGGCCGGGCGGACGAGGGCGCGGGCCAGCGCGGACAGCAACTTCATGTGCTCCGCCCCGGCGCCCTCGGGTGCGGCGATGAGGAACACCAGATCGGCGGGCCCGTCCGGCGCGCCGAAGTCGACCTTGGGCGAGAGCCTCGCGAAGGCCAGGGACGCGCTCGTGACCGCCGCCGACCGGCAGTGCGGGATGGCGATGCCGCCGGGAAGTCCAGTGGCCGACTGGGCTTCGCGGTCCAGCGCGGCCCTGGTCACACCGTTGGCGTCGGACGCGCGACCGGCGGCGGCGAGGGAAGCCGCGAGCGCGGTGATCACGGCATCCTTGTCGGAGCCGAGGTCGGCGTCGAGGGTGATCAGGTCGGTGGTGATGATCGAATCGGCCATCGTGGTGTCTTTCGGGAGTGGGAGGTGAAGCGGTGGAAGATGTTTCGGCGGATGCTCAACCGGCCCGCGGAACTGCTCGGCGAATCCCGGCGGACTCCCGTATCGCCCGCGCTCTGCGGCGCTGACGCGAGAAGGAGATCCGGGACCGAGCGGTCGCGCGGCGCTGCGGGGAGTTCATACCGACGGCCGATCGGAGAGGTACAGCGGTCTGGCGCTGACGGCGTCGATGGCGATGTCCGCTGGGCCCGGGAGGCCGGTGCCGGGGAGGGCGGTCGCGGCGCTGCCGTAGGCGACGGCGGAGCGGAGCCGGTCGGCAGGCGCGGCGCCGGCCTGCTCGGCGAGTAGGTAACCGGCCAGCGCGGAATCACCGGCGCCGACAGTGCTGCGCGGCACGATCGGCGGTGCGGCGGCGAACCAGGCGCCCTCGCCGGTGACCAGCACTGCCCCGGCCGCACCGAGCGTGGCCAGTACCGCGCCGACCCCGCGCTCGAGCAGCACCGTAGCCGCCGCCGCGGCGGCGCTCGGCTCCTCCAGCGCGACCGGATCGAGCCCGGTCAGCTGGGCCAGTTCGTCGGAATTCGGTTTGAGGAGATCGGGTGCGGTACCGGTGTTCTCGCCGAACAAGGCGAGGAGCGGGGCGTCGGAGGTGTCGACCGCGATCCGCGTGCGCCCGGCGCCGTTCGACGCCGCGCCGAGAGGGGACAGGGTGGTGACGAGCTGCCCGTACCAGTCGACGGGCGCCCCCGGCGGCAGCGAGCCGGACAGCACGATCCAGGAGGCCCCGGCCGCCAGCTCGACGAGCAGCGCCGTCAGCTCGCCCAGGTCGCGCGCGGTCAGCGGTCGCCCCGGTTCGTTGATCTTCGTTGTCGTGCCGTCGGTTTCGGCGATGGTCAGATTGGTGCGTGGCGCGCCGGGCACCGGGACCGCGCGGAAGGCGATCCCGGTGGCGCGCAGCCCGCTCACCACGGGATCGTCGTCGGTGCCGGGCAGGACGGCCAGGGTCCGCGCGCCCCCCGCCGCGACGACCCTGGCGACATTGACGCCCTTGCCGCCCGGATGGGAGGTGACTCCCGCCGCGCGATGCACCTGCCCGCGGCGCAGCGGTTCGGTGAGCGTGACCGTGCGGTCGACACTCGGGTTCGCGGTCAGTGTGACGATCATGCGAGCACCACCTCGATTCCCGCGGCGGCCAGCTCCGCGTGCGCGGTGGCCGGGATATCGGTATCGGTGACCAGGACGTCGATGTCGCCGGTGCCGCCGAAGCTGACGAAGTCCTCGCGGCCGATCTTGCCCGCGTCGGCCACCACGACCACCTGGTCGGCGGCGGCGATCATCGCCCGCTTGACGGCCGCCTCCTCGGGATCGGGAGTGGACAGGCCGTGCCGGACGGTCAGCGCGTTGGTGCCGATGAACGCGACGTCGACGCGCAATTCGCCGAGCAGCCGCAGCGTCTCGGCGCCGACGGCCGCCTGGGTGACCCCGCGCACCCGCCCGCCGAGCAGCTGCACCCGCACCCCCGGGAAGCCGGTGAGCCGGGTGGCGACGGGCAGGGAATTGGTGACGGCGACGAGCTCGAGATCGCTCGGCAGCGCCGCGACCATCCTGGCGGTGGTGGTGCCCGCGTCGAACACCACGCTGCCACCGGCGCGCGGCAGGAACCGCAGGGCCGCGTCGGCGATGCGGTCCTTCTCCTCGGCGCGGGTGGTGTCGCGTTCGGCGGTGCCGAGCTCGATCGTGGTGAGCGCGCCCGCGCCGACGGCGCCGCCGTGGACGCGCCGGATCAGGCCGAGGCGGTCGAGCACGGCGAGGTCGCGGCGCACGGTCTCGGTGGTGACGCCGTACTGGTCGGCCAGCTCGGCGACGGAGACGCGGCCGCGATGGCCAACCAGGGTGGCGATCGCCTGCTGACGTTCCTCGGCGTACATCGGTCCTCCGGGCTCATGAGAATGTTTACTCATGTTGTTTTATGCCCGCTTGTGTGGCTTTGTCAACGGTTTTTGGTGAGCCGAGTCACAATCGTTGCCGGTAGGACGTGGTCGAGGTCATGCCGATGAAGCCCTGTGACGCGATATGCACCCAGGTCAGAGGCTGATCAGGCCAAGGCGACAGCGGCACTGTCGGCCGACGGCACCGTGTGGGAAACCAAATTGCGCGGTTGCGCCTTCGCCGGGCGGAACCGCCCTCAGCCGACGCCGAGATCGGCGGTGAGCGGGTCGCGTAGCGCGCCCTCGGCGGCACGTAGTCGGTCGGTGACCGAGGTGAGCAGATCCATCGAGTCTTCCGACAGACCGCAGGCGAGCAGGGTGAGATAACGGACGGCGCCGCAGGTGATGCGCTGCGCGAGTAGCACGTCCGGGTCGGCGGGTGCGGCCGAGTGTTCGACGAGGGTCACGACAGGGGCACTCACAATCTCGGAACGTGCTGCTGGGAACGCTGTCTACTTACGAGTATGACGCACCTTACATCGCCCCTGCGGTCCGTGAACCCAAGCTCGCGTGCGAGAGTTCAGCAATGAGTCAGTTCGCCGACTATCAGAACGAGATCTACCTGACCGCGCTGGGTGGCATCCAGCCGGAATTCCCCATGGACTACGCGACGCTGGAACGCAAGGCGACGGCCGCGCTGCCCGATTCCCTGCTGAACTACATCGCCGGTGGCGCCGGTGACGAGCTCACCCAGCGGCGCAATGCCGAGGCCTTCGGCGACTGGGGCCTGGTGCCGCGGATGCTGGTCGGCGCCACCGAGCGCGACCTCTCCGTCACCGCGTTCGGGCACACCTTCGCCAGCCCGCTGTTCCTGGCGCCCGTCGGGGTGATCGGCCTGGTCGGCGAGAACGGGCACGGCGATATCGCGGTCGCCAAGGCGTCGGCGAAAACCGGTGTGCCCGCGATGTTCTCGACACTGATGGAGGACCCGCTCGAGGACGTGCGGCCGCACGCCGGGGACACCCCGGCGTTCTTCCAGCTGTACACGCCGAAGAACCGGGAGCTGGCCGAGAGCCTGGTGCACCGTGCCGAGGCGGCGGGCTACGCCGGCATCACCGTCACCCTCGACACCTGGGTGCCCGGCTGGCGGCCGCGCGACCTGGCCTCCGGCAACTTCCCGCAGCTGCGCGGGCACGTGCTGAAGAACTACACCAGTGACCCGGTCTTCCAGGCGATGGTGGGTTCCGACGACCCGAAGATGATTGTGCTGCACTGGGTCTCGACCTTCGGGCACTCCCTGACCTGGGACGACCTGACCTGGCTGCGCTCGCTCACCGACCTGCCGATCATCCTCAAGGGCATCTCCCACCCCGAGGACGCGCGCAAGGCCATCGACTTCGGCGCCGACGGCATCTACTGCTCCAATCACGGTGGGCGACAGGCCAACGGTGGCCTCAGCGCGCTCGAGACGCTGCCCGCGGTCGTCGCCGCGTGTGACGACCGCGTGCCGGTGCTGTTCGATTCCGGCGTGCGCTCGGGCGCCGACGTGGTGAAGGCGCTCGGCCTCGGCGCGAGCATGGTCGGGATCGGCAGGCCGTATGTGTACGGGCTGTCGCTGGGCGGGGTGCGCGGCCTGGTGCATCTGCTGCGCAGCTACGCCGCCGAGGCCGATCTGCTGATGGCGGTCAACGGCTACCCCGACGTCGCCGCGGTGCGCGCCAACATCCGGCCGACCACGCTGGGCCACGCCTCCCGCGGCTGATTCCCGCACGGCCCGGATACCTGTTACCCGACGGGTTTTCGGGCCGTGACGGTGGGCTCGACCGGAACGTGTCGGTGGCGTGCGGCATCATCGGGGCACACGCAGCAGACGCACCAACCTTCCGGAGTCCACGATGTCCTCGCCGAGCACCAAGTCCGCATCCCGCCGATCCGCCCAGCAGGTACTGTCCGAGGCCGAGCTCGCGCGCATCGCGGGCGAGCTCGCGGAGGGTAAACCGCCGATGGTGTGGTTCACCGCCGCCGCCGTCGGTGTCGCCGAAGGCAAGTCGGGCAAGGTCGTCGCGCTCGGCGATCCGGCCGACGGCGACTTCCTGCAGGTACGGCCCACCGGTTCCAAAGATGTGCTGTCGTTCGGACCGAGCGAGGTGACGCTGACCAAGCCGGCCCGCGCGACTACCGTAGCGCCGGGCGGCTCCACGCGAACCCGCCCGGACAGCGTCCCCGAGCAGAGCAATCGAAAGGACACCACCGTGACCCAGCCGTCGACCCAGCCGAGCGCGGCCGCGACGCCGCCGGCGCCTCGGTCGCTCGCGCCCGTTCCCGACGAACCCGCCGCGCCCACGCCGGCGGCGCCGCGGCCGGCCAAGACCACCGCCGCGCGCAAGCCCAAGGCGCCGGAGGTCACCGTCACCCTCACCGGCACCGCCGACGGGGAATGGACCGTCGACGTGGTCAACGGCAAGAAGCGCAGTGTGAAGGGGCTGGCGGTGAGCAGCGGCGCCGTCGCGCAGGCCGCCAAGATCCTGCATCCCGAGGTCGAAGAGGTCGTCGACGGCATCCTGGAGGCCGCCCGTGGCGTGCAGCAGGCCAAGGTCGCCCAGCTGCAGGCCGAACTGGAGGCGGCCAAAAGGCTGTTAGCCGAACTCGGCGACTAGTGCTCCGATCCCACCGGCTCGGCTACACCGCCGTGCTGGTGGGCTTTCCGGCGCTGCGCAAGGCGCGGTGCACCGGGGCGTGCCGCGGATCGTCGTGGAACGCCAGGCCGAGGCGGTACTCCTTGGCGTGGTACATGGCGGCGTCGGCCTCACGGAGCAGGTCGTACACGGTGGAGTCGGTCGGTCGCGTCGTCAGGCAGGCGACACCGATGCTGGCGGTGATCGGGATCTCCCCGCAGCTCAGCTCGAACGGGCGCATGAAGGCGCCGAGCAGCTGCTGGGCGAGGACGGCGGCCTCGGGCCGGGAGCGGGCCGCCAGGATCACGAACTCGTCGCCGCCGTAGCGGGCGGTGATGTCGGCGCGGCGGGCGGTGCGGCGGATGCGAGCGGCGGCCGCGGCGATCAGTTCGTCACCGACGGCGTGTCCGTAACTGTCGTTGACCATCTTGAATCCGTCGAGGTCGATGAACAACAGGGACAACGGCTTTCCCGCCCAATCGTGCCGATGCCGCTGCGGTGCGCGCAGCAGCGCGGACCGGTTGTACAGGCCGGTGAGCAGATCGTGGTCGGCCTGGTACTGGGCTCGCCGTTCGCTGCGCAGGCTGCGGGCGATGGCGCGCTCGCTGCGCACCAGCACCCCCACCAGCAGCAGGGTCAGCAGCAGGCAGATCACCACGCGGTCGCCCGAACCGAGGTCGGCGCCGACCACGCTGACCAGCGAGGCGGCCACCAGCGCCACCGCGATCACCCCGGCCCGGCGCCGGGACCGGTGCGGATGCACGTCGTCGACTTCCTGCATCGCGGCCATGGTCGGGTGCAGCGCCGCCGCCCCGGCCAGCAGATAGGCCCACTGCTGGGGGACGAGCGCGAACCCGCCACTGACGAGAGTTCCTGCGGCGCCGAGGCTTTCGAGGAGCCCCGCGCCGAGCACCGCGATCAGCCCCGCCTGCAGCAGCCGCAGCGAGATCTCGGTGCGCACCACGGTGGCCAGCGAGTGCGCGAGCACTGTCAGCAACAGCGCTTCGATCAGTGGGTAGCTGGCGGCCAGCAGGGTGTCGACGCCGAGGGGGCGGCGCAGGATGGGGGAGATCAGGAACGTCCAGGCGGCCAGCAAGGCACTGAAGCCGATGAGCATCGTGTCCAGCCACAGGTCGCGGGCGCTGCCGAGGCGGCGCGGCCGCAGCCAGCCCACCGCGGCCAGCGCGAGACACAGATACGCTGCCAGGGTGACCACGTCGTCGGTGGGATGCCAGGCCGCGTGCATGCCGAGTTCCCGGATCGCGGTGCCCGCGGCGAACAGCGGGACCGAGACGGCCAGCAGATACCAGGGCAGCCGCTGCGCGGGGCGGTGCCGGTAGAGGCCGAGCCCGATCATCGCCAGGCTGCCCGCGACGATGACGACGAGCAGCAGGAAGGACAGCCACCGCGCGTCGAACAGCGGCGCGAGCAGCACGGCGGCGGCCGCGGCCAGCAGGACGGTGCGCCGGCGTCGGCTCCGGTGCGGTGTTTCGCCGATGGTCATCAGCCCCCCTTGATCCGCTGCGCACGTGCCGAGCGCCGCCGATCGAACGTAGAGACGCTCAAAACCTTTACAACTCAGTCGATCATGACACGATCGGCTGCCGATGTCGTGGCCTTGTCTGCAAATTCCGAATACCGATTCGGTACCCGCTGTTCGGCTCCACCCGGCGGCGGTGTGTGCTGGGGGCGACGAGTGGAGAGGAGTCGCGGGGTGGACAGGTGGATCGCGCCGGGCCGGGTGAACATCATCGGCGAGCACACCGACTACAACGACGGGTTCGTGCTGCCCATCGCCTTGTCGCTCGGCGTGGTGTGCGCGGCCGAACGCACCGGTGACCGGCTGGTGCGGCTCACCTCGGCCCAGCGTCCCGGCGAGCGGGTCGAGGTCGACGTCGACGAACTCGCGGTACAGCGTGATCGGGTCCCGGACTGGGCGCGCTACCCCCTCGGCGTCGTGCACGAGTTCGCGCGTGCGGGCCATCCGGTCGACGGAGTGCGCCTCGAGATCGACGGCGCGGTGCCGATCGGCGCGGGCCTGTCGTCCTCGGCCGCGCTGTGCTGCGCGGTGACCGTGGCACTGCGCGATCTGTGCGCGCCCGCGCTCACCGCGCGCGAGCTCGTCGCCATCGCCAGGGCCGCGGAGAACGGTTTCGCCGGCGTGCCGACCGGCATCCTCGACCAGTCCGCGTCGATCCTGTGTACCGCCGGGCACGCCCTCTTCCTCGATGTGCGCGCCTACACCGCACCGGATGGCCCGAAACCAGGTGCCGTCGAACAGATCCCGTTCGACCTGGCCGCCGCCGGGCTCGCACTGGTCGTCGCCGACACCGGTCACCCGCACGACCTCGCCGACGGCGGTTACGCCGAGCGCAGGGCGCAGTGCGAGGCCGCCGCCGAGGCGCTCGAGGTGTCGGCCCTGCGCGATGTCACCGAGGCGCAGCTGCCCCGGCTGACCGATCCGCTGCTGCGCCGCCGCGCCACCCATGTGGTCACCGAGAACGCGCGCGTGCTCGCGGTCGTCGACCAGCTGCGCGCCGGCGCCGATCCCCGCGCGATCGGCGCGCTGCTCACCGCCTCGCACGACTCCCTGCGCGCGGACTTCGAGGTGTCGGCGCCCGCCCTCGACCTCGCGGTGGCGGCGGCGCTGGCGGCGGGCGCGCACGGCGCCAGGATGGTCGGCGGCGGATTCGGCGGCAGCGTGCTCGCCCTGGTGGACAGCACCGACACCGCCGCTGTCACCGCGCGGATCGAGCAGCGATTCGCCGCGGCGCGGCTGGCGGCACCCCGGGTGTTCACCGTCGAACCGGCCGCGGGCGCGCGCCGACTCGACTGAACAGATGTTGCGTAATCCCGATTCGAGCTGTGACGCGCGGCACAATCGTCGACAGTAGAACCATCCGGAAAGTTCGGCGGGCGACGCGGGCCCGCGCCGTTCGGTGACGACGCTGGTGTGCCGCCCGGTTCCAGGCCAGGAGGGATGCGCTGTGCGACTAGCCGTTTCCACCGTCACGCTCGACGCTTCGTCGAGCCTGCGGCTCGATGCCGAGCCCGTCGACTACGCGCTCGTCGCCCTGTATTTCGTCTTCGTTCTCGGCATCGGGCTCATCGCCCGGCGCCGGGTCTCCACCAGCGTCGACTTCTTCCTCTCCGGCCGTTCGCTGCCCGCCTGGGTGACCGGCCTCGCCTTCATCTCCGCCAACCTCGGCGCGGTCGAGATCATGGGGATGTCGGCCAACGGCGCCCAGTACGGCTTCCCGACCTTCAACTACTTCTGGATCGGCGCCGTCCCGGCCATGCTGTTCCTCGGCGTGGTGATGATGCCGTTCTACTACGGCTCCAAGGTACGGTCGGTGCCGGAGTTCATGCGGAAACGGTTCGGCACCGGCGCGCATCTGGTGAACGCGTTGAGTTTCGCGCTGGCGCAGGTGCTGATCGCGGGCGTCAACCTGTACCTGCTCGGCACCATTCTCAATGTGCTGCTCGGCTGGCCGCTGTGGATCTCGGTGATCGTGGCCGCGGCGATCGTGCTCTCCTACGTGACCCTCGGCGGGCTCTCGGCCGCGATCTACAACGAGGTGCTGCAGTTCTTCGTGATCGTGGCGGCGCTGCTGCCGCTCACGCTGGTCGGCCTGCACCGGGTCGGCGGCTGGGACGGGTTGCGGGACAAGGTGACCGCGTCGCCGGGCGGCGCCGACCAGCTGCAGACCTGGCCGGGCAACGCGATGAGCGGCTTCACCGACAATTTCGCCTCCATCATGGGCATCGTGTTCGGCCTCGGCTTCGTGCTCTCGTTCGGCTACTGGACGACGAACTTCGTCGAGGTCCAGCGGGCACTGGCCACGCATTCGATCTCGGCCGCGCAGCGCACGCCCATCATCGGCGCGTACCCCAAGATGTTCATCCCGTTGATCGTCGTGATCCCCGGCATGATCAGCGCCGTGCTGGTACCGCAGATGATCGAGTACAAGCAGCAGGTCACCGCGAATCCGGACTTCACCGGCGACGTCACCTACAACCAGTCGCTGCTGTTCCTGATGAAAGAGGTGCTGCCGAACGGTCTGCTCGGCGTCGGCCTGGCCGGGTTGCTCGCGGCGTTCATGGCGGGCATGGCGGCCAATGTCTCGGCGTTCAACACCGTGTTCAGCTTCGACCTGTGGCAGCAGTACGTGCGCAAGGGCCGTCCGGACGGCTACTACCTGAAGGTCGGCAGGCTGGCCACCATCGGTGCGACCGTCGCGGCGATCTTCACCGCCTTCATCGCGGGCGGGTTCAGCAACATGATGGACTACCTGCAGACCCTGTTCAGCTTCTTCAACGCGCCGCTGTTCGCGACCTTCATCCTCGGCATGCTCTGGAAACGGATGACGCCGACCGCGGGCTGGGTCGGGCTGGTGAGCGGCACGCTGGCGGCGGTGTTCGTCTTCGTGCTCAACGAGACCGGGGTGACCGAGCTTTCGGGACAGGGCGCGAGCTTCGTTGCGGCCGGTGTCGCGTTCGTCGTCGACATCACGGTCAGTGTCGCGGTCACCATGGTGACCGAGCCCAAACCCGCCGCCGAACTGGTCGGCCTGGTGTACTCGGAGACCCCGAAGGCGCTGCGCACCGACCCCGACGCCGACACGCTGCCCTGGTATCAGCGCCCGGTATTGCTGGCGGGCATCGCGCTGGTGTTGGTGATCGCGCTCAACATCGTCATCGGATAAGGAGTCACCGACCATGCTTTTCGACATCCGCACCATCATCGGCGCGCTGCTCGGCTGCTACGGCGTCGTCCTGGTGATCACCTCGCTGGTGCAGGACAGCGCCGAGCAGGCGGTCAAGACCGGCGGCATCGATGTGAATCTCTGGGCCGGTCTCGGCATGCTCGGCGTCGCCGTCGTCTTCGTCGGCTGGGCTGCCGTGCGCCCCGTCCAGGTGCCCGCGCGACCGGAGCCGACCCCGGAGGAGTTCACTCCCGACGAGTGAGCCGTGCGCCGGGCAGGCGGTCCAGGAAATCGGCGATGAGCGACGCGATCTCACCCAGGTGGGTCTCCAGCGCGAAATGCCCCGTCTCGAACAGGTGAAGCTCGGCGTCGGGAAGGTCCGCGAGGTAGGCCTCGGCGCCCGGCGCGGGGAAGAACGGGTCGTCGGCGCCCCAGGTGATCAGGGTCGGCGGCGCGTAGGTGCGCAGCCAGGATTGCCACTCGGGGTAGCGGGCCAGGTTCGAGTGGTAGTCGAACGCGAGGCTGAGCTGTGCCTCCTTGCGGCCGGGGAGGTCGAGGTAGTACTGGTCGAGGGTCCACGCGTCCGGTGCGAGGCGGGCCGGATCGGCGACGCCGAGCTCGTATTGGCCGCGGGTGCCGGCCGGCGTGAGCAGCTGCCCGATGGTCTCCTCGGCGCCGTCCTCACCCGGCCGTAGTCCGATGAACGCGCGGGCGCCGTCGGAAAGCCCCGCCTCGTAGGCGTTGCCGTTCTGGACGACGAGCCCGGTGATCCGATCCGGGTGGCGGACCGCGAGCCGGAACCCGATCGGCGCGCCGAAATCGAAGACGTACATGGCGAATTCGGTGAGCCCGAGCTGCTCGGTGAAGCCGGTGACGATGTCGGCGAGCCGATCGAAGGTGTACTCGAAATCGGCCGGTGCGCTGGTGTTTCCGAAGCCGGGGTAGTCCGGGGCGATCAGCCGGAAGCGATCGCCCAGCAGGTCCATCAGGCGACGGAACTGGTGTGAACCGGAGGGAAAGCCGTGCAGCAGAAGCAGAGTCGGAGCGTCGGAGCGGGATGGCACCGATTCGCGGTAGAAGACGTCGACGCCGTCGACCTGGATGCGCCGGTGCTGGATGGTGGCGGGCAGCGTCATCGATTCACATGCTTTCTCTCGGTGATGATGCATTAGTTCTAGTCCTCGCGAGGCTAATGTGTCAACTGGTTGAGTTACCATTAGGCAATGAGTGAGTCCGAAGCGCTGGTCGGCGAGCACCTGGCCATCGACCTCGTCAACACCCGCCCCGCCGGTGTGGATCTCCTGGGAACCGCCGCGCAGCTGGCGCACTGGCTGCGCTTGCAGGAACATCGCCTCCCCGAGGATTTCGCGGACCCGGCGGCGGCCGAACTGCGCGCTGTTCACGACGTGCGCGAGCACATCCACGCCGCGCTCACCGCGCTGCGGCGAGGTGTGCGGCCCCCTGCGGCGGCCTTGCGTGGGCTCAGCGAAGCCCTGTCCGCCGCACCCGCCGTGCGACACCTGGAATGGGACGGTGAGCGCTGCGTCGCCCGGCCACGCCGCGCCGGTACCGCGAGCGCCCGGCTGGCCGCGGTGCTCGCCGAAGCGGCCGTGGACCTGCTCACCGATCCGGCGGTGGACCGGCTACGTCAGTGCGCGGCCGAGGACTGCGTCATGCTGTTCGTTCCCGCGCATCCACGCAGGCAGTGGTGTTCGCCCGAGCGCTGCGGCAACCGGGCGCGGGTCGCCAGGTACTACCAGCGACACAAGTGATCGTCAGGCTTCAACCGCGCCCGGAATGCCTTCCTGGACAACGAAACTAGCCCTGGTGCTGATCGGCGCACCCGGGCGCGTGACGTAGGGGACCACGCGGAAGTCGGTACGCCACTGCCGATGATCGAGGTCGACGCGCGCGTAGCCGCGCTGGCGGTTGTGGAAGATGATGTCGGGGTTGGCGGCCAGCAGGGCGCGGCCGCCGTCGGTGACATCGGCACCGTCGCCGCCGGTGGAGATCGAGGTACCGGTGAATTCGGTGGCCACGACCGGTGATTCGGGCACGGAATAGTCGCGGCGCAGGTCGGCCACGTAGTTCTCGTGCCGGTCGCCGGTGATGACCACCAGGTTCCCGGCCGCGCGGTCGGCAGCTGCACCGAGCACGGTGTTGCGGTCGGCGATGTAGCCATCCCAGGCGTCGGTGCCGAGCAGCACGGCGGGGCCGGGATCGTAGTCGGACTGCGCCATCGCGACCTGATTGCCGAGCACCTGCCAGCGCGCGGGCGAGGTGGCCAGCCCGTCCACGAGCCAATCACGTTGCGCCGCACCGAGAATGCTGCGGTCGGTGGCGTAACGGTCGGCGCAGTCGAGTACCGCGCTGCCGTCGCCGCAGGCCTGCGGCGTGCGGTACTGCCTGGTGTCGATCATGGTGAACTCGGCCAGATCGCCGAAGCGGTAGCGGCGATGCAGGTGCACCGACGGGCCGACGGGCAGCTGTGCCAGGCGCATCGGCTGGTGCTCGTACATGGCTTGGAAGGCGGCCGCCTTGCGGCGGCGGAACAGCGGCGGCAGCCGGTACACGTCGACGCCGAGGCCGGGGCGGTCGGCGGCCCAGTTGTTGTCCAGCTCGTGGTCGTCGAAGGTGACCAGCCAGGGGAACCGCGCGTGCGCCGCCCGCAGCGGGCCCTCGGTCTTGGCCTGGGCGTAGCGCAGCCGGTAGCCGGTGAGGTTCACGGCCTCGCCCTCGAGCTGGGGTGGCAGGGTCGCGCCACGGCGGGCGAGCACCCAGGACGACTCGTAGATGTAGTCGCCCAGGTGCACGACCAGGTCGAGGTCTTCGGCGCTCAGATGCTCGTAGGCGGTGTAGTAGCCCGAACTCCACGACTGGCACGACGCGAAGGCGAAGCGCATCCGCGCGGTCGGGCTGCCCGCGGCGGGCGCGGTGCGGGTGCGGCCGACGGGGGAGATCGCCGAACCGGCCCGGAACCGGTAGAAGTACCACCGGTCCGGCGCCAGCCCGGAGATCTCGGGGTGCACGCTGTGGCCGAGTGCGCGCGTGGCCACCGCCGAACCCCGGGCCACCACCTTGGCGAAGCGTTCGTCCTCGGCGACCTCGTAGTCGACGGTCACCGGGTTGATCGGCATGCCGCCGTAGCCGTCGGGGGCGAGCGGGTCGGGCGCGAGCCGCGTCCACAGCACCACTCCGTCGGGGGTCGGTTCGCCGGAGGCGATGCCGAGGGAGAACGGGTCACCGAGGGTGCGCGGCGCGGCGAAGCGCGCGCTGCTCACCGCCGACACTCCCACCGCCGCCGCGACCGATCCGGTCACGCTGTAGCGCAGGAGTTGTCGGCGGGACAGCGTCATGTGTGCATTACACAGGATGTTCGGCGCGGGCCGCCAACCCGAGTGCCACGTCCACGAGCAGGAACGCCAGCAGGCTCAGGCCGAGCAGCGGCAGGAACCAGCCGACCAGCAGTGCGGCGGCCACCAGCGGCACGGTGAGCCACGGCGAGGTCCGGCGCAGCACTCCGCGTCGCGGCGGGGTACCGGCCATACGACGGCGGGCTCCACGGGTCGGCCGCCGCTGCCACCACATGAGGTAGCCGAGCACGATCATGGCGGCGAGTCCCAGCGCCACCGCGAGCAGCAGCAGCTGGTTGGGCAGGCCGAACAGCAGACCCATGTGGAAGGCGATGCCCCAGTTGGTGAGCTTGGCCATCAGCGGCCAGTCCGTGTAGGCGAGGGAGTCGGTGACGGCGCCGCTCGCGCCGTCGATCGCGACGCTGTCGATGGTGTAGGTGCCCGGCGCGCGGACTTCCTTGACGCCGAACGCCTTGTCCGGCGTCGCGGGGACGGCGATCTCCGCGCCCTGGGTGATGCCGTTGGCTCGTGCGCTTTCCCACACCCCGTCGAGCTGGGCGATCCGGGCGGCCTGGTCGACCGGCGCGGGCGCGACATGTCCGGCGCTGTGGTGGTCGCCGCCCGTCGCGGGCGCGGGCTCGGCGGCACCGGGCAGGCCGACGCTCACGGCCGGGGTCGTCCAGCTCAGTTCCTCGCGCAGCTTCGTGACGTTCTCGCCGCCGTACGCCGACCAGGTGACACCGGTGACCGACAGCAGCAAGGCCACCGGCAGCAGCCAGAAGCCCAGGGCGCCATGCCAGTTCAGCTTTCGCCGCTTCGGCTCGGACAGATCCGGCGCCAGCAGCCAGGCCGCCGATCGCTTCGCCCGGCGCTTGCGCACCCGGTGCACCCACAGCACCAGGCCGAACAGGGCGATCACCCACAGCCACGACGCCGCCAGCTCGCTGTAGATCCGGCCCGGCTCGCCCAGGTGCAGGCTGCGATGGAACTCGCTGATCCAGGCGCGCAACGGCAGGGCGCCGCTGCTGCCGTAGACCACGGCTTCGCCGACCGGCCGCGCGGTGTGCGGGTCGACGAACACCGAGAGCCGCTCGGAGTCGCCCAGGGTGGGGTCGTTGAACAGCACCCGGGTGGTCTCGCCCTCGCTCGGCGCGGGCGCCACGGCCACCAAGGTCAGGTCGGGCTTGTCGGCGACCGCCGCGCCGACCTGCGCCGAGAGCGTCTGCTCGGGTCCGGAGGTGTCCACGCGGAGCAGATCGCGGGAGACGAAGCCCTCGATGGTCGGCGCCATCGCGTACAACGCGCCGGTGAGCGCGGCGATCAGGATGAACGGGGCGACGAAGATCCCCGCGTAGAAGTGCAGCCGCAGGGCCAGGGGATACAGCCGCAACCTCCGGCGTGCGGGTGGAGCGGGTGGTGCCGAGGTGGGTTCCTCGGTCGAACGAGTGTCCGTGATGCTCATGATGATTCGTTTCTGCAGATCGGAACCCGGTGCGCACGACCATCGCGACGCGCTACCCGCAGATACCGACGTCGACCACGCCGCCCGCCTCGCGACAGAGAGCGCCGCGAGCCCGCCGGCCGAACCACGTCGACCGACGGCGGCTTCCGCCGGGCGGCTAGCTTGTGTCGTCCGCCCGAGCGCCTGTACGGCAGCGGCTGACTCGACGCGCCCGCCCGACCACAGCGACGTCGCCCGCCGAAACGCGCGCCGCGCGACCTCGTGGCCGATTCCAGTCGCCACGCGAGGCGATCGGTCCCGACCACAGCGCCGCGGTGCGATACGCGGCGACCAGCGCCGACCGCTGTGCCGATGCGCAACGAGCAGCACCATCCGCAGTGTGGCTCCGCGCCACGGTCCGTCACCGTCACCGCGGCTCGGCGGCGCGATGTGGTGGACGGCTGCTGGCGCCGACCACAGCGGTCATCGTGTGACCGTGCGATGGGCTCTGACCGGTGGCCGTTGTGTTGTGGCGTGCGACGTCCGGTTCCACTACCTCGCGCCCCGCCGATTCGCGGTGGGAGATATGGGCCGGTCGCGTGCCCCGATCGCCGTTGGTGGCAGCCGGAACATGCGAGGAGTCGGCGTCATGCTCAGGGGTAGCGCACGACGATTCGTGCACCGGGTGAGGAAAGGATCAGAAAGGAATCGCGAGCGGGGGACCGCGGGTGCGCAGCGTGGCGGCGGCGAGGATCCGCAGGATGACGCGGTCGCGGTGGACCAGGCGCAGGGGCGCCGGGGCGGGAATGCGGGGCGAGCGGTAGCGCAGGGGAAGCAATCGGGCCAGCGCCGCGCCACCGATTCGGTAGGCCGCCTCCACACCGAGGATGACCAGCGCCGCGACAGACGCCGCGACCGTGTGCGCCAGCAGCATGCCGAGCCCGAGGGAATCCTCGGCGTGGTGCCCGTGCCCGGACCAGCTCATCGTCGTGTGCCCGAGCAACTGCCCGGCCAGCAGCACCACGGCCAGGCCGACCGCCCCCGAGCGCAACGGTCCGAGGCCGCTGACCAGTGCGCCGATCACCGCCGCCACGGCGGCCAGCAGGACGACGGTCGTGCTGCTCGGTAGCGCGCCCCCGGACGCCACGCCGTGCGCGGCCAGCGCGAGCGCGCCCGACATCGAGCCCGCGCAGCCGCCGCGCACCCGCGCGCACAGGGCACGCGGCGGCGCGGCGGCCTGCCGGAACTCGATGATCACCGGCTGATGATAGACGACGGCCGGAACCGTCTTCCCGGGATCAACCCTCCTGGACGTCCATCTCGATCAGTGGCTTGCGCAGCAGTTTGCCGGTCGCGTTGCGCGGCAACTCGTCGACGAAGATCACCTCACGCGGCACCTTGTAGCGGGCCAGGTTCTCCTTGACGAACTCCTTGATCTCCTGCGGGTCGCGCGCCGACTCCGGACCGGGCACCACGATCGCGCGCAGCCGCTTGCCGTAGTCGCGGTCGTCGACGCCGACCACCGCCGCCTCGAAGACGTCGGCGCGGCCCGCGATCAGGTTCTCCACCTCGAGCGGGAAGACGTTCTCACCGCCGGAGACGATCATGTCGTCGTCGCGGCCGTCGATGTAGAGCAGGCCGTCGGCGTCGAAATGGCCGACGTCGCCCGAGGACATCATGCCGTCGACCATCTCCTTGGTCCGGCCGTCGGTGTAGCCGCTGAACGCGAAACCGTTGTCCACGAAGATGGTTCCGGTGACATTCGGCTCGGTGATCGGTTTGCGGTTCTCGTCGAGCAGCACGATGCGGATGCCGACAGGCGCCTTGCCCGCGGTGGTCGGCGACTTGCGCAGGTCGGCCGGCGTCGCGACGGTCATCACGGCGCATTCGGTGGAGCCGTAGAGGTTGTAGAGGCTGTCGCCGAAGTAGTCCAGGGTGCGGGTCACCACGTCCGGCGCGATGGCCGAGCCGGCGGCGAAGATGACCTTGATGGTGCGCGGGTCGTACTTCGCCAGGATCGCCGCGTCCAGATCGAGGATGCGCTGCAGCATGGTCGGCACCACCACCAGCGAATCCGCCTGGTACTTCACGATATTGGCGAGCGTGCGCTCCGGATCGAAGCGGCGCTGCTGGAAGATCACCCGATTGCCCAGCGCCAGCCCGAGGGTGAACTGCGACAGTCCGGTGCCGTGGAAGATCGGCGCCGCCATGATCATGGTGCCGTTGTTGGGCAGCGGCACCCGGTCGACGAACTGCGCGGAGGCGAAGGGGCTCACCTTGTCGCGCGGGGCGCCCTTCGGTGTTCCGGTGGTGCCACTGGTGAGGATCACCATGCCGCCGGGCTTGGCGGGCGGGGTCAGCGGCGTGACCGAACGGCCGGCGCACAGCGACTCGACCGTCGGGATCGACGGGTCGACCCCGTCGGATTCGTCGACCCAGGTGAGCACCCGGGGGATCTCGGCCGGGATGGCGCTCATCAGGTCGACGAACTCGCTGTCGTGCAGCACCGCCTTGACCTTCTCGCGCGCGGCCACGTCGGCGAACTGCGGCTTGGCGAACCCGGTGTTCATCAGCACCGCGCGCACCCCGAGCTTGCCCGCCGCGAGCAGGCTCAACACCATGCCGCGATGGTCGCGGGCCAGGACGGCGATCACATCGCCCTCGTTGATCCCACTCGCCCGCAGGCCGCGGGCCAGCGCGTTGGACTGCTCGTCGAGCGTTCCGAAGGTCAGTTCACCGCGTTCGTCGACGATCGCGCCCGCGTCCGGCCTGGTCTGCGCGGCATGCATCACCACCCCGGCGAACGGGCCGAACTTCGAGACATTGCGGAAGGAACGGGCGGCGTGATCCAGGCGCAGCGGATTGAACAGCTTGCGATCCATCATCACTTTGACGCCGAGCGCGAAATCGCCGGCGCGCCGGGCCGTGCCACCGATCGCGGGCAGAGACAGAGACATCGAACAGCCTTTCGGCAGACCGATCCCACGACGAGACGCGGGGCCGGACCGCGTCATCGAGATCCAGTGCTGGTGCTAACAATAGCAAGCATCGGTGGCTGGGATCACTGTGAAACCTCATAGTCCACCAGCACCCGCCGCAGGATCTTGCCGGTCGCGTTGCGGGGGAGTTCGTCGAGGAACACCACCTCACGCGGCACCTTGTACCTGGCCAGGTTCTCCTTGACGTGCGCCTGCAGGTCGGCGGCGGCTGTGCTGTGTCCCTGTTCGAGGACCACGAAGGCGCGCAGCCGCTTGCCGAATTCCACGTCGTCGACGCCGACGACCGCCACGTCGAACACGTCGGGCCGCTCCACCAGCAGGTTCTCCACCTCCTGCGGGAAGACGTTCTCGCCGCCGGAGACGATCATGTCGTCGTCGCGCCCGTCGACCATGAGCAGGCCGGAGGCGGTGAAGTGGCCGACATCGCCGCTGGACATGAAGCCGTCGATGATCTGCTTGTTCCTGCCGTCGGTGTAGCCCTCGAATGGCGCGCCGCTGCGCACGAAGATCCGGCCCGGGGTCTCGGGCGTCTCGACCCGCTGGTCGTTCTCGTCGTAGAGGCGGACCTCGCAGGTGATCGGCGAGCGGCCGCAGGTGCCGGGCGCCTCGGCCAGCTCGGCCGGGTTCGCGATGGTCGCGATGGCGACCTCGGTGGAGCCGTAGAGGTTGTAGAGCACCGGTCCGAACGCCTCGGTGGCCTTGATACACAGCTCGGGCGAGAGCGCCGACCCGGCGAACAGGATCACCTTCAGCGAGGACAGGTCGTACTTCGCGCGCACCTCGGCGGGCAGTTCGGTCATCCGGTGCAGCATGGTCGGCACCGCGACCAGCATCTCCACCTTGTGTTCGGCGATGGCGGCCAAAGTGGCCTCGGCGTCGAAGCGGCGGCGCATGACGATCTTGTTCGACAGGATCGTGCCGACCAGCCAGGTGCCCAGACCCGTGCTGTGGAAGATCGGCGAGACGATCATCATGGTGCCGCGCTTGGGGAAGGGCACCCGGTCGACGAACTGCGCGGTCGCCATCGGCGTCACCTTGGTGCGCGGGGCGCCCTTGGGCAGGCCGGTGGTGCCGCTGGTGAGGATGATGAAGCCACCCGGCTTGCTGGGGGCCGGGAGCGGCTCGGTGGAGTTGCCCGCGATGAGATCGTCGAAGGTCGTCGCGCCCTCGGGCACCGCGGCGCCCTCGTCGACCCAGGTGAGGAAGCGGGGCAGCTCGGCGGGCAGCGCGTCGAGCAGGCCGAGGAACTCGCTGTCGTGCAGGACCGCGCGCACGTGCTCGCGCTCGCACACCTCGGCGAACTGCGGCTTGGCGAAACCGGTGTTCATCAGCGCGATCCGCGCGCCCAGCTTGCCGGCGGCGATCATCGACATGATGAGTCCGCGATGGTCGCGGGCCAGGACCGCGATCACCATGCCCTCGCCGATGCCCGCGTCGTGCAGACCGCGGGCGATGGCGGTCGACTGGTCGTCGAGTTCGCGGTAGGTCAGCTCGCCGCGCTCGTCGGCCAGGGCGATCTGCTCGGGCGCGACGCGCGCGGAGTGCCGGACGAGGGTGGCCTGCGGGCCGTAGATCTTGGATTCCTTCATGGTCCGCAGCGTCTCGAGCGGCTTGGTGGGATCGGTGACGCCGCGCGAGCGCAGAACCCCGAGTGCCTTCACGGTTTCGAGCAGATGGGACACGTTCACTCGGCTACCTCCACAGCGTCGATCTCTGGAACCCAACGGTATCAGTATGTGTGCCTTGCATCACAGTATTGAATTGGTCATTTCGGGCAAATTTCACTACCGCTGCGCGCTGGCCAAGGCTGCGAGCAGCGGAATGAGCCGACCCTCCGGCACCTCGAAGCGGCCCAGGCCCGCGGTCTGCAGCCAGCCGACCGCGGCCAGCTGGCGCAGATGCTGATAGATGTCGGCGGAGGAACCCAGTTCGGAGATCGCGGCGAGATCGGCGGCGGTCCTGCGTCCGTACACGATCTCGCGAAGCAGCCGCAGCCGAACCGGATTCGCCAGGGCGGCAAGGCAATTGGCGACCTCTGTGGTCCATTCCTCGCCGACGATGGTGTCGATCGGGAACTGTGCCTGCCAGTCGAAGCGCTCACCGGTCGGCAGGTGCAGCGCTCCGGCCATCAGCACGCCGCCGTTGCGTACGGCGGCGGCCTCGAACTCCTGCCGCAGCCGCGCCACCGCCCACGGCAGCTGCTCGCCGTCGCCGCCCTCGGGCCGCGCGTCTTCGAGGGCGGCAACCCGCCGTTCCAGTTCTTCGAGTCGGTCGACCAGATCCACGCGGTCAACCTACGCCACACCGAACCCCTTGCGCTGCCTCCTCGTCCGTCCCGCGACGAGCGCGCGCCCCGGAACCTCACGGATTCCGGGGCGCGCGGCCGAACGGAGGGACTAGCGGGTGACGGCGCCGAACGACGGCTGCTGGATGTGGCCGAGCTGGTAGGCGTACCCGTCCGGGTGCGCCTCGTCGACCGGCACCGACCAGCGGTGCCACAGGCTGCCGTACACCGCGGCGACGACCAGGCCGCCGCCGGTGTCCAGCGGCGCGGTGCGGATGGTGGTGTCGACGGGCACGTCCTGGTGCTCGGTCAGCACCGCGGTGCCGCTGCGGCCGTTGGACAGGTTCAGCCACATCACCTCGAGCTTCGCGCCGCCCTGGTTGGGCGAGATGGTGCCGGGTCCGCCGAAGAAGCCCATGCGGAAACCGTCGATGTCCAGGGCGATGCCGGAGCCGTAGACACCGGGACCGCCACCGTTCTGGCCGATGTCGGAGGTGGCCGGGATCTGGAACGGCTGGGCGGGCAGCGCGACGTCGACGGTGCCCTTGTCGACCAGCTGATCGAGAGCGGCCAGTGCGCCCGGGTTGCCCGCGACCGAGGTCCGCAGCTGCGATACCGCCGCGGCCACGTCGACCGTGGCCTGGGGTGCCGGCTCGGCCGCGGCCTGGCCGGCGAAGACGATGGCGACGGCGGCCGAGGCGGCGACCATCGCGGTGGTGAGGCGACGCGTGAAACTCAGATGATGCATAACCAGCTCTCCTCGAGTGTTCCTGGTACAGCTTTGTCTGGTGAATCGTTCGCTCGTACCGGTCGGCCTCGGCCGACCTCGTTGTGCACCGTAACCGACGGCGCTCACGGCATCGGCGCGACCTGCACTTTGTAGCCGCGGTAGAGCTCCGGCTTGGCGGTGAGCACCGGCATGTCGAGGTTCTGCGCGGTGAACACGACAGGTGCGATGAGCGGCCATTCGGTGTGGTCGTCGGCCATCGGGACGGTGGTGCCGGTGCGGATCGCGGTGGCGGCGTCGAGTTCGGCCCAGCGCACGGCGACGCGGTTGTCGAGCAGGCGCCCGAGTTCGTCGATGTTGTCGACGGCGCGCATCGCGGCCATCAGGCTCACCGTCGGCACCACCATGATCCGGCGCTGCTGGGTGAACTGCCGCATGATCACCTGCCCGAACAGCGGGGACAGGGCCAACGAGGTGAGCGCTGTGTGGTCGGCGACGCTCACCGGGTGCCCGCGCCCGTGCCGTCCAGCGCGCTCATGAGTTTGTCCAGCTTCGCTTCCGCGTCGGCGATCTCGGCGGCGGAATGCGTCTTGATCCGGTCGTCGAGACCGCCGAGGATCTGCTGACGCAGATCGTCGTTGAAGTACGCCGGGGGCAATGCCCCGTGCCGCAACACCTCTGCGGGTACCACCGCGACCAACTCCTTCCCCTCCCGCGTCACGATCACCGGGCGTCCGCTCGCGGACACCCCGTCCAGGACACTACCGAGCTGCCCCCGCAATTCGGTCAACGGCACAGTTTCGTAATCGGCCATATCCCACTGTACATCGCTGTGTACAGTGGGACGCCGCGTTTCCCGATCAGGCGACCTTGCGGGCCGGTTCGCTGCGGTACCTGGTCACCGGGCCGTCGATGCCGAGCAGGCGCCAGGTCAGCTTGGCGACCGGGTTCATCAGGCCGCTGTTGGTGGCCAGCGCGCGCACGTCACCGAAGATGTTGCGCATCGTGGTCTGCGATTCCGCGCCGCCCCAGTAGGCCTCCCGCATCACCTCGGCCGGGATGTCGAACTTCTCGACGAACTCCTTGGGCGGGGTCATGATCATGTCGAGCATGATCCGCATCGCGATGGGGAACAGCACCGACAGCGCGGTCTTGGTGACCGGGTGCATGCCCGGCACATTGCGGCGCAGGTATTCGTGGGCGAAGGAGATGTGCCTGGCCTCCTCGGCCACATGGATCTGCATCACCCGATGCACCATCGGATGCAGATTCACCCCACCCCGCAACAGCGACTTCTGCAGATGATCGATCGGCTCCTCACCACC
>NZ_JARWOJ010000360.1 GCF_029868625.1 Nocardia neocaledoniensis | reverse complement strand
GGCCCCCAGCCTTTTTTTCTCCGCCGTAAATATCCAAAACAACTTATTGGTTATTGGGGGCCCGCACCCCCCCCCCAGCGCGCTGCGCTGGTTGGGGGGGGGGCGTCAGGGCGGCATTCGCCCGTCAGCTGTTGCTGGAGCGGAAGCCTCGCAAACGCAGACTGTTGCTGACCACGAACACCGACGAGAACGCCATCGCCGCACCGGCGAGCATGGGGTTGAGCAGACCTGCCATCGCCAGCGGCAAGGCGGCAACGTTGTAGGCGAACGCCCAGAACAGGTTGCCCTTGATGGTGCCGAGCGTCTGGCGCGACAACCGGATCGCGTCCGCCGCGGCCCGCAGATCGCCTCGGACCAGAGTCAGGTCACTGGCCTCGATCGCCACGTCGGTGCCGGTGCCCATGGCCAGGCCGAGGTCGGCCTGGGCCAGAGCCGCCGCGTCGTTGACGCCGTCGCCGACCATCGCGACGACCTTGCCCTGGGCTTGCAGCTTCGTGATGACATCGACCTTCTCGCGCGGCAGCACCTCCGCAATCACCTCCTCGATGCCGACCTCCTCGCCGATGGCCCGCGCCGCGGCCGCGTTGTCGCCGGTCAGCAAGATCGGTGTCAGCCCCAGCGCACGCAGTTGGGTTATCGCGTCGGCGGAGGTCGGTTTCACGGTATCGGCGACGACCAGGACACCGCGCGCCTTCCCGTCCCAGGCCGCCGCGACGGCCGTTTTCCCCTCGGATTCGGCGACGGCCATGACTCGTTCCAAGTCCGAGTCCATGCTTTGCGCTCGCTGCGCCAGCATTCGGCGACGCCCGACGACAACCCTGCGGTCAGCGACTACGCCCTCCACACCCAGGCCCTCGACGTTGGCAAAGCCCTGTACTGGCGCGAGGTCGCCGAGCTTGTCCCGGGCGGCCTTGGCGATCGCCTGCGCGATCGGGTGCTCGGAGGAATCCTCGAGCGCTCCGGCCAGCTCCAGGATCTGCAACTCGTCCTCGCCGTCGGCGGCATACACCTTGAGCAGGCTCATCTTGCCGGTGGTGACGGTCCCGGTCTTGTCCAGCACCACGGTGTCGACCCGCCGGGTCGATTCCAGCACCTCCGGGCCCTTGATCAGGACACCCATCTGCGCGCCGCGACCGGTACCGACCATCAGCGCGGTGGGCGTGGCCAGGCCTAGTGCGCAGGGGCAGGCGATGATCAGCACGGCGACCGCGGCGGTGAAGGCCGCGGCGACAGAGCCTCCGGTGCCGAGCCAGAACCCCAGGGTCGCCACCGACAGGGCGATCACGATGGGGACGAAGATGCCGGAGATCTTGTCGGCCAGCCGCTGCGCCTGGGCCTTGCCGTTCTGAGCTTCCTCCACCAGCTTGGCCATCTGGGCCAGCTGGGTGTCAGAGCCGACACGGCTGGTACGCACCACGATCCGGCCGCCGACATTGACGGTGGCGCCGACCACCGCGTCGTCGACGCTGACCTCGACGGGCACCGATTCCCCGGTCAGCATCGATGCGTCGACCGCGGAGGAGCCTTCCACGACGACGCCGTCGGAGGCGATCTTCTCACCGGAGCGCACGACGAACAAGTCGCCCACGGCGAGTTGCTCGGCCGGTATGCGCTGTTCCTTGCCGTCGCGCAGCACCGATACGTCTTTGGCGCCCAGTTCCAGCAACGCTCGCAGCGCGGCACCGGCCTGCCGCTTGGATCGGGCCTCGAAGTAGCGGCCGGCGAGGATGAAGGTGGTGACTCCGGCCGCCACCTCGAGATAGATGTTCCCGGCCCCACCTTCGCGGGCGATGGTCAGTTCGAACGGGTGCGTCATGCCCGGCATACCCGCAGTACCCCAGAACAGTGCGTATAGCGACCAGCCGAGCGCGGCGAGCGTGCCGATGGAGATGAGGGTGTCCATCGTGGCGGTGGCGTGGCGCAAGTTGGTCCAGGCCGCTCTGTGGAAGGGCAAGGCACCCCAGATCACCACCGGCGCGGCCAGTGTCAGCGACAGCCACTGCCAGTTGGTGAACTGCAGTGCCGGAATCATCGCCATCGCGATCACCGGCACCGTCAGGACCAGCGAGATGAGCAGACGCTCGCGCAGTGAGGCCGTGGGATCGTCGCCTTCGGGTGCTGACGCGTCCGGTTTCCCGGCCTTCGAGATCGGGAGCGCGGCGGTGTAACCGGCTTCCTCGACCGTGGCGACCAGGTCCTCGGGCGTGAGGTCGCCGGAGTATTCCACGCGCGCCTTCTCCGTGGCGTAGTTGACCGTGGCGGTGACCCCGTCGAGCTTGTTCAGTTTCTTCTCGATGCGATTGGCGCACGACGCGCAGGTCATGCCACCGATCGCCAACTCGATCCGGGTGGACGGTTGCGTCGTGGTGCCCATCGCAGGCTCCGTTCCGTACTGGGAAAATCTGGCTAGAGGTAGTGACAGGTTCGATCAGTCGGCAAGCTGATAGCCGGCCTCGCTGACAGCAGCGGCGATGACACTTCGCTCGACGGTATCTGCCGCTTCGATGGTCACGCGCCCGCTGGCGAAGTCAGCCTCCACTGCGGTGACACCCGCAATCTTGCCGACTTCTTTGTTCACCGAATTCGCGCAGCAGCTGCAGGTCATTCCGGTCACGGTCACAGTTGTGGTGGTCATGGCTGATCGTCTCCTTGCTCTGCGGCGCCTCCGACCGCATGACCCCCATCATACCCCCCGCGGGTATTGTGCGCTGCTGCTCTTCGGTGACCGCTCCGGCCGCGGCGATTCCCCTCACATCCGGAGCCGACCCACAGGAGGCGAAATGCAATGTGCGTGACAGTGGACCGACATCCGCCAGCCTGAGAACGCGCCAGCCGAACTGCATCACACCCCCGGGCAGCCCCGTCGCGACCAGGCAGCTGCGGGAGAAGGGCGGAGGTGACGCCCCGACCTCGTCACCTACCGCATTTTCGATGACGGGGGCGGAGGCGAGATGAAGGAAATCGCACGCCTCCGCCCCAGCCGACACCCCCGGTCCTAGGGGTGCCCCTGTGCCGGGATCACCATTTCGGCACAAGTACTATTCTACTCAGTAGAACGGTAGTCAGGGCTGCCGAGGAATGCAACAGCCCCGTTCGGCGATCCACATTCGGACGCGGACGTTGCGATCAGTGTCGGCATTCGCCGGGAAGTTGGACCAACCGCCGCAGCGATCCACGATCGCAGCGCTCCACCGCTGCTCCAGCGCCATGGCGGTGAGGGGATTCGCCGCCGCTTGCGCATCCATAGACCCTCGCCGGTCCGGAGAGTAATCTGTGGAATTGGCGACAAGCTCGGTCTACATGGACACCAGGGAGACGCCATGACGCCCAGACGAGGCTGGGGGACAAAGCGGCAGGCGCTTACGACACTGGCCGCGCTGTCGGCACTGGCGTTGGCGGCATGCAGCTCTGGGGGCGGGGATCCCGGCGCGGCAACCGATCGAGAATCCGCCATCACATCGAGCCCGGGCAACTCGACACAGATCGCCGTCAGCGAGAACGAGTTCTCCATCAACATAGCCAACCCCCCATCGACTGCGGGTGCATACACGTTCGTCGTCGAAAACTCCGGATCGGTCTCCCACGATCTCGCGATCGAGGGTCCAGGTGTGGAGTCGCGGCGCACACCGCGGATCGAAAGAGGCGAATCCGGTGAGCTGGCCGTCGATTTGGAGCCCGGCACCTACACGCTGTGGTGCTCGGTGGGAAACCATCGAGAACTCGGCATGAGCACCGAAATCATCGTGAGCTGATCGGAACCCAGGCTGCGGCAACACTTTCCGGCGACGGGGTCATGGCGGGAAACGTGGCCTGCGTTCGCCGCGGGCGGCCATACGGCGGACGGCCCGGGCGGCCCTGCTAGTAGAACAAAAGTGAGGGCGACGCCACGAGTCGTCGCCCGCACACCCGAAAGCCCGCCCCCCCCCCGCGGGATGAGGGGGTAGCCCGCCCCCAACCCGGGCCCCCACCCCCGGCGCATATTGGGGCCCCCCCCCCGCGC
>NZ_JARWOJ010000359.1 GCF_029868625.1 Nocardia neocaledoniensis | reverse complement strand
ACAGCAAAGCGTCAGCTACGAGATGTCGCTCAGTGCTCCGGGAAGCCGGTCGCGGAAAAGATAGCGATTATAAAGGAGCTGACCACGGAGATTGCGAGAATTTTACACATGAGGGGGAATGTTAACCGGCCCCCTGGCCTTTGGGGGGGGCCCCCCCGGTGCCCGGGGGGGGTAAATCCCCCCGGCCCCCCCCCCCCCCCCCGGGGGGGGGGCGATCCATTTCGCGGCCATCCGATCGATCACCGCGCCGAGTGTCTCGGTATGCAGCGACGCGCCCGCGCGGTGGGCGACATTGGCCGCGACCCACTCGTCGATCCGGGCGATCAGGCCGGCGCGCTCGCGGTCGATGTCGTCGATCACCTTGCCGCAGGCCGCCACCCGGCTGCTCGGCATACCCGGCACGCGGGCCGTCTCGACCGCGGCGCGGCGGCGTTCGTGGCGGCGGGCGAGTCCGCCCGCCGCGTCGAGCACGGGGTGCCGACGGACATCGGGCGTGCCGCGTTCCAGAAAGGCCCGTAACAACGCCGACGGCGGCGGAATTTGCGCGGTATCCACACGGAGGCCGGGATCGATCGGCATGGTGCACGCCCTTGGGAAAATATCGAGCTGGCGGATACGCGGAGCCGGAGAGGACTCGGGACGTGTACTCCCCGGCGCCGACGCAGCCCCACCCGGGCGTCGACGAATATCCGCGACGCTGCGGCGAGGAAGACGACCCGGGAAATCGGGACCCTCTCAGGAAAGCGCGATTCGGCGCGGTCGCGCAATAGTATGGTGTACAAAACGCCGGGCCAGTGGAAATCGTTATCGACCGTTACGGCGGAGTCACCGGCGGACGTCTCCGGTGTAACCCGGCGGCGCATTTCCGGCAATCGGATCCACGGACCCCACCGCGAACCCCCGCGCATGGACTAGCCTCGATAAATGTGCCCGCCTATGTGTCCTCACCCGAACTGACCTTCGGGTTCCTGTTCGCGTTGGAAGACCCGCAGCGAATCGCCGATGTCGTCGGCGATCTGATGGAGCGGCGCGCCATCTCGGTGTTCCGGATCGCGCGCCTGTCCGACGACGCGGGACCGCCGGAGCGCTATGTGGTGAACTGGGCCGCCATCCCGCAGATCTCGATCACCACCAGCGCGCCCGAGGCCACCGACCTGCGCGAACAGCGGATCATGCTGGTCAACGCCTTCCTCGGGGAGAACGGTGAAGTGAGCCTGTATTCGGGAAATCCGCACGCGCCGAGCTGAATCCGCTCACCGCGTCGACTCGTAGATGCGGCGCACTACGTCCTCGATGCCCGGTTCCTCGATCGACAGGTCGCGCACCTTCGCCCGGTCCGACACCGCGGCCAGGAGAGCCGCCGCGGTGGTGTGCTCGGCGTCGAAGGCCAGCCGCTGGCGCATCCCGCCCGCCTCGCTGGAGAGCAGTTGCGCCCCGCACGGCAGGTCGTCGAGATCGGGCGCAGGCGCGGCCAGGTCGACCACGAGCACCCGCCGCGCGCCGACGGTGGCGCCGAGCCCGGTCAGTGAACCGTCGTACACCAGCCTGCCGTGGTCGACGACCAGCACCCGCTCGCAGAGCCGTTCGATATCGCCCATGTCGTGCGTGGTGAGCAGCAGTGTCGTCCCGCGTTCGATCCGTTCGGCCCGCAGGAACTCGCGCAGCCGCTGCTTGGAGATCACGTCGAGGCCGATCGTGGGCTCGTCGAGGATGACCAGTTCCGGTGAATGCAACAGCGCCGCGGCCACTTCCGCGCGCATGCGCTGCCCGAGCGAGAGCTGACGCACGGGGGTGTCGAGCGAATCGGCCATCTCGAGTTGTTCGACCAGCTCATGGGTCCGTTTGTCGGCGATATCGGGATCGAGCCGGTGGATCGCGGCGAGGATCGAGAACGACTCGTGCAGCGGCAGATCCCACCACAGCTGGGAGCGTTGCCCGAATACCACGCCGATGCGCGCGGCCAGTTCCCTGCGCTGGCGCACCGGTTCCAGCCCGCAGGTGCGGACGGTGCCCGTGGTCGGCACCAGGATGCCGGTGAGCATCTTGATCGTGGTCGACTTACCCGCGCCGTTGGCGCCGATATAGCCGACGGCGGAACCGCGTTCGATCCGGAAGCTCATCCGGTCGACGGCGGTGATGGTGTCGCGATGTCGGCGCCAGCGGCTGCCGTTCTTGCGGTAGACCGTGAACTGCCGGGTGAGGTCGTCGATGTCGATGATCGGTTCGGTCCCGTGCTCGCGCATCGCTATCCCCCTCCTCCCTGATAGTGCCTCGTCCCTATCCGCCACGCCGCGAACGCCAATATCCATACCCATACCGCCGCGACCGGGGTCAACCAGGCCGACCACGCGGGCAACAGCGACGGCCCCGGGAGGCCGAGCAACGCGATCGTCGGCACGTAGGCGGTGAACGCGACCGGAATCGCGAACCCGAACAACAGCTTCAACGGTGTGGGGAACACCGACGCGGGCTGCATCGCGGCGAAGGATCCGCCGTAGGTGAAGCTGTTGGTGAGCTCGGCGCCGTCGATCAGAAAGAACTGTAGTCCCGCCGCGCATACGAAAAGGCCACAGAACAGCGCGATTCCACTCAGCAGGGTGATCACGATCAAGGTAACCGGGGCGATGCCCCAGTCGATATCGTTGCGCCACAGCCCGAGGGAGAGCACGATCACCGCGACGGCGGCGCGTGCGAGCCTGCGCAACGAGATGTCGCTGGTGATCAACTGCAGCAGCAGTGGTTGCGGGCGAAGGTGATAGGCGTCGAGCGTGCCCATCCGGATCATCGTCGGCAGCGAGTCCAGGTGCCCGACCAGCACCTGGGCCAGCGCGAACGAGGTGTTGGACAGGCCGAACAGCAGCAGAGCCGCGTCGGTGTCGAGCCCGCCGAGTACACCGACGTTGTGGAAGATCACCCACACCTCGGCGAACTCGACCAGGCCGATCAGGAAGGCGCTGAAGACCTCGCTGGCGAACGAGAGCCGATACACCTGCTGTGCTTTCACACGCGAACGCAATACTGCGAGATAGGGGGTGAACCAGGTCCCGGACACGATGCGCGCGGAATCCGGTTCAGCCACCCTGTACCTCCAACCTGCGTTGTCCCGCCCGCAGCAACACCCTGCCGAGCAGTCCGATCACCAGGACCCAGAAGCACTGCACCGCAACGGTGGTCAACGCCTGCGTCCCGGCGGCCCGCCCGGACAGCGTATCGATCGGCGCCTGCAGGATGGACGGAAACGGCGTCGTCATCGCGACGACGCGCAACCAGTCGGGAAACATGTGCACCGGGACGAAGAGCCCGGCGAGGAAGGTGCCGACGATCTGGTACAGCACCCGGATCCCGCGGATCTCCACCACCCAGAACCCGATCAGCGCCACCGCGAACAGACACAGGAACGACAGCGCCACCGCGAGCAGCACGCTGGCCAGCCCGAGCAGGTAGGCGACCGGTGTCGTCGGCATCGACAGCCCGACGGTGGCCGCGCCGATGATGATGCTCGGCACGCCGCGCGGCAGGAAAGTGCAGGCCGCGCGCCCCATGTCGGTGGCGAGATAGCTCAGCTGGATGTCGACCGGCCGCAGGAAATCGATGGCGACGTCGCCGGATTTGATCCGGTCGACCAGGTCCAGCGGTGGACCCATGAACTGGGTCGCGCCCAGTAGCGCCTGCGACAGCCACACGTAGGCGCTGATGGTGTCCTCGGTGTAGCCGCCGAAATCACCCGCCGCCCGGACCGCGGCGACCAGGACGGCGGCGCGCACGAACCCGAAGACGCAGTTGGTGAACAGCCCGGCGAACATCGCCAGCTTGTACTGCGCCTGCCGTTTGAATCCGGCGCGGGCCAGCTTCCAGTAGACGCCGACCGTGCTCGGCCTGCGCCGACGGAACACCGCGAGGGCGACTCGTCCGTTCCCCTCGACATCGCCCCGCACAATCAGTCAACTCTAGGCCGTCACCGGCGAATACGGACGAAAACGGCACCATCGCGACCGGCTAGCGCAACGGCACTCGCACGTCGGCGCCGCCTTCCGGGGTGATGCGCCGGTTCACCTTCACCAGGGCGGGCGCCGGGACGAAGCCGCCGGCGAACAGTGCTTCCCCCTGGCGGAACCAGGGGGAACGGTCGAGTAGCGCCGTCGGCGCGTATCCGAAGTAGGTGCCGAGTTCGGCGAGGTCGACCGGCGAGGTCATCTTCATCAGGGCCAGGTTGTCGCACTGGGAGATGATGCCGGGATGCACCTTCGACGGCCGCTGGGTCGACAGCAGCAGCCAGAGCCCGAATTTGCGCCCCTCCGCGGCGATCTGGATCAGCCGCTCGCGCACCGCGACCGCGATCGGCGACTCCAGCCGCGGCGAGGCCAGATTGTGCGCCTCGTCGATCACGAGCAGTACCGGCCGGCGTTCCTCGCGCCGCGCCCACAGCTCGTCCAGCAGGGCCAGCGCCACCACCAGCTGCTGTGCGGCCGTGGAGAATCCGCCGAGGTCGAGCACCGTCGCGTCGGGACGCCGGGCGATCACGTCGGTGACCGCGCTGTCGCCGCGCGCCCAGACCTCCCAGTCGAGCAGGCCGAGGTTCTCGATCCGCAGGGCGAGGCGGCGCTGCGCGGCCGATTCCGCCGCGCGCAGGTTCGGCAGAGCCTGATCGAGTTCGGCGACGGCAAGCTCGTCGGCCAGGTGGATCAGTTCGTTGAACTCCTCGCGGTCCGCGATGGGGTCGACCTGCAGGACAGCGGCTTTGGACGCCAGCGGCAGATCGGTGAAGCGGGCCCGCAGTGGATTCTCGGCGTGTGGACGCAAGACCTGGATGTCGCGCCGGGCCAGTGCCGCGGCCGTCGGTCCGGTCGCGGCGGGGTCGAGCTCGCCGAGGCGGACGAAATCGGAATTCGGATCGAGGATCACCACGGGCAACGCGGTGTGCGCGATCAGCTGCTCGAGGACGACGCCGAGCGCGTACGTCTTGCCCGAACCGCTCTGACCGCACCACAAGGTGTGCCGATTGAAGCGCTGGGGAAGCAGCCGGGCCGGTCCACCGGGCGGGGTGAGGTTCACGCCGACCTCGAGCACCGCGCCGGTGGTGTCGTGCAGCGTCTGTACCGTCGCCGCGTCGACGAGTTCGACCGCGCCGTCGGTGAAGGGGTACCCGGCGCGGGTGTCGATGCCGTCCTCGGCCACCTCGCCGATCAGTCTGCCGCGCAATCGGACCGGCGTCGTCTCGGACCGATCCTCGACCAGTACCAGTTGCCGTCGCCCGTCGGCGACTATCACCGCCAGCGACCCGGCGACGAGCGCACTGCCGGTGGCGTCCGAGACGACGAACGAGCGGCCGTCGTCGGACCGCGCACTGAGTTGGCTACCTGTCGGCACCCAGTGATCTTCTCACCCGACCCGCTCGATGCGGGTCAACAGCAAAGCGTCAGCTACGAGATGTCGCTCAGTGCTCCGGGAAGCCGGTCGCGAAAAGGATCGCGATGATCACGGAGCTGACCACGGAGATGGCGAGAATTGTCCACATGAGGGGGAAGGTTACCCGGCCCCCGCGGGCACTCCGGCAGCGCACTGCCGGAATCGGACATCGGCCCGCCGAGGCCCGGTATCGCCGCAGGTCACGGCGGCTCCGCTCAGCTGCGGCCGGAGCCGTCGGCCGGCTCGTCCTCGCGACCGCGTCGGCTTCCGGTGTAGGCGGCTTCGCGGAGGCGGTTGACCAGCCGCGGGACCAGATCGACACCGGCGGGGCGGTTGAGGACCGGGTCGAAGAAGTCGGTGCGGTGCTCGCCCGGCTCGGCGCGGCGCAGGTCCAGTTCGCCCATGGTGGTCGCCGGGTGGCCGAGGCCGTCGGCGGTGAGGGCGAACCGCAGCAGGCCGTCGTCGAGATGGTCGTCCAGTGCCCGCAGCGACGCGATCGAGGGCAGGTCGTCGCCGTCGAGCGGCTCGGCGAAGATCCACACCGGGGACCTGCCGCCGAAGCGGTAGGGCATGAGCGAACCGAAGCGGGCGCCGGACCAGCCGCGGGCCGGGGTGACGACGAACCGGCCCAGGGTGCCGCGCCCGGTGGTGGCCAGTGCGAAATCCCACGGGTGGTCGTCGTGATCGAGCACGCGGAAGGCCAGACCGAGAACGTCGGGCACCCCGGCCGGGGCACCGAACCCTTTCGACAGCCGGGCGATGACAGCGCGCTCGCCGCCGCCGAACCACGGCTCGAAGTCGCCCGTGGCGTGGAAGCGCCCGGCCAGCCGGATCCCGCGCGGGTGGAAGACCCTGGCGTGCCGTATCCGCGCGCCGGTCTCGAACGCGGTGCGCACCAGGGTGTTCGGAAGATCGGTGAAGGTCTGCTTGTCGATCACGGGCGCCGCCCCACCGCGGTCGTCGTCCGGCGGCCGAGGAGGACACCGAGCGCGATCATGCCGAGGCCCAGACCGAGGTGCAGCCAGTTGTCCGCGTCGTCGAGCGGCACGAAATTGGCGTCGCTGTGCGGGTCGACGAGCAGTCCGTACAGCCACAGGACCAGGTAGACCACGCCGCCGCCGAGCAAGAACGACCGCGCCGCCACCGCGCTCGCGGCCGCGATCAGCCCGAATACGCCGAACAGCAGGTGCACGATGTTGTGCAGCGCCGACACCGTGAAGATGCCGAACAGTTTCGCGTGGGACTCGTGGCCCGCCCATTCGAGGCTGTCGTACTCGGTGGTGACTCCGGGGACGAAGCCGAGGATTCCCACCAGCAGGAAGACCGCGCCGACCGCCAGCGCGGCGAGCTGGATCGGCGAACGCGCGGTCCCCGTTCCGCCTACACGTGTGGACACAGCACTCTCCTTTCACGGAGGCGAGCCGGCCGGTGGGCCGCTCGCGTGGACGACGTGCGCTTTCCCGCTGCCGAGCTGGGTAAACGCCGAATACCGGTCGCCGCTGACCAGCCAGGCGCGCGAGGGTGTGGTCATCGCCAGCCGACCACGTCCGCGGTGGCCGCCATGGCCGCGACCGCGGCCGGTTCGGGTTCGGCGACCGAGAAGGCACCGCCGTGGCACACGAAGTCCGCGGCCGCGTTCACCGCGTGCCGGACCGCGGGCTCCGCCGACTCGCCCTCGGCCAGCACGACGGTGACCGCCGCGGCGAATCGGTCACCGGCGCCGCAGTTGTCGGCGCCGGCGTGGGCACGCCGCTCCGGCGGCACCTGCACACGCAGCCCGGCGGGGAACTCCTCGCCGCACAGGTAGGCGCCCTCGGCGCCGAGGGTCACCGCGACCGCGTGGGCGGACCACAGCCGGGCCAGGGTGGCGGTGTCGCGGATCGTCGAGCCCGCATCGAGCAGCCGCAGCGCCTCGCCCCGGTTCGGGGTGACGATCGCGGTGTCGGGAATCGGCAGCGAACCCAGCGGATGCGGATCCCACACGACGGGGATGCGATGCGCGAGCGTGCGCAGCACGCCGCGGATCTGGGGATGGGACGTCATGCCGCGGCCGTAGTCGGACACCAGGACGCCGGAGGCCCTGGCCAGGGCCGTGTCGACCTCGGTGGGAACCGGCCCCGGCGCCACTTTCCCGTCGCCCGAATCGCACCGGGCGATGACCACCCGCTCGCCGGCCGCACCGTCGGCGCACAGACCGTCGGCACACACCCGCTGCTTGCAGATCGTCGACCCGTGCAGCGGCACACCGATGACGTGGACGTACGGCTCGAGCAGCGCGCGCAACTGGTGCCCGGCGTGATCGTCGGCGAATCCGCCGATCAGTACCACCTCGTCGGCATCGCCCGCGGCGAGGCGGGCAGCCAGGCCCGCGGCGCCTGGCCGGTATCGGGTGGCGGTGACGTCGACGATGGGGGCGTCGTCCTGGCTGTAGCGCGCGCAGTGACCGTCTACGTCGATGTCGAGGAAGACGTCGCCGAGCACGACTATCGGTCCGGGATGCGAAGTCACAGTGCCTCCAATGCGGGATCGAGGGCGGTGCACACGGCGTGCACCGAGGTGCGTCTGCTGCACCGTCGCGGCCGACTCGGCGTCCACGGCGATGGCGTCGTCACAGACCGAGGCCAGGGTGTGCGGCCACCAGGACGTGTGTCATCGTCGGCCGTCGGCGACGGTCTCGGCGAGCAGGTCGTTCCACCGCCCGACGAACCGCTCGATACCGAAATCGGCCTGCGCCCACTGCCGTGCGGCCTTGCCGGTGAGCCGGGCCAGGTCCGGCTCGCGCAGATATCGCGCGACCGCTTCGGCCAGTACCGCCACATCGGTGGACACCACCCCGGCGTCGGGCGGGATCGCCGCGGCCGCCTCGGTGGTGCCGACCGCCACGACCGGCATCCCGAGATGCATGGCCTCGAGCACGGACAGGCCGAGCGAGGTCCAGCGCGGCGTGTGCACGAACACCCGACGGCGGGCCACCTCGGCGTGCAGCCTGTCCTGGCGGAGGTCGCCGTGGCCGCACACCCGTTCCCGCGGACGGCCGACGGCGGTGTGGACGTGCTCGGTCTCCATGCCGTACACGTCGATCGGCGCCACCTCCGACAGTCCGGCCAGCAGATCGGTGCCGGTGACCCGCCAGCGGCGCACCGGTTCGTTGACGATCGTCGCCGCCCGTTCGAGCTCGCCGGTGTAGCGGTCGCCCGGGTCGAGGACGCCGTGTGGCAGGACCCGGACCCTGGCGCGCCCGTTGTCCCACATCAGCCGGTTGAACTCGGTGACGTGCACCAGGGTGAGGTCGTCGCGATCGGCCATCGGATGCCGGGTGGTCGCGGCATGCCCGGCGGGCGTGTTGTGCTCGACGTAGATCAGCGGAACATCCACCCCGGGCGTGCGACCCAGCCAGCGTCGCGCCAGCTCGAGTTCGCGCGGCCGCTGGACGACCACGACGTCGACGTGTTCACCGGCCAGGGCCTCGGGCGCGATCTCCTCGGCACGATCCGGCCACGGTCGACCGCATCGGCCCAGTGCCCAGGTGCCCCAGCGCGGGTCGTGGGGGATCAGGTAGCGGTGTGGTCCCTGGACGAACGAGGTCATCCAGGGGCCGTGCGCGTGCCAAACCAGAATCGTCATGGTCATGGCGTCATCCCGACCTCGCCCGCGGACGCCGCTGCGCCGGCGAGGTCGGCGCGCTCCCCGGCGATTCCCTCGCCCATGGTGACAGCGCCGAGTCCCGATGAGCCGCCGGTGCTCGGGACGGTGCCCAGCCGACGCGCGAGGGGTGACGGGTTCACGGTGTGGAACTCCTTTCGGGCGGGGTCGTACCGAAAACGCCACGCGGTCGGCGCGGTGCGCGGCGCCCGGAGGGTGGCTCGCCGCCTGCGTCGAACGGTTCTCGCTGGCGCAATGCCCGGCGGCACCTGCGCCAAACAGCGGCGTGCCGGTTTCGCGTGCCCTGTTTCGGGGGGGGCATGGTCCGGCACGCGGAACCTGTCCGCCGAAATCGGCGACCACCGATGTCCCGACGGATGCGGTGCGATCTTGCGTGTACGTATACATCTACGTATAGTCAGTCGTGTTGTCGAACCGGCGACGGCGACCTCTCGTTCGATCGGAAACACCATGACCACGCTGCAACTGACCCGCCCGGGCGTCCTCCCCGGTGTCGACCTGACCGAGTTGTGGTTGCCGCGCATCGCCGCCGCCGACGGCCGGTTCGCGCGCGCGGCGCGGTATCTGAACGGTGGTCATGTCATCGCGCAGCTGGTCCGTTTCGCGCTGGTCGGCGGTCTCAGCAATATCGCCTATGTCGTGCTGTTCCTGGCGATGAACGGGGCAGGCACGCTGGTGGCCAATGGCGCCGGATCGATCGTCAGCACGGTGCTCGCGAACGAACTGCACCGGCGCCTCACCTTCCGCGCGGCGGGCCGGGTCGGCTGGTTCACCGCGCAGTGGGAGGGCGGCGGGCTGGCATTGCTCGGTGTACTCGTCACCACGGCCGCGCTGGCCTGCCTGAATTTCTGGGCGCCCGGTCTCACCGACGTCGCGCAGGCGGGCGCCGTGCTCGCCATCATGGCCGCGGTGGGTGGGCTGCGCTTTCTCGCCTTGCGCGGCTTCGTCTTCTGATTTCCACGGCCGCCCGATCGGTCCGCACCGGTCGGGCGGTCACAAATGGACCCGGCGGTTCGGGGCGTGGTAGGAGACTAGCCATGTCCTGGTCACCTCCCCGTCGCCGAAACCCGGATTCGCCGCTGCCCGAACCGATCTCGCCGAGGCGGAGCCGTCGGCGATGACCGGCACGAATGTCGGGTCGGCCCGCACCCGTGCCGAGGATCGGCCCGCGACCCGCGCGGCGTACCGCGACGACCTGGACGGCCTGCGCGGGCTGGCGATCGCGCTGGTCGTCGTCTTCCACGTGTGGTTCGGCCGGGTCTCGGGCGGCGTGGATGTCTTCCTGGTGCTCTCGGGCTTCTTCTTCACCGGCCTGGTCCTGCGCCGGGCCGAGCGCACGGACTCGCCGTGGGCATGGACAGTGGTGCGGCGTACCACCCGGCGGCTGGTACCGGCGATGGCGGTGGTGCTCGCGGCGGTCGTCGCGGCCACCATCGCGTGGCAGCCGTATACGCAGTGGTCGTCCACGGCCGCACAGGTTCTGGCGTCGATGTTCTATGTCCAGAATTGGCAGCTGGCCCTGACGTGGTCGGACTATCTCGCCGCCGACCCGTCGGTCAGCCCGCTCCAGCACCTGTGGTCGATGTCGGTGCAGGCCCAGTTCTACGTCGCGGTCCTGCTCGCCGTCGCGGTGATGGCCGGGCTGGGCGCCAAGCCCGGCCGCACCCGCCTCGTGCTCGGTGTGGTCGTGGTCGCGGCCGGCCTCGCCTCGTTCGGCTACGCGGCCTCCGGCACCGCCACGCACCAGGGCTGGAACTACTACGACACGCTGGCCCGCGGCTGGGAAATGCTGGCCGGGGCCGGACTCGCCGTCGTCGCACCGTATGTCGTGCCCGCGCGCCGGCTCCGCGGCGTGCTGGCCGCGGCCGGGCTCGCGGGCGTGGTCCTCTGCGGGTGGCTGATCCTCGACGGCGCCAATCGATTTCCCGGGCCCGCCGCGCTGCTGCCGGTCGCGGCCACCGCGGCGGTGATCCTGTCGGCCGCCCACCTGCCGCCCGGCGACCGGCCGTGGCCGAACCGGTTCCTGGCGCATCCCGTCATGCGCAGGCTGGGCGACCTGGCCTATCCCCTCTACCTCTGGCACTGGCCGATCCTGATCTTCTTCCTCGCCGAAAGCGGTAGCCCGCAAGCGAATCCGGCCGAAGGCAGCGCGGTGATCGGCGTCTCGCTGGTGCTGGCCTGGCTGACCCACCGGTGGATCGAACTCCCGTTGCGACGGGGCGGGGAAACCCGTGCCCTTTGGGTCGTCGTCGGGGTGCTGCTCGCGGCGACGACGGCGACCACCGTCGGTTGGCAGAGCGCGTTGCGCGTGAGTCCGGCGGCGGCGGCCGAGGCGCAGAACCCGGAGCGGTATCCCGGCGCCGAGGCTCTGGCTTCGGGAGCGCCCACGTCGGCGGAACCGTTGCGGCCCACGGTGTTCGAGGCCGCCGCCGACGTGCCGCCGCCCACCCGGGACGGCTGCATCGCGGACTGGGACACCCGCGAGGTCGTCACCTGCGTCTACGGTGACCCCGACGCCGACCGCACCCTCGCACTCGTCGGCAGTTCCCACGCCGAGCACTGGCTCCCGGCACTGCAGGTCCTCGCCGACGAGCACGCGTTCCGTGTTCAGGTGTATCTGAAGATGGGCTGTCCGCTCACGATGGCCGCCGACGCGCTGTACAAGGGCGAGCCGAACCCGGACTGCCGGGACTGGTCGGCCGAGGTGATCGACCGCCTCGGCGTAGACCGGCCCGACTGGGTGTTCACCACCGGCACCCGGCCCCGCGAGGAGGGCGGCGACGAGACCCCCGACGACTACCTCGCCGTGTGGTCGGCCCTGTCGGATCGCGGACTCAACGTGGTCGCGATCCGCGATACGCCATGGCTACGCCGCGGAACCGTGCGCTACAAGGCCACCGACTGCCTGGCGGCCGGCGGCGACCGCGTCAGCTGCGGCATGCGCCGCGAGGACGCGTTCGCCCCGGTCAACCCGGCCCTCGCCCCGAGTTCGGCGTTCCCCAGCGTCTTCCCGATCGACCTGAGCGACGCGGTCTGCGAACCGACCCTCTGCTCGGTGGCCGAGGGCAACATCCTGATCTACCACGACGAACACCACCTCACCGCGAGCTACTCCCGATCGCTGTCCGGTCCGCTCGGCCGGGCACTGCAACCGATCCTGGGCTGGTGGTGACCTGCCGACCTGCTGGATCGTCACCGGCCCCGGCCACCTGATGCCCGGTCCGGCGAGCAGGGCCGGTCGAGGCAGGTCCTGCCGTGGACGGGCATGCGCACACGTTCTCCACATTCTCCGCGCGAACTTCCCATCACCGTGGATTAGGTTGCGGTGGTGGCGAAAAGGCGTTCGGCGATCCCGCTCCTGGTGGCCGCCGCCGCGGCGGTGTTCTCCGTGGTGACGGCGCTACATCGCGGGCTGATCCTGACCTACCTGTGGCTGGCGGCGTTGCCGCTTCTGGCACTGGCCTTCATCGGGGTGGTCGCCGGGTCAGGGCTCGCGGTGCGGCACGCGAGCCGCCACGCCACCAGGTGCACGCTGGTGACCACGGTCGTGCTCGCGGTGATCGGGATCGGTGCGCCGGTGCTGTTCGTTGTCCGTCCCGAAGTCGGCGTGTGGCTCCGGTTTCAGCTCGAGCGCCCGCTCTTCGCGACGGTGGCGGACATGGAGGCACCGGGCACGGCCGACGGCTATTACGGGAGATCGCTACCGGGACATCTGTGCTGGGTGTCGGCGAATTGCAAGGTGGCCGACATAGGCACCGGGGAGCGGCCCGTTCTGTTCGTTCCCGACTACGTCGGAATCCCGGACGGTGCGGCGGGATACGGCCACTTCACCGGCCCGCCCGGCTCCGGTCCCTACGACGGTTTCGGTGATCCGATCTGCCCGCGATTCCCACTGTCCGGCGGCTGGTGGTGGCTCGGCGCCTGCCGCTGACATCGGGGCGCCGGGATGCGACTGCCACGGGCCGGCGCCGCCGACAGTTCGGTGATCGGTGTGGTCATCGCGGTCCGTTGGTGTTGAGGTAGAGGACGGGGCCGGGGCCGAACTCGCCGCGGTGGTTCATCGCGAGCAGTGCCGCCAGCGCTTTCGCGGTGTAGACCGGTTCCAGATCCAGGTTCTCGTTCGTCTCGGCCAGTCTCAGCGCCCGCTCGCCCTCGGGAGTCGTGTGCCCGTACGACCGCCCGAGCCAGTCGTTCACGATCCGCAGCCGGCCCGGATTCTGTTGGGGCGCGGGCAATATCGCTCCCCGGCGAGCGAGCAGCTTGCGGGTTCGAGCGGCGAGCCGGGTGATGGTGACGGCGTCCAATCGCAGCGTGTCATTGACGACGACACCGACGACCCGCGTTGTCAGGCCGAGGAGTTCGAAGCCCAGCAGCAGTCCAGCGGCAGTCCCGCCCGAGCCCATCGCGACCACGATGTGCGAGGGCTCGGGTAGTTCCCCGGCCCGCACCTGCGCGCCGATCTCGAAGGCCGCCTCGACGTAGCCGAGCGTGCCGACCGGCGACGAACCTCCGGCCGGGAGCAGATAGGGCGGTCTTCCTCCCCGCGAGTATCGGCCGAGTAGCAGCGGTGCGGCCGCGATGGTCCGGGCCTTGGTCCGGGTGAAGTGCAGACGTGCGCCGGAGCGCCGCAGTCGCCGCAGCTGTGCTCGTACATGCTCGTCCACGGGTTGGTCGACCAGCGCCAGTACGGTCGAGAGTCCGAGTTCACGCCCGTACAGCGCCGTAGCCAGCCCCCAGTTGGTGCCGAGACCGCCCACGGTCAGAATCGTCCGACGTTCACGGCGTTTCGCATCGGCGAGCAGCCATTCGAGTTTGCGTACCTTGTTGCCGCCCCATCCGCCGTCACCGAATTCGCCGTCGTCCTTGAGCCACACCGATGCCTCGCCGTCGGTGAGGCCGGGCAGTGGTCGGACGGGTGTCGGCGCGGTGCCGAGAGCCAGATGCGGCAGAGTGGAACGCAATTCGGGGAAGGCTTGATGCAGCAGGGGAGTCCTCATGCGCCGAGCACCTTCGTCACATCGGTACTCGCACGCTCCACATGCGCCAGTATCGCTCGGGCATCCTCCAGATACTCCACCCCGGCCGGTGTGAGGGACACCGCCCGGGTACTCCGTTCCAGCAACGTGACACCCAGCTCCCGTTCGAGCTGTTCGACCTGGGCGCTGCGCGCCTGCTGTGCGATATGGATGCCCTGCGCCGCCGGGGCGAAATTCGATTCCTCAGCCACGACGACGAAATACCGCAGGTGTCGCATCTGCACATCCATCGGGGAAGCCTACGGCAGCCGGCCCGCGCCCTCGCCTCGCCGCCGACCCGGTCCACTTCGAGAGTTCCTATCCGGTGGAGCATCGTGCTCCGCGCCGGCGACGGCCCTGACCGAGCATTGCTGCTGGTCAGGGCCGTATCGCGCCCCCGGCAGGAATCGAACCTGCGACCTAGGGATTAGAAGGCCCTTGCTCTATCCAACTGAGCTACGGAGGCAGTCCGCATCCACCTTGGCCGAACTCGGCCCCGGTGTCCAGCGCGAAAAGTATAGCGACCGACCAGGTCGCGGGTGGGGTGGGGAGAGATGCCCCATCGGGGCGGCTCCGAGCAGGCCGAACTACCCTCGTTGGCATGTCGTTATCGCAAGACCCCTCCGCTGGCACCGCCGAGGACGGCGCGCCACCGGCGGATCCGGGTCGGGCGGCGCCGGCAGGGAACGCCGCGTCCTTCGGGGTGCTGAGTGTTGTCGCGGGTGCGATGGCCGCCTTCGTGGCGGCGATCGTGGTCGGGTTGTCGGCGGCGCAAGCTCTGAGTCTGCTGGGTATACCCGATCCCGGGCCGATCACAACATATGGATTGCCCGCGTTGCGCGCGGTGGCCGATCTGGCCGCCGCGGTGACGGTCGGCTCGCTGCTGTTCGCCGCGTTCCTGCTGCCGCCGCGCGACAGCGGGCTGCTCGAGGCCGGCGGGTATCGCGCGGTGCGCAGGGCCGGGCACGCGGCATTGATCTGGGCGGTCAGCGCGGCGCTGCTGGTACCGCTGACGGTCTCGGACACGACCGGTCAGCCGGTCGGGGACATCTGGCGGCCCGAGGTGCTGTGGCCGGTCATCGCGCAGGTCGAGGTGGCGGGCGCCTGGCGAACCACCACCGTGTTCGCGCTGATCCTGGTGGTGCTGTGCCGGTTGGCGCTGCGTTGGAGCTGGACGCCGCTGTTGCTGGCGGGCTCGCTGATCACCATGATGCCGCTGGCATTGACGGGCCATTCGTCCTCCGGCGGTTCCCACGACGTGGCGACCAATTCGCTGATTCTGCACATGGTTTCGGCCGCGGTCTGGGTCGGCGGTCTCATCGCGGTGCTGGCCTACGCGCTGCGCGGCGGTCCCGGTGTCGACATCGCCGCGCGGCGCTTCTCGCTCGCGGCGACCATCTCCTTCGTGGTGATCGGGCTCAGCGGCGTGGTCAACGCCTGGGTCCGGGTGCCCGCCTCGGACCTGTTCAGCACCACCTACGGCAAGCTGGTGCTGGCCAAGGCGGCCGCGCTGGCGGTGCTCGGCGTGCTCGGCTACCTGCAGCGCAGGGCGGCCCTGCCCGCCCTCGCGGCCGACCCGCGCGACCGCACGGCGTTGATCCGGTTCGCCGGGGTCGAGATGCTGATCTTCGCGGCGACCATCGGCCTTGCCGTCGGCCTCGGCCGCACCCCGCCGCCCCCGCCCGTCGCCATTCCGACGCCCGTCGAAGTGGAGCTCGGCTACACCCTCGCCGGGCCGCCGTCGGTGGGCAGGCTGCTGTTCGACTGGCGCTTCGATCTGATCTTCGGCACCCTCGCGCTCGTCCTGGCCGCGCTCTACCTGCTCGGCGTGTGGCGGCTGCGCAAGCGCGGCGACGCCTGGCCGGTCGGGCGCACCATCGCCTGGTGCAGCGGTTGCCTGGTGCTGCTGCTCGCCACGTCCTCCGGGGTGGGGCGGTACGCGCCCGCCATGTTCAGCGTGCACATGGGCGCGCACATGGCGCTGTCGATGCTGGCGCCGATCCTGCTCGCCCTCGGCGGCGCGGTGACCCTCGCGCTGCGCGCGTTGCCGCCCGCTGGACGCGACGGGGTGCCCGGTCCGCGTGAGTGGATCCTGGCCGCGGTGCACAACCCGGTCTCGCGGTTCCTGACCCAGCCGGTGGTCGCCTCGGTGATCTTCGTCGCCGGGTTCTACGCGCTGTACCTGGGCGGGATCTTCGACGCCACCGTCGACTCGCACGCCGCGCACCTGATGATGAACGCGCACTTCCTGATCAGCGGCTACCTGTTCTACTGGGTGGTGATCGGCATCGACCCGAAGCCGCGCGAGGTGGCGCCGCTGACCAAGCTCGCGATGGTGTTCGGCACCCTGCCGTTCCACGCCTTCTTCGGCATCGCCCTGATGAGCATGAACACCGTGCTCGGCGGCTGGTTCTACCGCACTCTCGACCTGGGTTGGAACATCGACCTGCTGGCCGATCAGCGCAATGGCGGCAGCTTCGCCTGGGCCAGTGGCGAGGTGCCGCTGGTCGTGGTGATGCTGGCCCTGCTGATCCAGTGGTCGCGCAGTGATCAGCGCCTGGCCAAGCGCACCGATCGGGCCGCCGATCGCGACAACGACGCCGAGCTGACCGCCTACAACGCGATGTACGCCGAACTCGCGCGGCGTGACGGCGAGGTGCGCCGGTGAGCCGATGCGGTGAGCCGGAGCTCGAATCCTCACCCGACGGCAGACCACAGCGCGTGCTGCGGACCGAGGTACGGGCGGCGCGACGCAGACTGACCGGCCGGGTCCGCAAGACCCCGGTCTTCCACACCAGCGTGGACGGACCCGACGGCCCGGTGCCGGTCACGCTGAAGCTCGAGTTCCTGCAGCACGGCGGCACCTTCAAGGTGCGCGGCGCCCTCAACGCGCTGCTGGCCGCGGGCGACGGCGCCGAACATGTCGTGGTGGCCTCGGCCGGGAACGCGGGCATCGCGGTCGCCCTGGCCGCGGCTCAGCTGGGCAAGACCTGCACGGTGGTGGTGCCGGAATCGGCGCCGCACACCAAGGTCGCGGCGATGTGGGCGCACGGTGCCGAGGTTCTGTGGCACGGCACGAATTACGCGCAGGCCCAGGTGCGGGCGGTCACCTTGGCGGCCGAGCGTGGTGCCGCCCACCTGCACGCCTACGACATGCCCGACGTCGTGGCCGGAGCCGGCGTGATCGGCCTGGAACTGGAAGAACAGGTGCGCGGGAGGCCGCCGGTGCTGGCCGCCGTCGGCGGCGGTGGCCTGATCGCCGGGCTCGGCGCCGCGCTCGGCAGGCGCAGGCAGATCGTCGGCGTCGAATCAGAACACCTGCCCGCGTTGTCGGCCGCGCTGGCTGCGGGCAAGCCCGTCGACGTGCACGAGGGTTCGGGAGTGAGTGAGCCACAGTGCGAGACCCGGGTCGGTGACATCGCGCTCGACATCGCCCGCAGGCATCGGATGCCGGTGCTCGCGGTCGCCGACGACGCGGTGGCCGCCGCCCGCGAATACCTGTGGCGGGAATTCCGCGTGGTCGTCGAGCTCGAGGGCGCTGCCGCCCTGGCCGCCGTGCAGAGCGGCGTCTACCGCCCGGATCAGGGCGTCCGGCCGGTCGTCGTGCTATGTGGGGCGAACACCGAACTCCCCGTCGTCTGACACGAGTGATATCCACAACCCGCTGAGTTGTCCCCAGTCGCGGTCACGGCCGCCCGTCCGGCGCGTTGCCGGGCCATTCTTGGACGGTCAGAACAACGACGAGCGAGCGGGGGCGGGTTCGATGTACGAGGCAAACGCGACGGTGATCGGCACAGTGGTCACCCATCCGGTCCGGCGCGATCTCGCCAACGGCGAGCAGGTGCTGACCTTCCGGATGGCGAGCAATTCCCGCCGGTTCGACGCGAACGCGGGTGAGTGGATCGACAACGGGACGCTGTATCTCACGGTCTCCTGCTGGCGCCGTCTGGTGACCGGCGTCGACCGGTCGCTGCACCGTGGCGATCCGGTGATCGCCTACGGGCAGCTGCGCTCGCACGAGTACCGGGGCAAGGACGGCACCGAACGGCGCGACCTGGAGATGCGCGCGGCGGCCGTCGGGCCCGATCTGGCCCGCTGCACCGCGTCGGTGGTGCGGCGCTCCGACGCGGTGCGGCCGGCGCCGCACGTGGTGCGGAATATTTCCGACCGCCGTGGCGCTGCAGCACCGAGCGCCGAGGACCCGGCCGGATATGCGCCGACCGAAGCCACTGCCGTAGCCTCTACGACCGCGGCGGATTCCCTCCCGGCGCGATCGCCGGTTGCGGTGCCGAACCCGGGCACGCCCGCGCAGGTCGACGCCTGAGGGTCGGTCCGCGGCACCGGCCCGCTCCGCATCGCACCCAGTTACCCCGCACCGATAGGCTTTCTCATATGGCTGAGTTCATTTATCAGATGATCAAGGTTCGCAAGGCGCACGGCGACAAGGTCATCCTCGACGACGTGACGCTGAACTTCCTGCCCGGCGCCAAGATCGGTGTTGTCGGCCCGAACGGCGCCGGTAAATCCAGCGTGCTGAAGATCATGGCGGGACTGGACCGGCCGAACAACGGCGAGGCCTTCCTCGCGCCCGGCGCCACCGTCGGCATCCTGCAGCAGGAGCCGCCGCTGAACGAGGAGAAGACCGTCCGCGGCAACGTGGAGGAGGGCCTCGGCGAGGTCAAGGTGAAGCTGGACCGCTTCAACGAGATCGCCGAACTCATGGCCACCGAGTACTCCGACGAGCTCATGGACGAGATGGGCAAGCTGCAGGAGTTCCTCGACCACGCCGACGCCTGGGACGTCGACTCCCAGCTGGAGCAGGCCATGGACGCGCTGCGCTGCCCGCCGCCGGACGAGCCGGTCACCAACCTGTCCGGTGGTGAGCGTCGCCGCGTCGCGCTGTGCAAGCTGCTGCTGAGCAAGCCCGACCTGCTGCTGCTCGACGAGCCGACCAACCACCTCGACGCCGAGAGCGTGCTGTGGCTCGAACAGCACCTGGCCTCCTACCCGGGCGCCGTGCTGGCCGTCACCCACGACCGGTACTTCCTCGACAACGTCGCCGAGTGGATTCTCGAGCTCGACCGCGGTCGCGCCTACCCGTACGAGGGCAACTACTCCACCTACCTGGAGAAGAAGGCCCAGCGACTCGAGGTCCAGGGCAAGAAGGACCAGAAGCTGCAGAAGCGCCTCAAGGAGGAGCTGGCCTGGGTGCGCTCGGGCGCCAAGGCCCGCCAGGCCAAGAACAAGGCCCGCCTCGGTCGCTACGAGGAGATGGCCGCGGAGGCCGAGAAGCACCGCAAGTTGGACTTCGAGGAGATCCAGATCCCCGCGGGTCCGCGCCTGGGCGACATCGTGGTCAACGTGTCGAACCTGGACAAGGGCTTCGGCGACCGTCAGCTGATCAAGGATCTGTCGTTCACGCTGCCGCGCAACGGCATCGTCGGCGTCATCGGCCCCAACGGTGTCGGTAAGACCACGCTGTTCAAGACCATCGTCGGACTGGAAGCACCCGACAGCGGCGAGGTGAAGGTCGGCGAGACCGTCAAGCTCAGCTACGTCGACCAGAACCGCGCGGGCATCGATCCGAACAAGAACGTCTGGCAGGTCGTCTCCGACGGGCTCGACTTCATCGAGGTCGGCAACCAGGAGATGCCCTCGCGCGCCTACGTCAGCGCGTTCGGCTTCAAGGGCCCGGACCAGCAGAAGCCGGCGGGCGTGCTCTCCGGTGGTGAGCGCAACCGGCTGAACCTGGCGCTCACCCTCAAGCAGGGCGGCAACCTGATCCTGCTCGACGAGCCGACCAACGACCTCGACGTCGAGACCCTGAGCTCGCTGGAGAACGCGCTCGAGCAGTTCCCCGGCTGCGCCGTCGTGATCTCCCACGACCGCTGGTTCCTCGACCGCACCTGCACCCACATCCTCGCGTGGGAGGGCGACAGCGACAACGAGGCCAAGTGGTTCTGGTTCGAGGGCAACTTCGAGGCCTACGAGGCGAACAAGATCGACCGCCTCGGCGCGGAGGCGGCTCGCCCGCATCGGGTGACCCACCGCAAGCTGACCCGCGACTGACCTCGCGAAAAGCGCCACGGCCCGGCGGAGTTGATCGATCAACGATCGGCCCCGCCGGGCCGTTCTCGTCGTGCGCGGAACGCCGGTGAAGTTACCGGCGCGGCAAGGCGGAAATCCCTCCGCGTGTCCATCTACCCCCGGCTAGTCTCGAAAATGCGTCACCAGAGTTGCGGAATCGAAGCGAACCGAATCCATGGGAGTGGGCGAAAACGATGACGGTCTCGTCGGAAATGTCGAGCGCGGCGTGGGCCGCGGGAATGCCGCAAAGCTTGCGCGGTGATCTCGCGACACTCGAAGGGGCGTACTTCCGACACGTGGACGCCGGTGACGCGGACTTCCCCGTCACCGGCATCAACCAGATCTTCCGCCGCCACATGGAATTGGCCGCTCGCCGCCCGGCGCACACCGCGCTGGTGCGGGTCTACCATCCCGACGACGGATCGGGGATGGGCGCCGCGGTCCAGGTGGTCACCGACGACATGCGGCTGCTGGTCGAGTCGATCACGGCGGCCCTGGGCCGCATGCAGGTGAACGTCTCCGAGGTGATCCACCCGATCTTCGAGGTCACCCGCGACGCCGACGGCGTGCTGGTGAGCGCCGCGCCGCACGAGGTCGACGGCAACGCCGCACCGGGCGAACCCGAGTCGTGGATGCATCTGCAACTGCATCCGTCGACGAGCCGGGCCCAGCTCGACGACATCGAGCGCACCCTGCCGGAGGTGATCGCCGACGTTCGCCAGGTGATCGACGACACCGAGGCGATGACCGCGGTGCAGAGTTCGCTGGCCGACCAGCTCGACCGCGCCGCCGGCTCCGGCTCGGCCCCGTTCCCCGCCACCGACCTGGCCGAGTGCGCCCAGCTGCTGCGCTGGCTGGGCGGTGGCAACTTCACAGTGCTCGGGTACGCCCGCTACCGGCGCGAGACCGACCACGGCCATACCGTGTCGACCCAGGTGCCCGGCGCGAGCCTCGGCGTGCTGCGCGCCGACATCGGCACCGACTTCCAGGTGCCGATCAACGGTGGCGACCGGCCGCTGCTGATGCTCACCCAGGGGCTGGTGCGCGCGACCGTGCACCGTTCGGTGTATCCGTACTTCGTCGGTGTCGCCGATCTCGACGATGCCGGTGCCGTGGCGGGTGTGCACCTGTTCATCGGCACCTTCACCGTCAGCGCCGTGCACGAGAACGTGCTCGACATCCCGGTCATCAACACCAGGGTGCGCCACGCGATCGAGGCCGCCGGGTTCGACAAGGACTCCTTCTCCGGGCAGGCGATGCTCGAGGTGATCGAGTCGTTCCCGCGCACCGAACTCTTCTCCGCCGACACCGAGACGATGCGCCGCACCGCCGTGGCGGTCCTCGGCGTCGGCCTGCGCAGGCAGGTGCGGCTGTTCCTGCGCAGCGACACCTACGGCCGCTTCGTCGCCTGCATGGTGTACCTGCCGCGCGATCGCTACACCACCGCGGTGCGCCTGCACATGCAGGAGATCCTGGTCAGCGAGCTCGGCGGCGTCGACATCGACTACTCGGCGCGGGTGAGCGAAAGCGAGCTCGCCAGTGTGTATTTCACGGTGATGCTGCCGGGGGAGGGCGCGGCGCCCGACACCTCCGAGGACAACCGGCTGCGCCTGCAGGCGCTGCTGAATGCCGCCAGCCACACCTGGGACGACCGCATCGGCGAGCAGATCGCGAGTTCCGCCGTGGTGGATCCGGCTGTGGTGAAACGGTATTCGGAGGCCTTCCCGGAAAGCTACAAGGAAGACTTCGGCCCGGCCCGCGCGTTGGCCGATATCGGCAGGCTCGAACGGCTCACCGAGGGCGGTATCGGCCAGCACCTGTACCGCAGGCCGGAGGCCGCGCCGGGCTCGTGGCGGTTCAGCCTCTACATCGGGGGTTCCGGTGTCTCGCTGAGTCAGGTGCTGCCGGTGCTGCAGAGCCTCGGTGTCGAGGTCGTCGACGAGCGGCCCTACCAGCTGGAACTCGACGGCGGCCCCGAGCGCTGGATCTACGATTTCGGCCTGCAAGCCAGGCCCGAGCTGCTGCGCAACGCCCTGGGCGGCGACCTCGACGCCGAGCTGCTCGAACAGGCCAGCCACGAGGACGAACTCCATTCCCGGTTCACCGACGCGTTCGAGGCGGTCTGGTACGACCGCGCCGAGGCCGACGGGCTCAACGAGCTGGTGCTGCGGGCCGGGCTGCCGTGGCGCTCGGTCTCGATCCTGCGCGCCTACGCGAAATACCTGCAGCAGGCGGGTTTCCCGTACAGCCAGGTGAACATCGCCCGCGTCCTGCTGGCGCATCCGGAGGTCTCGCGCGCGTTCGTCGACCTGTTCGCCGCGCGTTTCGATCCGGATACGGTCTCCGCCGAGACCGCCGACGCGATCGAGTCGATGGTGCGTGCCGGCATCGACGACGTGGTCAGCATGGACGCCGACCGCATCCTGCGCGCCATCCTCGGCCTGATCAAGGCGACGCTGCGCACCAACTACTACGTCCTCGACGCCGAGGAGCGCTCGCGCGACTACCTCTCGTTCAAGGTGGAGCCGCGCGAGATCGCCGAATTGCCCAAGCCGCGACCGCAATTCGAGATCTTCGTCTACTCCCCGCGGGTGGAGGGCGTGCACCTGCGGTTCGGCTCGGTCGCCCGTGGCGGCCTGCGCTGGTCGGATCGGCTCGAGGATTTCCGTACCGAGATCCTGGGCCTGGTGAAGGCGCAGGCGGTGAAGAACGCCGTGATCGTTCCGGTCGGCGCGAAGGGCGGCTTCGTGGTGAAGCGTCCGTCGGCCGCCACCGGTGATCCCGCCGTCGACCGGCAGGCGAGTGTGGCCGAGGGCATCGCCTGCTACCGCACCTTCATCTCCGGGTTGCTCGACGTCACCGACAACGTCGACCTGGCCACGGGCGCCGTGCTGCCGCCCGCCAGGGTGGTGCGCCGCGACGGTGACGACACCTACCTCGTGGTCGCCGCCGACAAGGGCACCGCCAGCTTCTCCGACATCGCCAACGACGTGGCCACCCGCTACGGCTTCTGGCTCGGCGACGCGTTCGCCTCCGGCGGCTCGGCCGGTTACGACCACAAGGCGATGGGCATCACCGCCAGGGGCGCGTGGGAAGCGGTCAAGCGCCACTTCCGCGAGATGGGCATCGACACCCAGAGCCAGGACTTCACCGTCGTGGGTGTCGGCGACATGAGCGGTGACGTGTTCGGCAACGGCATGCTGCTCTCCGAGCACATCCGCCTGGTCGCCGCGTTCGACCACCGGCACATCTTCCTCGACCCGAACCCCGACGCCGCCACCTCCTACGCCGAGCGTGCCCGGCTGTTCGCGCTGCCGCGTTCCTCGTGGGCCGACTACGACCGCAGCCTGATCAGCGCGGGCGGCGGCGTTTTCGAGCGAACCGTGAAGTCGGTACCGATCTCCGCACAGGCCAGGGCCGCGCTCGGCCTGCCCGACTCGGTACAGGCGCTCTCGCCGCCGGAACTGGTGCGCGCGATCCTGCTCGCCCCGGTGCAGCTGCTGTGGAACGGCGGTATCGGCACGTATGTGAAGGCGAGCACCGAATCCAATGCCGAGGTCGGCGACAAGTCCAACGACGCGGTGCGCGTCGACGGAAACCAGTTGCGGGTCAAGGTGATCGGTGAGGGCGGCAACCTCGGCGCCACCGCGCTGGGCCGCATCGAGTTCTGCCGGTCGGGCGGCAAGATGAACACCGACGCGCTGGACAACTCGGCGGGCGTCGACTGCTCCGACCACGAGGTGAACATCAAGGTGCTGCTCGACGGTGTGGTGAGCGCCGGCGCGCTGGCGCCCGCCGACCGCAATCCGCTGCTGGCCTCGATGACCGACGAGGTCGCGCGGATGGTGTTGCAGGACAACGTCGATCAGAACGTGCTGATCGGTATCGCCCGCACCGACGCGCCGCAGATGGTGAGCGTGCACGCCCGCGTGATCGACGATCTCGAGCAGCGCCGAGGCCTCGACCGCGAGCTCGAGGCGCTGCCGACCGATGCCGAACTGAAGCGGCGCGCCGAGGACGGGCGTGGCCTCACCTCACCCGAACTGGCCAATCTGCTCGCGCACGTGAAGCTCGGGCTCAAGGCCGATCTGCTCGACACCGATCTGCCCGACAGCGTGTACTTCGCCCGACGGCTGCCCCAGTACTTCCCGACACCGCTGCGGGAGCGCTTCGCCGCCGAGATCAAGAAACACCGGCTGCGCCGGGAGATCGTGACCACGATGCTGGTCAACGAGGTCGTCGACTACGGCGGCATCACCTACGCGCACCGGCTCAACGAGGAGGTCGGGGCCAGTACCTCCGACACCGTGCGCGCCTTCGCCGCGGCCACCGAGATCTTCGAACTGCACGACGTGTGGGCGCGTATCCGCACGGCCGACGCCCCCGCCGGGGTGTGCGATCTGCTGGAACTGGAATCCAAGCGCACGCTGGACCGCGCTTCGCGCTGGTTGCTGAGCAACCGCCCGCAGCCGATCGCCGTCGGCGCGGAGATCAACCGGTACCACAGCCGGGTGCAGGAGCTGGCGCCCCAGGTGCCGGGCTGGCTGCGCGGGCACCATGTCACCTCGCTCACCCAGGGCGCGGCCGAACTGATCGCGCGCGGCGCGCCGACCGATCTGGCCACGGAGGTATTCGGTCTGCTCGGCCTCTACCCGCTGCTCGACGTGGTCGACATCGCCGACATCGCCGACCGCGACGGCGCCGAGGTGGGCGCGCTGTACTACGCGCTCAACGAGCACCTGAAGATCGACTGGCTGCTCGAGGCGGTGAGCCATCTCGAACGCGGCGACCGCTGGCACGCGCTGGCCCGGCTCGCGCTGCGCGACGACATGTACGGCTCGCTGCGCTCGCTCACCCTGGACGTGCTGTCCGCGGGTGACCCGGAGGAGACGGCCGACGAGAAAATTGCATACTGGGAGTCGAAAAACCAGTCCCGGCTGGGCCGTGCGCGCGCGGCACTGTCGGAACTGTTCGAGTCCGGGACCCACGACCTCGCCACACTGTCGGTCGCCGCGCGACAGGTGCGGAGCATGGTGAGCGGGGTGGGCGCCCAATCGGAGGTACCACGGTGACGAGTTCGCCTTTTCATGCCAAGGTCGAGATCCGCTGGTCGGACATGGACGTGTATCAGCACGTCAACCACGCGCGGATGGTGACCCTGCTCGAAGAGGCGAGGATCCCGTGGTTGTTCGACGGGGACAAGCCGACGGCGTCGATGGGTCGGCAGGGTTGTGTGCTGGTCGACCTGCACGTCAAGTATCGCGGTCAGCTCCGGCACGAGGACACTCCGCTCGACATCACGATGTGGATCAAGCAGCTGCGGGCGGTCGATTTCACCATCGGCTACGAGGTGCGGGCCAATGGCACGGCACCGGATTCGCCGCCCGCGGTGACGGCGACCACGCAGCTGGCCGCGTTCGACATCGAGACCCAGCGGCTGCGCAGGCTCACCGACGAAGAACGCGACTACCTGGCCCTGTGGCGGATCTGACGACGTGAGCTCCGAACAGCGGGTGCTGCACGCCCCCGATCCGGCCGAACGCGAGAACCTCGCCACCTTCCTCACCCGGGCGATCCGGCTCGACCCCGCCGCCGTGGTGCGCTTGCGGCGGCGCGGCTCGAGCCTGGTCTCGGCATGGGTGGCAACGGGTTTCGAGACGCTCGCGGTGCGGACGGTGACCGCCGAACTCGGCGTCGACGATGTCACCGTCGGCGCCGACTCGGTGCTGGCCGGCCTACGTACCGGCCATCCGATCGATCTCGGCTACTCGATGGACTCAGCCTGGCGCGGTGCCCTGCCACCCACCGAGGGTTTCACCCACGTCGACGATGTACCCGCCCGCGCCCTGGTCGAATTGGCCGAGCGCGGCGCTGATCTGGCGCGTGAACACGGCGGCGCCCACGGCCCGCCCGCGTCTCTGCTCGATCAGTCGGTGCTCACGGTCACCGGCGCGGACGATCTCACGGTCGACGTGCCGATGCGCGTGGTCTTCGCGCTCACCGCGATGGACTTCATTCCGCACGCGGGGGAGAAGACCGAGTCGCGCCGCATCCAGCCCTCGGAGCTCGTGCGGGTGCGCGCGACACGCACGTGGTTGCGGCTGGATGCTCGCTACGGCTCGGTCGCGCGCCGGCTCGGCGGTGGAATCCCGTTGTCGCCCAGCTGAAGCCCCCAGCGGACGGCGGTATCCGCACGGCAGAAGGGGCCAGTAAGGCTAGCCTGACCTGCCTTGATTCGCGATCGCGGGAGCCTAGAGTGATATCCGACACAGCGTGACCATCTCTACGGTGAGAGGGCTGGATATGACTTCGATCGAAATGCCGCACGTCACGGAGTGCACGGTCGGCGACTGTTCCTACAACCACGACGGCTGCCACGCCTTCGCGATCAACGTCGCCGGGCACAACGGCAGCGCCGATTGCGAGACGTTCGTTCCCCTGTCGGTGAAAGGCGGGCTCGACACCGTCACCAGCATGGTCGGCGCCTGCCAGCGTGCCGACTGTGTGCACAACCGGGACCTCGAGTGCGCGGCCACCGAGATCCGCGTCGGCGCGGGCTCGGCCGAACATTCCGCGCGCTGCCTGACCTACCGGTCTCGCTGAGCGCCCTTCTCTGAGCCGCGCACTCGTCGCGCCGGTGCGGGCGGCCCAGGACTGTCCGGTCGCCGTGACCGGACGGTCCAGGCCGTCCGCGGCGTGTCTCCGGTCCGCATCGTTGCGGTAGGCGAGCCGGTGTTCGCCCAGTGCGTCGTCTCCGACGCTCGGGTCAGTGCACCCCGGCGAGTCGGAGCGCGGCCGTGGTCGCGGCGGCAGCGATCACCGTGACGAGCAGCGGCACGCGCCGCCAGGCCAGCACGCCGCCCACGCCAACGCCCACGGGCAGGGCGACGCCGAGTTCGCCGGAACCGGTGGGCAGAGTAGCGGTCGCCACCAGCGCGGCCAGCAAGATCAGCGCGCCCGTGTCGAGTAGATGGATGGTCCTGGCCGACAGCCGGAGTCGATGCCGCAGCGCGGGGCCGGTCCAGCGCAGGGCATAGGTGCCCACGGCCAGAGCGAGCATCGCGGGCAGCAGATACGGCGCGTTCACGACATCCCGCCGATCGCCGCAGCCCCGTGCGCGACGACATCGCCGGTCGGAGACAGCCGTAGCCGTCGTCGACGGATGCGGGCGCGCGGAGTGTCCTGTCGACTCGGTGAGCGGATGATCGCCGGGCGCCCGGTCAGTGGCTCGCCGCGGGACGCGCGCGGCAGGTGTCCGGCTCGCCGGCCGCCGGTCGGCGAAGTGGCCGTCAACTCGTCACCACCGTGTCGGCGTCCGCGGGCGCCTCCGGTGCGCGCAGCGCGAACACCAGGGCGAGTAGCGCAATCAGCACGGGCAGGCCTGCGGGGACGACCGGCGCGACCACCACGGCGAGCGCGGCGCCGACCAGGACCGGGCGCAGGGTGGCGCGATCGCGCAGGGCGGGCAGGATCAGGGCGAGCAGGATCACCGGGAACACCGCGTCCAGGCCGAGCGCCGAGGTGTCGGGAACGAGCGAACCGAGGGCCGCGCCGAGGGTCGCCCCGAGCGGCCAGCACAGGGCGACACCGATTCCGCACGCCCAGTACGCGGCACGTTTGCGTTCCTGATCGCCGGGCGCCGCCGCGAAGGCGACCGATTCGTCGTTGAGAACGTGGACGCCGAGCACACGGCGCCAGCCCCGGCCGAACACCTCCGGCGCCGACAGGCCGTACGGCAGATGCCTGGCGTTGAGCAGCAGTCCGGCGACCACCGCCGCCAGCGGACTCCCACCAGCCGCGACGATGCCGAAGAACAACAGCTCCGAGCCGCCCGCGAGCACCGTCACCGCCATCACGATCGGCATCCAGACGGGAAATCCGGCGGCGATCGTGGAGGCGCCATAGGACACGCCGAAGAGGCCGACGGCCAGGCAGGCCGCGGCCACGGCAGCCAGCGTGCCCCGGTCGAGTGTTCGGTACATCGAACGCATGTTTTACATGGTGAACGGCTGTGCTGGGTAAAGTCAACCCGACATCGCCAGCTCCCCAGGAGGCGTAGATGGACCGGCAGGACCCGGTCGCCGGACCACCCCAAGCGGTGATCGCGGCGTCGTTGCGGCGTGAGCGCGCCCGCGCAGGCTTGTCGCTGACCGAGGTCGCGAACCGGGCCGGAGTCGCGAAATCGACACTGTCCCAACTGGAATCGGGCACGGGGAACCCCAGCCTGGAAACCCTGTGGGCCCTGTGCGTCGCGCTCGAGATGCCGTTCTCGCGGCTGCTCGATCCGCCGCGGCCCAATGTTCAGGTGATCCGCGCCGACGAGGGCGCGCCGGTGCCGTCCCCCGACGCGGACTACCGCGTGACGTTGCTCGCAGCGGGTCAATCACACACCCGCTGCGACGTCTACCGGGTCGCCGCCGAACCGGGCCACACCCGCCGCTCGGACCCGCACCAGATCGGCGTCGTCGAACACGTCGTGCTCGCGGCGGGGCGCGCGCTGGTGGGACCCGCCGACGAGCCCATCGAGGTGGGCCCCGGCGACTACGTGCGCTACCTCGGCGATCTGCCGCACATCTTCGAAGCGCTCGAACCGGGGACCTGGGCCTCGATGGTGATCGAGAGCCCCTGACTCAGGCGGCTCCCTCGCCGAGATACTGCAACCAGACCGGATCCAGATCGGCCGAGGTCGACAGCAGCCGCCAGTGCGGGCCCTTCGGCGACACCAGCGGATGGCGCAGGGTCCAGCCCAGCTCGGTGAGCATCTTGTCGGCCTTGCGATGGTTGCACGGCGCGCAGCTGGCGACGCAGTTCTCCCACGAGTGCTCGCCGCCGCGACTGCGGGGGATGACGTGGTCGATGGTCTCGGCTTTGCCGCCGCAGTAGCCGCAGCGGTAGCGATCGCGGTGCATCAGCGCGGCGCGGGTCATCGGTACCCGGGCGCGATAGGGCACGCGGACGTAGGTGCGCAGCCGGATGACGGAGGGAATGGCCACTTCGGCGCCCGCGGAATGCAGGACCGGGCCTTCGGGATTGTCGTGAACCGCGTCGGCCTTGGCGCAGATCAGCAGGACGACTGCGCGGCGCGCGGACAGCGCGGTGAGCGGTTCGTAGGTGGCGTTGAGGAGGAGAACCCGGCGTTTGCGCCAAGCGGCGGCGTCGCGGTCTCCGGCGAGGTGCAGAGGCGCGGGGTGATGCGGCTGATGGTCGGACACGATGTGCAGCGGAATGGCCCCCGAGCCACGATTGTGGACGTCGGCGGGCTGGAGTTGTCGATGCGCTCGCGCCTCGTGTGACCGGGCGCTGGGTCGCTGCTTCATCTTGACCTCAATTTCATGATTGGCAGGATCATGTGGTATCTGGGGCCGATACTGCCCCCCAGTTGACCATGGTTCGTCCCGCATTGCACGGCTATTTTTCAAACTATCGGGTGAACTGTGGCTGAAGGGCGACCCCGCTCGTCATCGAGGCACAATGGAGCCTGTGACTTCCGGTGAGCAGACAGCGACCTCGTTCTACGAAGCGGTGGGCGGAGCCGAGACGTTCCGTCGTCTCGTCTCGGTGTTCTACCGCGAGGTGGCGGCCGACGAGATCCTGCGTCCACTGTATCCGGAGGAAGACCTCGGCCCGGCCGAGCGCCGGATGCGGATGTTCCTCGAACAGTACTGGGGTGGTCCACGCACCTACTCCGACGAGCGCGGGCACCCTCGGCTGCGCATGCGCCACCACCCGTTCGCCATCGGGCCGCTCGAGCGTGACGCGTGGTTGCGGTGCATGACGATCGCGATCGGCGAGATCGAACCATCGGTCCTCGACGACGAACACCGCAAGGCCCTGCTCGACTACTTCCAGATGGCCGCGGCCTCCCTCCAGAACACGCCCGGCTGATCCGCAGCAGTGCACCGCACGTTCGCGGCCTCCCTGCTGAACACACCCGACTGAGGGGGCGGGTGCCCCGCGTTCGCTGCTGACCCGCAGGTGGGGGCCCTGCCGTGGCCGTCATCGGAGTTACCGCGACGTTTCGGTCCGGTGTGGCGAAACGCTGACAATTTGCCGGATTCCGAGAAAGTCCCGCGCCGGAGGAATATCCCGGGCAATCTTTGGCAATATTGCGGGTGTGACACAGACACCTGCCTCGCCGGTGCCGGGGGAAGCAAGCACCGCTCCGTGGTGGACAACCGCCGTGTTCTATCAGGTCTATCCACGCTCGTTCGCGGATTCCGACGGTGACGGAATCGGCGATCTGGGTGGGGTACGCGAGAAGATGGGATACCTGGAGTTACTCGGCGTCGACGCGCTGTGGATCTGTCCGGTGATGCGCTCGCCACAGGCCGACGGCGGCTACGACGTCTCCGATCCGCGTGACATCGACCCGCTGTTCGGTGGCCTGGCCGCGCTGGACGAACTGATCGCCGAGGCGCACGACCGCGAGATCAAGGTGACGATGGATCTGGTGCCCAACCACACCAGCGTCGAGCACCCGTGGTTCACCGCGGCGCTGGAGGCCGCGCCGGGCAGCCCCGAGCGGCAGCGCTACATCTTCCGCGACGGCAAGGGCGCCGACGGCGCCGAGCCGCCCAACAACTGGCCGAGCATCTTCGGCGGCCCGGCCTGGACCAGGGTGACCGAGCCCGACGGCGAGCCCGGCCAGTGGTACCTGCACATCTTCGCGCCCGAGCAGCCCGACCTGAACTGGGACAATCCCGAGGTCGCCGCCGATTTCGAGAAGACGCTGCGCTTCTGGCTGGATCGTGGCGTCGACGGCTTCCGGATCGACGTCGCGCACGGCATGGCCAAGCCCGAGGGCCTGCCGGACATGGCGAAGGTCGAGACCAAGATGCTGGTGCACGACGACGACGATCCGCGCTTCAACAATCCCGGCGTGCACGCCATCCACCGCCGCATCCGCACCGTCCTCGACGACTACCCGCACGCGGTGTCGATCGGTGAGGTGTGGGTCGACGACAACGTCCGCTTCGGCGAATACGTGCGCCCCGACGAGCTGCACCTGGCGTTCAACTTCCGCCTGGCCGAGACGCCCTTCACCGCCGACGGTGTCCGCGCGGCGATCACACATTCGCTCGAGGCCGTCAGCGGCGTCGGCGCGCCACCGACCTGGACGCTGTCGAACCACGACATCGAACGGGAGGTCACCCGCTACGGCGGCGGCCGAACGGGAATGGAGCGGGCGCGGGCGATGATGATGGTCGAGCTGGCCCTGCCCGGCGCGGTCTTCCTCTACAACGGTGCCGAGCTCGGCCTGCCCAATGTCGACGACCTGCCCGAGGACGCCCTGCGCGACCCGGTGTGGGAGCGCTCGGGGCACACCGAACGCGGCCGTGACGGGTGCCGGGTGCCGCTGCCGTGGGAGGGCACGCAGGCGCCGTTCGGGTTCACCGACGGCGCGAGCTCGTGGCTGCCGATCCCCGCCGAGTGGGCCGACCGCACGGTGGAAGCCCAGCTCGAGACCCTGCATTCGACGCTGTCGCTGTACCGGCTGGCGATCGACCTGCGGGGGACCCGGCCGGAATTCGCCGGTGCGCGAATCGAGTGGTACGGCAGCCCCGACGGGTGCCTGGCCTTCCGCAGGCCGGGCGGGCTGGTGTGCGTGCTCAATGCCTCCGACGGGCCGATCCAGTTGCCGCCGGGGGAGGTGCTGCTGGCCAGCGCGCCCGTCTCCGACGACCGGTTGCCCGCGAACGCGGCGGCCTGGCTGGTCTGAACCGGGGCGGACACGCGGGCCTTCGATGTGACCGGAGGATGAACTACTACACAGCATCGTCTACCGTTGGACCGTGAGCATTCTCGAGACAGTGCTGATCTTCGTCGGCATCCCGGCCGCGATCTACTTCGCGATCGCGGGTTTGTCCTATCTCGGTAAGCCATTTCCCGGTGATAAGCCGGCCCACTTCGCGCTCGGGCAGAAGTGGACCCACCGGCCGGTGCTGTGGAGCGCTACCGATGAGGTGACCTCCGCGGGTCACCACACCGCCGAGTCGCATGGCAGTCATGCGGCTCTCGAAGCCGCCAACGCGGAGCTGATCGGAGGCCGGGCAAGTGGCAAGTTCTAAGTGGCCCGCGGTGGTCGAGGCCGACCTGCCGCACGGATTCGCGCTGACCAGCAGCGGACGCGTCTCGGGTGTGCACGAGCCGGGCGCCGTCTTCGACGAGGTGCCCTTCACCGATCGGGAGCGCGTCGCCCTCGACAACGCGCTCACCGACGCGACCCGTGCGACCAAGGTTCGCTTCAACATCTACCTCGGCGATCTCGGGGCCGACCCGGCGACCGGCGCCGACGCGCTGCTGCCGAACACGCCGGAGGCCGCCGACTCGGTGCTCATCGCCGTCTCTCCGAACCAGGGCGCGATCGAGGTGCGGTCGGGCGCGAATGTCGCCGAGCGCGCCAACGACCGGATCTGCCAGCTGGGCGTCACCGCCGCGCTGGCCTCGTTCCGGCAGGGCAACCTGATCGACGGCTTGATCTCGGCCGTCCGCGTCATGGCGGCCTCGATCGGCCGCTAAGTTCGTTCTCTCGCCGAACGGCGCGTTCACCTCTAAGGTTAACGCGCCGTTCGTCTTTCCCGGCACGAATTTCGGAAATCGGGAATCATCCGCTCGCTTCTAACCTTTAAAGCTGGTATGAACAGTTACATGAGGACGTTCCCCGTCGCCGGCGGTGCGGCATGACCGGGCGCTACGCGCAGGTCGCGTTCACGCCGCTGGTGCGCGAACATCAGCGCGCGCACGGCAGTCTGCGCAGCTATGAGCGGATGGCTCAGGTTCCCGCCGAGGCTGATCGGCTCGGGCCCGACGAGGCGGCGTTCGTCGGCGCGCGGGACAGCTTCTACCTCGCGACGGTCGGCGAGACCGGGTGGCCCTACATCCAGCATCGCGGTGGCGCACCGGGTTTCCTGCGGGTGCTCGACCCGCGTACCCTCGCCTTCGCCGACTTTCGTGGCAACAAGCAGTACATCAGCCGCGGCAATCTCGATCACGACAACCGTGTCTCGCTGTTCCTCATGGACTATGCGGCCCAGGCGCGGATGAAGATCTTCGGGCGGGCGCGCGTGGTGGAGGCCGCCGACGATCCGGAACTGGTCGCGTCGCTGGCGGTCGACGGATATCGCGCGCAGGTCGAGCGGGCGGTGGTGATCGAGGTCGAGGCCTTCGACTGGAACTGCCGCCAGCACATTCCCGCGTTGTATCCACGGGCCGCCGTCGCGGCAGCGCTTGACGTGCTGCGTGCGCGGATCGCGGAGCTGGAAGCCGAGAACGCGCGGCTGCGAACGGACATCGCCCGGCCCTGACCGCTGACTCGGTTCAACTGTGGCCGAGACATGCCCACCTTTAACCATTGAAAGTTATTTAGATAGTTAGGATGTGACGGGATGCGACGCGAGCATCTTGCCTGGGCCGGCTTGGCGGCGATGACCGTCTCCTTCGGCTTGAACTTCACCATGGGCGTGTTCTTCGCGCCCACCGCCGCGGCCTACGGTGTCTCGACGACCGCGCTGGCGGTGGCCGCCGCGCTCGGCACCGCCGTGACGGGCCTCGCCCAGCACGGCATCGGCAGGCTGCTCGACCTGTTCGGGCCCAAACTCGTGCTGGTGGGCGGGCTCTCGCTGATCTCGGGCAGCTATCTGGCGCTGGCCACGGTCACCCAGACCTGGCAGTTCGTCGCCGCCTACATGGTGCTCGGCGGACTCGGCTTCGCCGCCTCGTCGACACTGACCGTCACCACCCTGCTCGGCCGGGCGCACGGCGCGCAGGCCGGGCCTGCCATGGCGAGGGCCGCGATCGGTATCAACCTGGGGCAGCTGATCACACCCTGGGCGGCGACAGCGCTGTTCGAGCCGATCGGGGTGCGCGGCACCTTCGCCCTGCTCGGCGCGATCGGGCTGACCGCGACGGCGGTGCTGTGGCGGCTGCTGCCCACCGATCAGCGAGCGAATTCCCCTGCGGGGGTAGGGGAGTCGCTGGCGGATCGGTGGAAGGTGCTGGTGTCGTTCGGCTTCCACGCCGCGACCCTCTACGTCGTGGTGCTGATGTTGCCGAAACACGCTGTCGAACAGGGGTGGTCGGTGGCGGGCGCGGGCAGGCTCGTCGCGCTGGCCGCGCTGTCGGCCGGTCTGACCTCCGCGGCCATGGTGCGCCTGCTGCGCAGCCACCGGCCGGAGTCCCTGCTGCGGGTGCTCTACGCGGTGCGGTTGGTCGCGCTGGCGCCCGCGGTGTTCGTGCCGGGACCCGAGGTGTTGGTGCTCGTCGCCGTGCTGTTCGGCATCGCCTCGTTCCCCGTCATCCCGCTCACCATGGCGATCCTGTCGCGAGGTCTGGACCCCGCGCGCATGGGCCGCACCCTGGCGCCGGCCTGGGTGATCCACCAGCTCTCCGCCGCCGCCGGACTCGGCGTGGCCACCCTGGTCCACGCCCTCACCGATGGCTACCGCGGCTACTTCGCGCTCGCGCTGCTGTTCACCGTGATCGCCGCCGCCCTCGTCTCCCCGGTTCGCGACCGCGAACCGGTCACCGTCTGACGCACCACCCAACCGGAAAGAGAGATCCATCATGAACCAGGTCCGCCACAACACCGTCCGGATCCAGGGGCAGTCCCTGTTCTACCGGGAGGCAGGCGACCCGAACGCGCCGACGATCGTGCTGCTGCACGGGTTCCCGACCAGCTCGGCCATGTTCCGCGCGCTGATCCCCGAGCTCGCCGCCGATTACCACGTGATCGCACCCGACCACCTCGGCTTCGGCCAGTCGGCGATGCCGTCGGTCGACGAATTCGACTACACCTTCGACAATCTCACCGAGCTCACCCTCGCCCTGCTCGACCACCTCGGCGTCGACCGGTTCGCGCTCTACATCCAGGACTACGGCGCCCCCATCGGACTGCGCATCGCCTCGGCCCACCCCGAGCGGGTCACCGCTCTGGTCACCCAGAGCGGCAATGCCTATATGGAGGGCTTCACCCCGTTCTGGGAGGTGCTGTTCGCGCACGCGAACGATCGGGCCACACACGAGCCTGCGGTGCGCGAACTGCTCACCCTCGACGCGACGACATGGCAGTACACGCACGGTGTTCCGGCCGAGCGGCGCGCGCTGATCAGCCCCGACACCTGGACGCTGGATCAGGCGTACCTGGACCGTCCGGGCAACAAGGAGATCCAGCTCCAGCTGTTCGCCGACTACAAGAACAACCTCGACGGCTATCCCGCGTTCCAGAAGTACTTCGCCGAGCACCGCCCGCCGACGCTGATCACCTGGGGCGAGCACGACGAGATCTTCGGCGCCGACGGTGCTCGCGCGTACCTGCGTGATCTGCCCGACGCGGAACTGCACCTGCTCGACGCGGGTCACTTCGCCCTGGAGACGCACGGACCGGAGATCGCCGCGCTCATCCGCGAATTCCTCGGCCGGGTGCTGCGCTGACCGGGGACGGCCGGGTGTCCGCGCGACGCCCGGCCGTCACGGCATCGAGTACCCTGATCGGCGGTCTATCGGCGTAACGGGGGGAACATGCGGACAGGAATCGCCCGGGTGATCACGGCGGCCGCGGTGGCGTGCCTGGCGCTCAGCAGTTCGGCCTGCGCCGAGGATCTGGCCGACGCGGCCGGCGTCGCGGTCGGCACGCCACAGGCCGATTTCTACGATCCGCCCGCGGAATCGATTCCGGGACAGCATGGTTCGGTGATCCGCAGCCAGCCGCTGGCCGGCGCGCGGGCCATCCCCGGCGCGCGCAATCACCTGACGCTGTACCGCTCGGTCGACGCGCAGGGCAAGCCCGTCGCGGTCTCGGGGACGCTCGCGGTGCCGGAGGGCACACCGCCCGCCGGTGGCTGGCCGCTGATCACCTGGGCGCCGGGCACCAGCGGGGTCGCCGACGTGTGCGCGCCCTCGCGCTCCAGTGGGTCCTCGCCGAGCATCGACGAGCAGGCGCGCTGGGTCGCCAAGGGCTACGCGGTGGCCAGGACCGACTACCAGGGTCTGGGCACCCCGGGGAACCACGGCTACCTGATCGGCGAGACCGAGCAACGGGCCATGGCCGACCTGGCCACGGCCGCACGGGAAGTCGACAGGTCCGTCGGTGCGCGCTGGGTGGCGATGGGGCACTCGCAGGGCGGCCACGCGGCGCTGTTCGCCGCCGGAGCGGCGACAGCCTGGGCGCCGGATTCGCCGCTGCTCGGCGCGGTCGCGCTGGCCCCGGTCTCGCACATCGCCGAACAGGTGCGGATGGCGAAGTGGACGGTGTCCAACCCGCTCGGCAAGCTCGGCGCCGGTGACATCGCGCTGTTCGTGCCGCTGCTTGTGCGCGGCGCGCAGACCGTCACCGACATCGATCCGCGCCGTTTCCTCACCGATCGCGCGGTCGCGCTGCTGCCGAGCGCGGACACCGAATGCGTCGCGGGGCTGCGTGATCAGAGCAGGTGGGGCGGGCTGTCGACGCGCGAGGTGTTCACCAAGGACGGTGACCTGTCCGGCCTGCTGCGGGTACTCGACGACAACGACCCGAGCGGCGTGCGGTTCTCCGCGCCGGTGCTGGTCCTGCAGGGCCGCGACGATGTGACGGTGCCGCTGAAGTCGACCGACGCGATGGTCGCCGAACAGCAGATGCGCGGCCAGACGGTGGACTACCGCAAATACGACGGTACCGACCACAGCGAGATCATCGCCGCCTCCTTCGCCGACACCCTCGGCTGGGTCGACAGCCGGTTCGGTATCGCCCGCTGAGGCGATTACGCCGACAGCAGAAGAACCGGGTGTGTCGGCACGCGAGTCCCTACCCTCGCAGTATGGGCGAGCACAACGGGTTGCGGGTGATTCCGGGCGGACGCGGCGACGGGCGGTCGCGCCCCGAACCACTCTGGCGGGAGGCGCTCGGCGAGCGGCTGCGCGCCCTGCGTCTGGAGCGGCGCTCGACCCTGGTCGACACCGCCGGGCGGGCGGGGATCTCCCCGCAGTATCTGTCCGAAGTCGAGCGCGGCCGCAAGGAACCGTCGAGCGAGATGATCGCGGCCCTGGCCGGTGCCCTCGGCACCTCGCTGAGCGAGTTGGTCGCGCAGGTCGCGGAGTCGATGCGACCGGTCGCCGCCCGCGCTGTGGTCCTCGGCGGCGATCGGCGCCTGAGCCCGCAGGTGCGGCCCGCTCAGGTCCAGAACTTCACCGCCCCGAACGCGGTCCTGCTCGCCGCCTGAGCGCTCGCGGCTCAGCCGGTGCGGACCGCGTCGACGAGTCCGCGCAGCAGGTCGACCAGCGCGCTCACCGGCATCTCCGGGTCGATCGCGCGCTGCACACCGAGACCGATGCCGAGTGAAAGCAGTTGCAGCGCGGCTTCTTCGGCGGGAATCGGGAGCTCGAAGCCCATCTCGTCGGCCTGCAGCTGGATCAGCGAACCGAGCATGGCGGTGAGGGTCCGCCGTCGTGTCGCCAGTTCGGCGCGCACCTCGGGCAGGTGCCGGGTGCTCGTCGCGAACTCGACCTCGAGCGCGGTCCAGCCCACGTCGCCGATGTTCTCGTCGGCCCACCGGGCGAAACCGTCGATCCGCGCGGGCATCGTGTCCTTCGCCATGATCGCCTGGGCCAGCGATTCCGCCCGCTCGCCGTGCACGACATCTATCACGGCCAGGCCGAGCTCGTGTTTGGTGGCGAAGTTCGAGTAGACGGCGCCCTTGGAGAAGCCCGCCTCGGTGGCCACCTTCTCGAGCGAGGTGACGTTGTAGCCATCGGCGAGGAAGAGCCGCTTGGCGGTCTCGACCAAACGCTCGCGGGTGAGTGCGTGCGACTCCTTACGTGTCATCCGGGCCACTGCGGAAGTCTAGCAAATTCGGGGTACCGCTGGAATTCGAATACCGTTAGTATCCGAATCATGACTACACGACGTGGCCTCGCCATCGGATGCGGTGGCCTCCTCGGCTTCGCCTGGACGGCGGTGGCCCTGGACGCGGTCGAGCAGGCGCTGCACTGGGATGCCCGCTCGGCCGAGGTGCTGATCGGGACGTCCGCGGGCGCCGAGATCGTGGCCGCGCTCGGCGCGGGCCGCACACCCGGCGATCTGCTCGCCGCGCTCGACGGCGCGCCGGCCGCCGATCCCGTCCTCACCGCGCACCTGTCGGTCGACCCCGGTGCGATCCCGCCCGTGCCGCGGCTCGGTCTGCCCGGGCTCGGGCTGGTCGGCGCCGGGGTGCGGCGCGGCTCGGTCTACACCGCGCTGTCGGGTGTGCTGCCCAGGGGCCGCGGCGACGCGAACTGGCTGCGTGCCTTCGGCCGCGCGCTGACACCGCGTGGTGGCTGGGTCGAGCATCCGGCCACCTGGCTGGTGGCCGCCGACGCGCGGTCCGGCGAGCGGGTCGCGTTCGGTTCGGCGCGGGCGCCGCACGTCGACCTCGGGTCGGCGATCGCGGCGTCGTGGGCGATTCCCGGCTGGTTCCCGCCGGTCCCGATCGACGGTCGCGAATTCGTCGACGGCGGCGCCGTCTCGTCGGTGTCCGCCGATCTGCTGGTGCCGCTCGAACTGGACGAAGTAGTGGTCGTCGCCCCGATGACCTCGGCGGGCGGCGCCCCCGCCACCGGGCTGAGCCGCATCGAGCGGCTGCTGCGTGCCCAGATGACCAGGGGTCTGGACGCCGAGGTGGCCGCGCTGCGTGCGGCCGGCACGCGCGTGATCCGGATCGAACCCGGCCCCGCCGAACTCGCGGCGATGGGCCCCAATTTCATGGACTCCACCCGGCGCCCCGCCAGCTTGGCCGCGGCTCGCCGGGCCGTCCCCGCCCGGGTCGCCGAGGCGATCCGCGCGTCCGTTCGCGAAGGAGAGAACGCATGAGCAGCCACCACGAAGTGGTCGTGATCGGGGCGGGGATCTCGGGCATCTGCGCCGCGATCAAGCTCGCCGAGGCAGGCGTCGAGGACGTCGTGATCGTGGAGAAGGCCGAGACCTTCGGCGGCACCTGGCGCGCCAACACCTATCCCGGCTGCGCCTGCGATGTGCCGTCGGGGCTGTACTCGTTCTCGTTCGCGCCCAACAGCGAGTGGTCGCGGCTGTTCGCGACCCAGCCCGAGATCCTGGCCTACGTCGACGGCGTGGCCCGCGAGCACGGGCTCGCCGACCGCACCCGGTTCGGCGTCGAGGTGCTTGGCGCGCGCTGGGACGACGCCGCCCGTCGCTGGCACCTCGACACCAGCGACGGTGAGCTGACGGCCCGTTTCGTCGTCTCCGCGGCGGGCCCGTGGAACGAGCCGCGCTTCCCCGACATCCCCGGCCTGGCCGAATTCCCCGGCGAGGTGTTCCATTCGGCGCGCTGGAACCACGACTACGACCTGCGGGGCAAGCGGGTCGCCGTGGTCGGGACCGGCGCGTCGGCGGTGCAGTTCGTGCCTGCCATCCAGCCCGAGGTCGCCGCGCTGCATCTGTTCCAGCGCACCGCGCAGTGGGTGCTGCCGAAGCTCGACCACCCGGTGCCCCGCATCGAGAAGCGGGTGATGCGGCGGCTGCCGTTCGCGCACAAGGCCTTGCGCTCGGTGGAGTACGCCCTGATGGAGGGCCTCGGCGTGGCCTTCCGCAACCCGCGCCCGCTGATGCAGACCGTACAGACCGTCGGCTCGGCGTATCTGCGCGCGGTGGTGCGTGATCCGGCGTTGCGCGCCAAACTGACCCCCGACTATCTGCTCGGCTGCAAGCGGATCCTGTTCTCCAACAGCTATCTCCAGTCGCTGACGAAGGACAACGTCGACGTGCACGCCACCGCCGTCGCCGAATTCCGCGGCAGCACGGTGATCGGCGCCGACGGGACCGGCGCCGAGGTCGACGCCGTCATCCTCGGCACCGGGTTCCACATCCTGGACACGCCGCTGGCCGATATCGTGCGCGGCGCCGACGGCCGGACCATGGCCGAACACTGGCAGGGCTCGCCCGAGGCCTACCTCGGCACCGTCACCACCGGTTTCCCGAACGCGTTCACCGTGCTCGGTCCCAGCCTCGGCACCGGGCACTCCTCGGCCTTCGCGATTCTCGAGGCCCAGGTCGACTTCCTGGTTTCGGCGATCGCCCGCGCCCGGCGCGAGGGCTGGGCGATCCTGGAGGTGCGGCCCGAGGTGCAGGCCCGCTACGTCGAGCAGGTGCAGGAGGCGCTGCAAGGCACCGTCTACAACGCGGGCGGCTGCCAGAGCTACTACCTGGATGCCAACGGCCGCAACAGTTTCAGCTGGCCGTGGTCGACCGGCGAGCTGACCCGCCGGGTCAGTGCCTTCGATCCCACCGATTTCACGATCACCCACGACGACGAGATGGCGGTCACCGCATGAGCTATCCACGGATCGATCTGAACGGCGCGCTGGTCGCGATCACCGGCGCCGCGCGCGGAATCGGGCTGGCCACCGCGCGCGCCTTCGTCGCCGAGGGGGCCCACGTCGCGCTCGGCGACCTCGATGAGGCACTGGCCGTGCGGGCCGCCGCCGACCTCGGCGACCGGGCCATGGGGCACGCCCTCGATGTCACCGACAAGTCCTCGTACGCGGCGTTTCTCGACGCCGCCGCGCGGTGGCGCGGCCGCCCGCTCGACGTGCTGGTGAACAACGCCGGCGTGATGCCCAACGGCGCCTTCCTCGCGCAGTCGGACCGGATCGACCAGCTCACCATGGATGTCAACGTGTACGGCGTGATCCACGGGATGCGGCTGGCGCTGCCGGGCATGGTCGAGCGTGGTCGCGGCCACGTCGTGAACGTCGCCTCGCTGGCGGGCAAGTTCCCGATCAAAGGCCTGGCCGTGTACAACGCCAGCAAGTACGCCGTGGTCGGGCTCACCGCGGCGACCCGCCTGGAGCTGGACGAGACCGGCGTGAGCGTGAGCGCGGTGCTGCCCTCGGCGGTGCGTACCGAACTCAGCTCGGGCATCGACTACGGCATACTGCCCGCCGTCGATCCCGAGGACATCGCCGACGCGGTGGTGCGCACCGTGAAGACCAGGGCGGCCGAGACCGCGGTCCCCGGGTACGTCGGGCTCATGGCGAACGCGGCGGGACTGGTGCCGGAGTCGCTGCTGAAGGTCGTCCGCAAGGCCGCCCACGACGACGCCGCGATCACCCGGGTCGACGACACGGTGCGTCGCGTCTACCTCGACCGCATCGAAAAGCAGTGAGCTCGAGCTGATCCTCACTCCCGCTCGTGGAGCACCTGGTCGACGAGACCGTATTCGAGCGCGGTCTCGGCGGTGAAAACCCGGTCGCGGTCGGTGTCGCGGCGCAGCGTCTCGGGCGTCTGACCGGTGTGCTTGGACAGGATCGCCTCGATGGCCGCGCGCATCCGGACGATCTCGTCCGCCTGCAGGATCAGATCGGGAATGGTGCCCTGGCCGCGAGTCGCGGGCTGGTGCAACACGATCCGGGTGTGCGGCAGCATCGATCGGTGCCCCGCCGCGCCACCGGCCAGCAGCACCGCGCCGACCGCGATCGCCTGCCCGACGCAGGTCGTGTGCACCGGGGCCTTGATGAAGCTCATGGTGTCGTAGACGGCGAGCATGGCCGACAGGTCGCCGCCCTCGCAGTTGATGTAGAGGCTGATCGGCTGGCCGGGACTGTCCGATTCCAGGTGCAGCAGCTGGGCGATGAGCGCGTTGGCGACCCCGGAGTCGATGGGGGTGCCCAGGTAGACGATGCGCTCGCTCAGCAGATGCGAGTAGATGTCGGTGATGCGTTCGCCGCCGCGATGCTGGGACACGACGTTCGGGATGGTGTAGCTGGTCATCGGAGCTCCGTCCGGATCAGGGGTGCGGCACCGGGTTTCACGCCGAGATGCCGATGCGGTGGCGGTTGGGGATCACCTGGTCGAACGACTCGACGATGTGGTCGATGAAGCCGTATTCCTTGGCCTGGGCCGCGGTGAACCAGCGATCGTGCAGGGAGTCCTCGTAGACGCGCTCGAACGGCTGACCGGTGTCGGCGGCGATCAGGCCGAGCACGGTGTCGACGGTGTAGCGCAGGTCGTCGGCCTGCACCTCGACCTCGACGGCGCTGCCGCCGATCCCCGCCGAGCCCTGGTGCATGAGGATGCGGGCGTGCGGCATCGCGTAGCGGCGGCCCGGCGTGCCCGAGGACAGCAGGAATTGCCCGGCGCTGCACGCCAATCCGAGCGCGAGGGTGGACACCTCGCACGGGACGAGCCGCATCACGTCGCGGATCGCGAGCATCGAGGGCACCGAGCCGCCGGGGGAGTGGATCCACAGCGAGATCCCCGCCTCCGGTGACTGGGCGGCCAGGGTGAGCATCTGGGTGATGAGCAGGGTGCCGTTGTCGTCGTCGAGTGCGCCGTCCAGGACCAGGATCCGGCGGCCGAACAGCTGCTCGCGTGCCCGCCAGCTGAACATCGGAGTCTTGTCGTCGTGTGCCATGACTCCACGGTGCCTCGCCCGCACCGTGTTTCGCGCGCTTTGCTGCCCTGGGCGGATCCGCTCACAGCAGCGAACGGCGCCGCGATGGCCGCGTGGCGCCGTTCGGTCGGATCAACGCGTGGCGAGGTCCCCGGCGCACTTGTCGAGGATCTGCCCGAAGACCCTGCCGATGAGCGGCTCGGCGAGCAATCGCGTCACCGGGCCCGCCAGCAGCGGGAGGCTGACCTCCGAGGTCGCCGTGGCGAAAGTGCTGGGCCGCACATCGGCGAAACGGCCGATGGCCCCGATCCGGGGAGATCGGGGCCATCGTTTTGCGAGCGCCTACTTGGCGTCGAATTCCCGTGCGCGCAGCGAGCGTTCGATCCCGGCGCGTCCCTCCGAGACCAGGCGGTACAGGGCCGGCGGGTGGTCGCCGGCGAGGAACTCGTCGGCCTTGGCGACGGCGTCCTCGCTGATCGCCCAGTGCGGGTACAGGCCGACGACCACGGTCTGGGCCACCTCGCTCGAGCGGCGCTCCCACACGGCGGGGATCTCGGCGAAGTACCTGTCGACGTACGGCGCCAGCAGCTCGCCCTGACCGACCGGGGCGAAGCCGCCGACGATGGCGCGGGCGGTGATGTTGGGGACCGAGTCGTCGCCCATCACGGTCTGCCAGGCCTGCGCCTTCACCTCGGCGATCGGGCGCGCGGTCGAGGCGGCGGCCGCCTGCCGCTTGCCCGCCGCGGTCGGGTCACCGGAAAGCTCGGCGTCGATGGTCGGAGAGTCGACGCCATCGGCATCGATCTGCCCGGCCGCCGCCAGCGCGGTGACGATGCGCCAGCGCAGATCCGTGTCCACGGTGAGCCCGGCCAGGCCGGCCGAGGCCGGATCGCCGTCGAGCAGCTGGGCCAGCGCGCCGGTGTGGCGTGGCTCGAGCTTGGCGCCGGTGAGCGCGTTGACGAAGGCGAGCTGATGATCCGAGCCCGGCACCGCGCCGCGGGCCAGTTCCAGCAGCCGGTCGGCGAAACCGGGCCACCCCTCCTGCTCGGCCCACACCGGATCGGCGTAGCTCGAGATGGCGGTGGCGGCCTGCATCAGCAGCCGCTGCACCACGCCGATCTCGGACTCGGTGCCGATGCCGCGCTGCACCAGCGCGACGAAATCGCGGGCCTTCAGCTCGGCCTGGCGGGTCATCTCCCAGGCCGCCGACCAGGCCAGGGTGCGCGGCAGCGAGTCGGCGATGTCACCGATGCGCTGGACGGCGACCTCGAGCGAATCGGGGTCCAGACGCAGCGAGCAGTAGGTGAGGTCGTCGTCGTTCACCAGCACCAGCTGGCCCCGCGGCACCCCGACCAGTTCGGGCACCTCGGTGCGCCCGGTCGCGTCCAGGTCGATCTCCACGCGCTTGGCGCGCACCAGCTTGCCGTCGACATCGTCGTACACGCCGACCGCGATCCGGTGCACGCGGTGCTCACCGGCACCCGGCGCGGCGCCCTCCTGCACCACGGCGAAACTCGAGAACGTGCCGTCGGGGGCGACGAGGAAGTCGGGGCGCAGGATGTTGAGGCCGGTGGTCTTGAGCCACTGCGCACCCCAATCCGAGAGGTCGCGACCCGACGCCTTCTCCAGTGCGGCCAGCAGATCGTCGAAAGTGGCGTTGCCGTAAGCGTGTTCGGCGAAGTAGTCGCGCAGGCCGGCCAGGAACGGCTGCAGCCCCACATAGGCGACGAGCTGCTTGAGCACGCTGGCGCCCTTGGCGTAGGTGATGCCGTCGAAGTTCACCTCCACCGCGTGCAGGTCGGGGATGTCGGCGGCGATGGGGTGGGTCGAGGGCAGCTGATCCTGGCGGTAGGCCCAGGACTTCTCGACATTGGCGAACGTCGTCCAGGCGCTGGTGTATTCGGTGGCCTCGGCCTGGCACAGCACCGACGCGAAGGTGGCGAACGACTCGTTGAGCCACAGGTCGTCCCACCACTTCATGGTGACCAGGTCGCCGAACCACATGTGCGCCATCTCGTGCAGCACGGTCTCGGCGCGGCGCTCATAGGAGGCGCGGGTCACCTTGGACCGGAACACGTAGTCCTCGAGGAAGGTGACCGCGCCCGCGTTCTCCATCGCGCCCGCGTTGAATTCGGGCACGAACAGCTGGTCGTACTTGCCGAAGGCGTAGGGCACGCCGAAGTTGTCGTGGTAGAAGCCGAATCCCTGCTTGGTCTCGGTGAACAGCCGCTCGGCGTCCATGTGCTCGGCCAGCGAGGCGCGGCAGAACAGGCCGAGCGGGATCTCGCCGTGCGAATCCCGGTACACGTCGGTCCATTTCGCGTACGGACCGGCGATCATCGCGACCAGGTAGGTGCTCATCTTCGGCGTGGTGGCGAAGGTGTGCCGGACCACGGCGCCGACCTTGTGTTCCTCGGCGGTGGCCCCGTTGGACACGACCTGCCAGTCGCCGGGCGCGGTCGCCACGACGTCGAAGGTGGCCTTGAGGTCGGGCTGGTCGAAGCAGGCGAACATCCGCTTGGCGTCGGCGGTCTCGAACTGCGAGTACAGGTACACCTCGTCGTCGGCCGGGTCGACGAAGCGGTGCAGGCCCTCGCCGGTGTGCGAGTACGCGCAATCGGCTTCGACGACGAGCTCGTTGGTGGCGGCGAGGTCGGGCAGCGCGATGCCGGTCGACTCGTCGTAGCCGCTCACATCCAGCGGGGTGCCGTTGAGCACGGCCGAGCGGACGCGCGATGCGACCAGGTCGATGAACGTGCTCGCGCCGGGGGTGGCGGTGAAGGTGACGGTGGTCTTGGAACCGAAGGTGTCCGACACCTCCGAACCGGCGCCGCGCGGCTGGTCGGTGAGGTCGAGTTCGATCCGGTAGTTCTGCACGGCCACCGTGGCCGCGCGTTCGACCGCCTGGTCGCGGGTGAGATTCGGGGCGGACATAGATCTCCTTCGTCGTCGACGAACACGGCACACTTCGGCGCCCCGGTGCTCCACCGGCGCGCGCGTCAGCGTCCACAATGCCACCTGCCGTCGCGGGCCGCTCACGAGTTTCCGCCGGGTGCCGCCGGCGGCGGACACCGGCGCGGTGAGCGTCTACTCCGGCGCCCCGCAGGTCGCCCGATTCCGGGCGACGGCATCGCAGGGTGGCGCTGCCGCGCACGGCGCACCCGTGGCCGCTGACCCGGCGGCACCGTGACCGCGGTGGCTCCGAGCCGCCGGGATGACGACGGCCCTACTCAGTGCACGGCGACCACCAGTTTTCCGAGCGTGCGATCCGTCTCGCCGAGCGCGTGCGCCTCGGCTGCCTCGGCTATGGGGAACACTCCGGCGATCGTCGGGGTGAGCGCGCCCGATTCGAGCAGGCCCGCCACCGCTCGCATCCCTTCGTGATCGGCCTCGACGAGCAGCGACGCGAAGCGGATGCCGCGCTCGGCGGCGAGGGCGATCAGCTCGGCCTCCTGGCGCGCCAGAATGCTCACGAGCAGGCCGCCGGAACGCAGCGTCGGCAGGGAGCGGCGGCAGTTCTCCGCGCCGAGGGTGTCGAGCACCACGTCCACCTCGCGCACCGCCTCGGCGAAGTCCACCGTCCGGTAGTCGATCAGCTCGTCGGCGCCGAGCGCGCGCAAGTGGTCGTGCTTGGGCGCGCTCGCCGTGCCGATCACGTACGCGCCCCGCGACTTCGCGATCTGCACCGCCAGGTGCCCCACCCCGCCGGCGGCCGCGTGGATCAGCACGCGCTGTCCGGGTTGGATATCGGCGGTGTCGACCAACGCCTGGTACGCGGTGAGGGCGGCCAGCGGGGCCGCCCCGGCCACGATGTGGTCGACATTCGCGGGCTTGTGGGCGAACGCGCGCGCGGGCCCGGTGACGTACTCGGCCAGCGAGCCGTGCCCGTGCGGATACGGCAGCATCCCGAACACCTCGTCGCCGGGCGCGAACAGGGTGACACCGAATCCGACGGCCTCGACCACGCCGGACACGTCCCAGCCGAGCACGAAAGGCGGTGCGGGCAGGAACAATCCGGGGAGGGCCCGGTGCTTCCAGTCGGTCGGGTTGAGGCCCGCCGCGTGCACCCGGACCAGGAGCTGGCTCGGGCCGGGTTCGGGGCGGGGGAGTTCGACTTCGCGCAGGACCTCGGGTCCGCCGAGGGTGTCCTGACTGATGGCGCGCATGGTTTCGGTCATGCCGTTCACGGTGCCGGGACGCGGCCGCCAAGGAAATGGCATGAATGTCATCATCCGATAGGATCGTGCCATGCATCGTGTGGTGGTTCTCGCGCTCGACGGCGTATATCCGTTCGAACTGGGCACTCCGCAGCGCATCTTCGGCATGCTCGAGGATCGCTATGAGGTCCTGACCTGCTCCGTCGACGGCGGGCCGGTGCGGACCTGCGCCGACTTCCGGATCGCCGTCGAGCACGGTCCGGAACTGCTGGCGACCGCCGACACCGTGGTGCTGCCCGCCAGTGACATCGCCGAGGCAAAGGCCGGGCTCGGCGAGACGACCCGGGCCGCGCTCGCGTGGATCCGGCCCGGCACCCGGATCGTGTCCATCTGCACCGGCGCGTTCGTGCTCGCCGCGGCGGGACTGCTCGACGGGCGCCCGGCGACCACGCACTGGCGACTCGCCGACACCTTCCGGCGGCACTTTCCGCGGGTCCACCTCGACCCCGACGTGCTGTTCGTCGACGACGGCGACGTGCTGACCTCCGCGGGCGCGGCCTCCGGGATCGACCTGTGCCTGCACATCGTGCGCGCCGATCACGGCAGCGCCGTGGCCAACCAGGTGGCGCGCCGCTGTGTGGTGCCGCCGTGGCGCGAAGGTGGGCAGGCTCAGTACATCGACCATCCCGTCCCCGATCCCGCCGCCGCGAGCACCGCCGCGACCCGGCACTGGGCGCTGGAACACCTCGAACTGCCGCTGACCATGGCCGAGCTGGCGGCGCACGCGCGGATGAGTCAGCGCACCTTCGCGCGCCGATTCGGTGACGAGGTGGGCATGAGCCCCGGCCGCTGGCTCACCCAGCAGCGGGTGGCCAGGGCCAGGCATCTGCTCGAGGCCAGCGACCTGTCGGTCGAACAGATCGCGAGCCGGGTCGGTTTCGCCACCGGAACCTCGCTGCGCCAGCACTTCCAGGTCGCGGTCGGGGTGGCGCCGCTGGCCTACCGCCGCACCTTCCGCGTGGCCGACGCCGAGCGCGTGAGCGCCTGACCGGCGCGGCCGTGCGCCGTCACGTCGGAACCCGCACCGGAATGTGACCGGCCTCGCGTCGCGATGACCAGGTCGAATTCGAGACCGGGTCCGGCCGGTACAGTGCCTACCGAGGAAATGTGCCCACCCAGGATTCGGAGGCTCGACGTTGAAGCATGTGCACGCCGGGAAAGTTCGTGACCTCTACGAGGACGGCGACACCCTGCTGCTCGTCGCGTCGGACCGCGTCTCGGTCTACGACGTGGTGCTGCCGACGCCGATCCCGGAGAAGGGCGCGCTGCTCACCCAGCTGTCGAACTGGTGGTTCGAGTACTTCACCGGCATCCCGAACCACGTGGTCTCGGCCACCGACGTGCCCGCCGAGTTCGCGGGCCGTGGCATCCGGGTCAAGCCGCTGAAGATGGTGCAGGTCGAGTGCATCGCGCGCGGCTACCTCACCGGGTCGGGGCTCAAGGAGTACCAGCAGTCGGGCACCGTCTCCGGCATCGCGCTGCCGCCGGGCCTGCGCGACGGCGACAAGCTGCCCGAACCGATCTTCACCCCGTCCACCAAGGCGGCCGAGGGACACGACGAGGCGATCAGCTTCGCCGACGTGGTGAACCAGGAAGGCCGCGAGGTGGCCGAGCAGCTGCGCGACCGCACCCTCGAGATCTACTCGCGCGGCGCCGAGCACGCGGCGAAGGCGGGTGTGATCGTCGCCGACACCAAGGTCGAATTCGGCTGGGACGGTGACGTTCTCACCCTCGGCGACGAGGTGCTCACCTCCGACTCCTCGCGCTTCTGGCCCGCCGACGAGTGGGAGCCGGGCCGCGCCCAGCGCTCCTTCGACAAGCAGTTCGTGCGCGACTGGTCGACCTCCACCGGCTGGAACAAGGAATACCCCGGCCCGGAGATCCCCGCCGACGTGGTCGAGGCGACCCGCCGCAAGTACGAAGAGGCCTACGAGCGCATCACCGGCAATACCTGGGTGGGCATCCAGGCGTGACGCCCGTTCCCGCGCCCCTCAATGGACGGGCGCGGGAACGTCTTTGACCGCGCAGATGTGGTCCATGTGCTGGTTGCCCCACTGGCCGAGCGTGGCCAGCGCGGCGTTGAGCGAGACGCCCAGTTCGGTGAGTGAGTACTCCACCTTCGGTGGCACCTGCGGATAGACCTCGCGGTGGATGATGCCGTCGTGCTCGAGCTCGCGCAGCTGTTGGATCAGCATCTTCTCGGTGACCCCCGGCACCAGCCGTTTCAGGTCGCCGAAGCGCTGGGTGCCGGTGGACAGGGCCCACAGGATCAGCGCCTTCCACTTGCCGCCGACCACGTCGAGCGCGGCATCGATACCGCAGGAATACGGACGCTCTCGCTGCCTCATGTTCGCCTTACTTACTTTTTGGTGAGTATCCGACTTTTTTGTCGGTTCTTGTGCAGTGTAGCGCTACCGGCGAATCTAGGAGTGTGTCGCCGACCGGCGGCGAGAGCTTCGAACCAAGGGGAAACATGACCAACTCTGCGACGGCACAGCGGGTTTCGGTGCTCGGTCTCGGCGCGATGGGCACCGCGCTGGCCAAGGCGCTGCTCGCGGGCGGCCATCAGGTGACGGTGTGGAACCGCACCGCCGCCAAGGCCGAGGCGCTGGTGGGTGCGGGCGCCGTGGCCGCCGCGACCGCGGAGGAGGCACTGACCGCGGCCGACCTGGTGATCCTGTGCCTGCTCGACGACGCCTCCGTGCGCGAACACCTCGAGCCCGCGGCGGCCCGCCTCGGCGGCCGCACCGTGGTGAATCTGACCACTACCACCCCGGAACAGGCGCGCGGCCTCGGTCGCTGGGCGCGGGAGTACGACATCGCGTTGCTCGACGGCGGCATCATGGCCGTTCCCGCGATGATCGGGACGGCCGGCGCGTTCGTGCTCTACAGCGGTGCGCAGGCGGAGTTCGAGCGCTACCGGCAGGTGCTCGAACTGTTCGGCGGGGCCGAGTTCGTCGGCACCGACCTCGGCGCGGCGGCCATGTACGACGTCTCGATCCTCGGCGGCATGTACGCGATGTTCGCGGCGTTCGAGCAGGGCGGCAAGATGGTGCGCAGCACCGGCGGTTCGGCGGCCCGCCTCGCCGAGCTGATGGCCCCTTTCCTGCGGGCGATGACCGGGATGCTCGCCCAGTTCTCCGTCGGCATCGACACTCCCGAGCAGTACGTGCAGGAACAGAGTCACGAGTTCACCGCCGCCGCCGTCGATCTGATCGACAAGGCGGCGGTCGAATCCGGCAACCCCACCGAGCTTTTCGGGGTGCTGCGCCGGGCGCTCACCGGACTGTGAGGCGCGCGGACGCGCGGTGCGGTGATCGCGCTCGCGGTGGTGCTGGTGGTGTTGTCGCCGGTCGCGGTGGCGGCGACCTATCTGCTCGCCCAGAATGTCGGTGTGCAGTCCGAGCAGGCGCGGACCAGGGGCAAGGACGCGTTCTGGC
>NZ_JARWOJ010000358.1 GCF_029868625.1 Nocardia neocaledoniensis | reverse complement strand
ACGGCCGCGACCCGCCGACTGCGTCGGCGGACCCTCCTCGAGGTCGGGTCGTGCGGGGCTGGGTTGTCGGAGCGCTGGCGTTCAGGGCCGGGCTCAGGGGGAGACCAGGCCGTCCTGGGGTGAGCCGTTGACGCCGTTCTGTTCGCGCCAGCGGGTGGTGAGCACCTCGTTGACGCGGTCCGGGTTCTCCTGGTGGGCGTAGTGCCCAGCATCCGGGATGGACACCAGGGTGCGGTCGGTCGCCAGCCGGGAGCCACGGTGGAAGGTGGCGGGCAGCAGGTAGGGGTCGTGCTCGCCGCGCAGGCCGAGGACGGGGATGTCGATGGGCGTGCGCATGGTCGCCATGAACCGCTTGCCGTCGGGCCGCCACTGACTGCGGAAGGCCCAGCGCTGGTACTCCAGCGCGCTGTGCGCGGCGCCGGGGATGCGGATCGCGGTCCGCATGCGCGCGGCGGTCTCGGTGAATTCGGCGGTCCGCGACCAGGATTCGCCGACCCTGGCCCGCAGCAGGCGCTCGACCTCGGCGCCGCCGTCCCGGGTGAGCAGATGCTCGGGATAGCGGGGCAGCTGGTAGCGCAGGAAATCGGGCAGCCAGGTCGCGCGCTGGGCGGAATCGCGCAGCACCGCGCTCTTCAGTGCGGCCGGGTGCGGCGAACTGATCAAGCCGATCGAGCGGACCAGTCGTGGGTGCAGTACGGCGGTGGCCCAGCACACCAGCCCACCTTCGGCGTGTCCGACGAGGGTGGCCTCGGTGTGTCCGAGGGCCCGGATGAGTCCGGCGATGTCACCGGCGAGGGTCCAGCCGTCGTAGCCGCGGGGCGGCTTGTCGGTGTCGCCGTAGCCGCGCAGATCCACGGCGACGGTGCGATAGCCGTGTTCGGCGAGCCCGGTGAGCTGGTGCCGCCACGACCACCAGAAGTCGGCGAAGCCGTGTAGCAGCAGCACCAGGGGAGTGTCGGAACGATCCGCACCGTCGGCCTCGACGACGTGGAAGCGGATCCCGTTGGCGTGCACGTCCCGGTGCGTCCACGGTCCGTCGTAACGGACGCTGGACGGATCCGGGAATGAGTTGGACGACACGCCGATCGAGCCTAGTAGGCGGGTCCGGCCGTGGCGACCGGGCCCGCCCGGCGCGTCATCGGTTGGTCGACTTCTCCAGCGCGGGAGCGGCGCTCTCCCGGTGGGTCAGCGCCGCAGGCAGCACCTCGGCGGTCTGCTTGAGCGAACCGATCGTCTTCTCCGGCGCCCGCAGTTTGCGAACCTTGAGCCACCCGAGCAGGGCGAGCAGCGCGGTGGTGAGCACCATCAGCGCGAACACGATCAGGAACGCCGCCCACCGGTACAGCCACACGTCGAGCAGTTCGGCGAGGAAGAAGAAAAAGAAGAACGAGCTGAACAGCAGCACGGTCAGCGCGAGGATGAAGAACACGCTGCCGGTCAGGCCCTTGCGGACCTCGGCGGTGACCTCGGCCTTGGCCAGCGCCACCTCGGCGCGCACCAGCGTTGACATCTGTTCGGTCGCGTCACGGACGAGGCTGCCGATGCTCGCCGATCCGGGCGGGTTGGCGTCGGTCAACGGGATGGAAGTGACCGTGCGACCGTCATTTCCGCCTTGGGTGTAACTCACTTCGTCGACCCTTCTCCCTGTCCTGGCACTACTAGGCCTCACTGTCCGGTTGTAGCTCGTCCGCGTCGCGGCGCGCCTGGTGCACACGCCCTCGCCGCAACAGTAGCGCCGATCCGAGGAGCGATGCTGCCATGGAGGTCACCAGGACCGCCGCCTTCGCCAGATCGATGACGGCCGCGCCCTCGTCGGCCAGCGCGAGTTCCGCCACGAGCAGGCTAACCGTGAAGCCGATCGCGCCGAGGACCGACAGGGCGAACATGTCGCGGTATTCCAGCCCCACCGGGCGTTTCGCCAGGCCGAAGCGGATCGCGAGCCAGCTGATCCCGAAAATGCCGACCGTCTTGCCGACGAGCAGCCCGAGGATGATCGCCAGCGAGAGCCGCTCGGTGAAGAGCTGACCGAACACGTCCCCGTTGAGCGGCACGCCGGAGGCGAACAGCGCGAACAGCGGGACGCAGAATCCGGCCGAGATCGGCTGCACGACGTGCTCGAGGTGGGTCGCGGGCGCCTGCTCCTCGCCGGGGTCCTTGCGGACCCGGGTGAGCAGGCCGAGCGCGACGCCGGCCAGCGTCGGATGGATGCCCGCCTCGTGCAGCGCGTACCAGCAGACCAGCGCGATCGGGATATAGAGGAACGGAGTGTGCAGCCGCCACCGCTGACCCAGCGCCCACACCGCGCAGCAGGCCAGGGCGGCGCCCAGCCACAGCATCGACACCGACGCGGTGAACAGCACCGCGATGAGCACGATCGCGAGCAGGTCGTCGACGACGGCCAGGCTCAACAGGAACACCCGCGCGCTCGCGGGAATCCGGGAGCCGGTCATCGCGAGCACGGCCAGCGCGAACGCGATATCGGTGGCCACCGGGATCGCCCAGCCGTTGTTCATGCCGGGCACACCCCAGCCGACGCTCAGCGCGATCAGCGCGGGGGTGACGACACCGCCGACGGCCGCGATGATCGGCAGCGCCGCCCGTTTGGGATCGGCGAGTTCACCGACGACGAGTTCGCGTTTGAGTTCGAGCCCGGCGACGAAGAAGAAGATCGCCAGCAGGCCGTCCTTGGTCCAGTCGGCCAAGCTCAGGTCCAGGTGCAGCGCGTCGATGCTCAGCCGGGTGTCGATCATCGTCTGATAGCTCGCGCCCCACGGCGAGTTCACCCAGAGCAGCGCCACCGCGGCGGCGATCAGCAGCAGCGATCCGCCGACCGTCTCGGTGCGTAGATAGCGGGTGAGCTCGGAGCGAACGCGCGTGATCACAATCGGGGCCTTCCGGATGGTACGGGCGGACTGCGGGCGCTCATCCCACCCTTCGGTGACACAGATTCACGACCGCATGCCGACCAGACTTCCCGGCACACCTCTACGGGATCCTAACGGATACGGCCGGTGACATCGCATGTCACCGGCCGTATCCTGCGCCTTCGCGGCGCGCCCGCCTCAGTTGCCGCCGGCGCGGATCGCCTCGAAGACGCCGGGATCGACCAGGGTGGAGGTGTCGCCGAGTTCGCGGCCCTCGGCCACGTCACGCAGCAGCCTGCGCATGATCTTGCCGCTGCGGGTCTTGGGCAGCTCGGGCACGATGTGGATCTCGCGCGGCTTCGCGATCGGGCTGATCTGCTTGGACACCTCGGCCTTCAGTTCGTCGACCAAGCCGTCTCCTGCCCGCCCTGCCGCCTCGCCGGTGAGGATGACGAAGGCGACGATGCCCTGACCGGTGGTCGCGTCGCTGGCGCCGACGACCGCGGCCTCGGCGACGGCCGGATGCCCGACGAGGGCGGATTCGACCTCGGCGGTGGAGATGCGGTGTCCGGAGACGTTC
>NZ_JARWOJ010000357.1 GCF_029868625.1 Nocardia neocaledoniensis | reverse complement strand
GCGGGCGCGCGGGGCGGGGGGGGGCGCCCCCCGTTTTTTTCGCGGGGGGGGGCGCCGGGGGGGCCGCGCCCCCCCCCCCGCCGGGGGGGGGGGCGCCCCCCCCCCCCCCCCGGCCGTCGTTTCCTCAGGACTCGAGGACGTCGAATCCCTTGTATCCGGCGGCCGCGACCTCGGCGATGATCTGGCCGTAGACCCCGAAGCCGCCGACGAACGGCATGAACACCCGCGGCCTGCCCTCGATGTTGGCGCCCAGGTACCAGGAATTCGCCGACATCATCAGTGTTCCCGCCGCCCGGTCGGCGCATTCGCGCACCCAGTCGGCCACCGCGTCCGGCCGGGCCTCCAGCGCCACCGCTCCCCGGCCGTCGAGGAACTCGATGGCCTCGGCCACCCAGTCGACGTGCAGTTCCGAGTGCAGCACCATGTTCGCCAGCACCGACGGGCTGCCGGGTCCGGTCAGGTTGAACAGATTGGGGAAGCCGGTCATGCCCAGTCCCAGATAGGTTTTCGGTCCCTCGCGCCACGCCTCGTTGAGGGTCTCGCCGCCGCGCCCGACGATGTTCATCTTCGCGACCGATCCGGTCATCGCGTCGAAGCCGGTGGCCAGCACCAGGGTGTCGATCGGGTAGTGGGTGCCGGTGGTGTGCACGCCGTCGGCGTCGATGCGGCTGATGGGGGTCGCGCGCAGGTCGACGAGCTCGACATTGTCGCGGTTGTAGGTCTGGTAGTAGTTCGTGTCCGTGCAGATGCGCTTGGTGCCGATGGGATGGTCGCGCGGGACCAGCACGTCGGCGACGCGGGGATCGTCGATGACCGCCCGCACCTTCTCCTCCCAGAACTGCCGGGCCGTGTCGTTGGCGGCGAGGTCGGTCAGCTGGTCGGGGAAGGTCTTGCTGAACAGCACACCCCCCAGCGCCCAGCGCTTCTCGTAGGCGTCGCGGCGCTCCTGCTCGTCGACCGCCAGCGCCGACTCCGGATGCGCCTGGTGCGGCGAACCGCCGCCGCTGAGCATCGACAGCCGCCTGCGCTCGGGGTAGCCGGCCTTCTGCGCCCGCCGGTCCTCCGCTGTCAGCGGCGTATTGCCCGCGGGCACACTGTAATTGGCGGTGCGCTGGAACACCGTGAGCCGCTCGGCCTGCTCGGCCAGGCACGGGATGGTCTGGATGCCCGAGGAGCCGGTGCCGATCACGCCGACCCGCTGCCCGGCGAGGTCGACGCCGTCGTGCGGCCAGTGCGAGGTGTGCAGGATCCGGCCCGCGAAGGTGTCGAGGCCCGCGATGTCCGGGGTGTTCGCGTTCGACAGCGGCCCGGTCGCCAACACCACGAAGCGCGCCGAGACCGCGCGGCCGGTGTCGGTGCCGACCCGCCAGCGCAGGGTCTGCTCGTCGAGCACGATATCGGTGACCCTGGTCTGGAATTCGATGTCGCGGCGCAGGTCGTAGCGGTCGGCGACGTGTTCGAGATAGGACAGGATCTCGGGTTGGGTGGCGTATTTCTCGCTCCAGTCCCATTCCTGCTGCAGCGCGTCGTCGAAGGAGTACGAGTAGTCGACGCTCTCGACGTCGCAGCGCGCGCCCGGGTAGCGGTTCCAGTACCAGACGCCGCCCACGCCTGCGCCTGCCTCGAACACCCGCACCGTGAGCCCGCCGCGGCGGAAGCGGTGCAGGGCATACAGTCCGGCGATGCCCGCGCCGACGACGACCACGTCGACGTCGGCCGGATCGTTCGCTGGTGCCGATGGGGTCTCGGGGTTCACAGTGTCTGCCTTTCGCTGGAGACCGGTTTCTCTGCGGCCGACGCTAAAGACGCGCGTGCCCGCGGCGCAGGGCCCCTTCCCGCTGACCGGCACATTCGCCGCGTCGATGTCCTCCCGGTGATCGGGATGATCCGGATCACGTCGGCCCGGTCCGGCCCTACCGTCGTCGGCGATGTGCGGTGGCACCGGGAGGAGACAGTGGTGAACTGGAACGACGAAGTGGATGTACTGGTCGCGGGCTCAGGCGGTGGCCTGGCCGGGGCCTACACGGCCGCGCGCGAAGGACTGAGCGTGGCGGTGGTCGAGGCGACCGACAAGTTCGGCGGGACGACAGCGTATTCGGGCGGCGGCGGGGTGTGGTTCCCGTGCAACCCCGTGCTGGAACGGGCGGGCACCGACGACACGCTCGAGGACGCGCTCACCTACTACCGGGCCGTCGTGGGTGACCGCACGCCGGAGGACCTGCAGCGCACCTATGTGACGCGCGGGCGCGACCTCATCGAATACCTCGAAGCCGACGATCATTTCGCGTTCGAGATGCTGCCGTGGCCGGACTACTTCGGTAAGGCACCCAAGGCCAGGCTCGACGGGCAGCGCCACATCATGCCGACCCCGCTGCCCGCCGCCGAGCTGGGCCCACTGCGCGAATCGCTGCGCGGCCCGCTCGACACCGATCGGCTCGGCGCGCCCCTGCCCGAGCTGCTCATCGGCGGCCAGGCGCTGATCGGGCGGATGCTGCGCGCGCTGTCGACCTACCCGCACGTCCAGCTGCACCTGAACTCGCCGCTGGTGGAACTGGTCGTCGAGGACGGCGCGGTGACCGGCGCGATCGTCGAACGCGACGGCGCCAGGGTCGCGATCCGCGCCCGCCGCGGGGTGGTGCTGGCCGCGGGCGGCTTCGAGCAGAACGACGAACTGCGCGCGCACTACGGTGTGCCCGGCGCGGCCAGGGACACCATGGGGCCCTGGGGAAATCAGGGCCTGGCGCATCAGGCGGGCATCGCGGCGGGCGCCGACACCGATCTGATGGACCAGGCGTGGTGGTCGCCGGGCCTGACCCATCCGGACGGCCGCTCGGCGTTCGCGCTGTGGTTCACCGGCGGCATCTTCGTCGACCAGGAGGGCAAGCGGTTCGTCAACGAGTCGGCGCCCTACGACCGGCTCGGCCGCGACATCATCCGGCAGATGGACGAGCGCGGGCTCGGCCTGCCGTTCTGGATGATCTACGACGACAAGGAGGGCGAGGTGCCGCCGATCAAGGCCACCAACGTCTCCATGGTCGAGACCGAGAAGTACGTCGCGGCGGGCCTGTGGCACACCGCCGACACCCTCGCCGAACTCGCCGCGAAGATCGGCGTGCCCGCGGCCGCGCTCGAGGCCACCGTCGAACGGTTCAACGCGATGGTGCCCACCGGCGTCGACCCCGATTTCGGGCGCGGCGACGAGGCCTACGATCGCGCCTTCTCCAACGGTGAGCCGCCGCTGGTGGCGATCGACAAGGGCCCCTACCACGCGGCCGCGTTCGGGATCTCCGATCTGGGCACCAAGGGCGGCCTGCGCACCGACGCCGCGGCCAGGGTCCTCGGCCGCGACGGCGCGCCGATCCCCGGCCTCTACGCGGCGGGCAACACCATGGCCGCGGTGAGCGGCACCGTCTACCCCGGCGGCGGCAACCCGATCGGCGCGTCCATGCTGTTCAGCCACCTCGCCGTGCGCCACATTCTGGAGGGATGACCCTTCCCGCTGGCCGGGAGGCAGCACCCGGCCGGGCCACCCGATGTGGCACGGTTCACAGACCAACCTTTCGACATCTCAGGAGCAACACGATGGCTTCAGCCGACGACATTCGCGCGACGGTCCGGAAATACGTGGAGGCCGTCGGCAGCGGTACGGCCGCCGATATCGTCGCCCTCTACCGCGACGACGCCACGGTGGAGGACCCGGTCGGCAGCGAGCCGCATGTCGGCGTCGCGGCGATCCGGAAGTTCTACGAGGCCATCGAGCCGATGGAACGCTCGACAGAGCTGTTCAGCCTGCGCGTGGCCGGCGACAGCGCGGCGTTCAGCTTCCGCGTGGTCACCAAGTTCGGTGACCAGACCTTCACCCTGGACCCGATCGATGTCATGACCTTCGACGAGGACGCCCGCATCACCAGCATGCGCGCGTTCTGGTCGCAGGACGACATGGTCATCGGCTGAGCGAGGCGAGAATGACTGCTACCGAACACCATTGGGATCATGAAGTCGGTTTCCTCGTCGTCGGCTCCGGCGCCGGCGGGTTGACCGGTGCGCTCGCCGCCGCCGACCGCGGCCTGGACACCCTCGTCATCGAGAAGGCCTCGGTGTTCGGCGGCAGCACCGCCCTCTCCGGCGGCGGGATCTGGGTGCCGAACAATCCGACGCTGCTGCGCGAGGGACTCGGCGATGCCCGTGCCGACGTGCGCGCCTACCTCGACGCCGTCGTCGGTGACCGGGTGCCATCGGCCAACCTCGACGCGTTCATCGACGCGGGACCGCGCATGCTCGAGTTCCTCGAGACGAGCCCCCACCTGCGATTCCAGTGGTGCACAGGCTATTCCGACTACCACCCGGAGGCACCGGGCGGGCGTCCTGCGGGCCGCTCCATCGAGCCGCTGCCGGTGAATCTGAAGGAACTGGGCCCCGACGAGCACCTGCTGCGACCCGCCGCGCTGGCGACGCCGCCGGGGCTGTTCATCACGTCCAAGGACTTCGTGCAGCTCAACATGGTGACCCGCACGTGGAAGGCCCGCTGGACGGCGCTGCTCACCGGGTTGCGGGCCGTCAAGGCGATCGTGCTGCGCAGGCACATGGACACCCTCGGCCGGGCGCTGATCGCGCGGCTGCGGCTGGCCCTGCGCGATGCCGGGGTGCCGCTGTGGCTCGACACGCCGCTACGCTCGCTCATCACCGACGAGTCCGGCGCGGTGCTCGGTGTCCTCGCCGAACGCGAGGGCCGCGAGTTCCGGATCAGGGCACGTCACGGTGTGCTGCTGGCCACCGGCGGCTTCGAGTACAACCAGGCGATGCGCAAGCAGTACCTGCCCGAGGGCGGGCGCGACAACTTCAGTGCCGCCTCGCCCGAGAACACCGGTGACGGCATCGTCGCGGGCGAGAAGATCGGCGCCGCGGTCGATCTCATGGACGACGCGTGGTGGATGCCGTCGTTCCAGCGGCCCGAGGGGATCAACCAGGTGCTGGTCTCGGAGCGCTCGATCCCCCGGTCGATCATCGTCGACAGCACCGGCAAGCGCTTCACCAACGAGGCGTCGCCGTATGTCACGTTCGTGCACGCCCAGCTGGCGGGCAGCCACGATCCGGCCTGGCTGCTCTTCGACGCGAAGGCCAAGAGCCGCTACCCCATCGGCGGCATCCTCCCCGGCCAGAAGTTCCCCGGCACCTGGCTCAGCAGCGGGCTGGTCCAGGTCGCCGACGACGTCGAGGGCCTGGCTGCCGCGATCGGCGTCCCGCCGGAGTCGTTGCGCGACACCGTCGCCCGCTTCAACGGTTTCGCCCGCGACGGACACGACGCCGACTTCGGCCGCGGCGTCAGCGCCTACGACAACTACTACGGTGACCCGACGCTGTCGACCCCCGCGCTCGACGAGATCGACAAGGGCCCGTACTACGCGCTGCGCGTGCGCATCGGCGACCTCGGCACCAAGGGCGGCCTGGTCTACAACGCCGACGCCCAGGTCCTGCGCGCCGACGGCTCGGTGATCCCCGGCCTCTACGCCGCGGGCAACACCTCGGCCGCGGTGATGGGCAACGACTACGCGGGCGCCGGCGCCACCATCGGCCCCGCGATGGTGTTCGGCTACCTCGGCGCCCGGCACGCCGCGGGCGAACAGTGAGGTGCGCCATGCAACCCGTCCAGTGCGCGACCTGCGGTAACAAGGTCCTCGCCGAGAAATTCAGCCCCAGCCACACCAGCGTCCAGTGGCTCGACGACGCCGAGTCGGCGTGCCCGGAGTTCGCGCGCCGCGCGGCCCTGGGCGAGCCGAGCAGCTGGATCCCCACCTGCTCCGCCCTGCGCGATTCCATCGAGGACGCCGTGCGCGCGGGCACCTTGGCCACCGATCAGCTGCGGCACGAGCCGGTCCCCGGACAGCTCGGCTGACCCACCTCCAGGAGAGATTCATGAACCGACTCGACAACCACCGCACGCTGGTGACCGGCGCCGCCTCCGGCATCGGCCAGGCCACCGCGCTGCGGCTGCTGGACGAGGGCGCCCGCGTGGTCGCCGCCGACGTCTCGGCCGACGGCCTGGCCGCCACGCGGGCCCAGGCCACCGAGCGCGGCACCGCCGACCGCCTCACCACCCTCACCATCGACATCGGCGACGAGCAGTCGGTGGTCGCGGGTGTGCGCTCGGCCGTCGACACCCTCGGCGGGCTGGACTCGCTGGTGAACGCGGCGGGCATCCTGCGCGCCTCGCACACCGAGCAGACCTCGCTCGACCTGTGGGACACCATCATCCGGGTGAACCTCACCGGCACCTTCCTGGTGGTCCGGGAGGCGCTGCCCGCGCTGCTGGCCACCCCGCGTGCCACCGTCGTGAACTTCAGCTCCACCTCGGCGGCGTTCGCGCATCCGTACATGGCGGCCTACGCGGCGAGCAAGGGCGGCATCCAGTCCTTCACCCACGCCATCGCCCTCGAATACGGCGGCAAGGGCCTGCGCGCGGTGTGTGTCGCACCGGGCAGCATCAAGTCCGGGATCACCGACGCCACCCCGGGTTACGTGCCCGCCGATGCCGACTGGGCGCTGTTCGGCAAGCTGTCGCCGGTGCTGCCGACCGACCGTGAGTCCGGTGGCGCGGGCATGGGCGATCCGACCGCGGTCGCGGGCGTCATCGCCATGCTCGTCTCCGAGGACGGCGCGTTCATCACCGGCACCGAGATCCGCATCGACGGGGGCACCCACGCATGACCGAGCTGAGCTACGAGGCCACGCTGCGCGAGATCCGCACCGACGCGGGCGTGCTGCGCTATCACGAGGCAGGCGACGGTCCGCCGCTGTTGCTGCTGCACGGGTCGGGTCCCGGCGTCACCGGATGGCGCAACTTCCGCGGCAATCTGGCGAGTTTCGCCGACCGATTCCGTTGCCTCGTCCTGGAATTCCCCGGATTCGGGGTGAGTGACGACTTCGGCGGCCATCCGATGGTGACCGCGCTCGACGCCGTCACCCGGTTCGTCGACGCGCTGGGCCTGGACCGGGTCGACATCATCGGCAATTCGATGGGCGGCGGTGTCGCGCTCAACTACGCGATCGCCCATCCGGAGCGCGTGGGCAAGCTGGTCACCATCGGTGGGATCGGCCGCAATCTGTTCAGCCCCGGCCCCGGTGAGGGCATCAAGCTGCTGCAGGAGTTCACCGAGGAGCCCAGCCGCGAGCGACTGATCCAGTGGCTGCACTCGATGGTGTTCGACCCGGCGATGGTCACCGAGGACCTGATCGAGGAGCGCTGGACCCAGGCCACCGATCCGGCGACCCTCGACAGCGCCCGCCGCATGTACAGCAAGGCCGCCTTCGCGATGATGGTCAAGGCGATGGAGGCCTCCGACGCGCCGCCGCCGTGGGCCATGCTGCACAAGGTGCAGGCGCCGACGCTGATCACCTGGGGCCGCGACGACAGGGTGAGCCCGCTCGACATGGCGCTGATCCCGATGCGCACGATCCCGCGCGCGGAGCTGCACGTGTTCCCGAACTGCGGGCACTGGGCGATGATCGAGCGCAAGGACGAATTCGAGTCGGCGGTGCTGGCGTTCCTGACGCGCAAGGAGTGACACTCTCCGCCCTTTCCAACATATAGCGCACAGGGGGCCTTGCCGCAAGGCCCCCTTCGTGCCGCATAATCGTCCGCCGTAGCCCATGAGCTGCGGAAACGGGTGTGATCGTCGCGCTCCGCCGGGATGGACGAACCGGGAAAGTGAGGGCATGTGTCAACTCAGGGATATCAGGACGAGCTGGGGTCCGAGCAGCAGTACGTGGCCGGCCTCTACGCGCGCCTCGACGCCGAGCGCGCGCGGGTGCGCGGGCGCTATGAGGCGGCCTTGCGCGGCAAGGGTGTCTCGGCGATGGAACGGGATTTCGAGGTCCGCGCGCTGGCCAAGGAGGCCAAGCGGATGGACGTGGCCGACAACGGGCTGTGTTTCGGCCGGCTCGACGCGCTCTCGGGGGAAACCAGCTATATCGGCCGCATCGGCCTGTTCGACGAGGCCGACGAGTTCGAGCCGTTGCTGCTCGACTGGCGCGCGCCCGCCGCGCGCGCGTTCTATGTGGCGACCGGCGCCTCGCCGGAGGACATGCGCAGGCGCCGCCAGTTCCACACGCGCGGGCGGCAGGTGACCGGCTTCACCGACGAGGTCCTCGGCAGGCCCGACGACGCGGCACAGGGCGACGCGGCGTTGCTCGCCGCGGTGAACGCGCCTCGCGGCGAGGGGATGCGCGACATCGTCGCGACCATCCAGGCCGAACAGGACGAGATCATCCGCCTCGACCATCCCGGCGTCCTCGTGATCGAGGGTGGACCCGGCACCGGGAAGACCGTGGTGGCGCTGCACCGGGTGGCGTATCTGCTCTACACCCAGCGGGCCCGGATGGAACGCCAGGGCGTGCTGGTCGTCGGCCCCAATCCCGCCTTCCTGCACCACATCTCGCACGTGCTGCCGTCACTGGGTGAGACCAACGTGGTGTTCACGACCGCCGGTGACCTGATGCCGGGGCTGCATGTGACCGCCGAGGACACCCCCGCGGCGGCTCGCCACAAGGGCTCGTTGCGAATCCTCGACGTGCTCGCGGCCGCGGTCGCCGACCGGCAGCGGCTACCGGTGGATCCGGTGCCGATCGAGCTCGCCGATGTCACCGTGCGGATCGACGCCGAGACCGCGCAGTGGGCGATCGAGGAGGCGCGGGCCGGCGGGAAACCACACAACGAGGCGCGCGCGGTGTTCCGCGAGATCGTCACCTATGTCCTCACCGAGCGCGCCATCGGCCGCATCGGCAAGGGCTGGCTCAGCAGAGACGACCGGGAGGCGTGGGAGCAGTTGCGCGACGATCTGGTCGCCGAGCTCGCCGAGAACACCGCCTTCACCGCGGCGCTGGACGACCTCTGGCCGATCCTGACCCCGGAAACGCTGCTGGCACGGCTGTATTCGTCGCGGGAGCGGCTGCGCGCCGCCGGCGCCGACGACTCGCTGTACCGCGCCGACGGCGACGCCTGGACGGTGTCGGATGTCCCGTTGCTCGACGAACTCGCCGAGCTGCTCGGACCACACGAGCCGGTCGACCACACCGCCGAGCGCGAGCGCAGGGCCGAGGCGGCCTACGCCGCCAAGGTGCTCGAGGACACCATGGTCAGCCGCGAGGACCACATGGACGACGAGGACCACCTCTTCGCCCAGGACATGCTCTTCGGCGAGGACCTGGCCGAACGCTTCCTCGAGCGCGACACCAGGGAACTCGCCGAACGCGCCGCGGCGGACCGGGAATGGACCTACCGCCACGTGGTGGTCGACGAGGCCCAGGAACTCTCGGAGATGGACTGGCGCGTGCTGATGCGCCGGTGTCCCGGCAAGTCCTTCACCGTGGTGGGCGATCTGGCCCAGCGCCGCTCCCCCGCGGGCGCGACCTCGTGGGCGGCGGTGATGGACCGGTATGTGCCGGGCCGCTGGGCCTACCGCGCGCTGACCGTGAACTACCGCACGCCCGCCGAGATCATGGCCGTGGCCGCCGGGGTGCTGGCCGAGTTCGCACCCGATGTCCGGCCGCCGGAGTCGGTCCGCGCGTGCGGCGTCGAACCCTGGGCGCGGCGGGTCGGTGACGACGAATTCGCCGAAGCGATCGAGGAGTTCACACGGAGCGAGGCCGACCGCCCCGGCACCAGCATCGTGATCGGACCGCAGGGGATCCCGGGAACGGTGCCCGCGTCGGATACCAAGGGGCTCGAATACGACGCGGTCCTCGTCGTCGAGCCGGACCGGATCCTCGCCGACGGCCCGCGCGGCGCGGCGGAACTCTACGTCGCACTCACCCGCGCCACCCAGCGCCTTGGTGTCGTGCATCACGCGCCGCTGCCGCCCGCCCTTTCCGGGCTCGTCGCGCCCCTCACGACACGGTGACTCGGCGCGCGGCGTATCAGCAGGGGTTCTCGACCTGACGGTGATCCTCGGCGGGCCCCTCGCCGGTATTCGTCTCGCCGGGCGGCACGGTGCCGGGCTCTTCGACGGAGTAGGTGTCGGTGGAGGGCTGGCAGTCCTGCGCGAGGGCGGTCGGGGCGCCGAGGGCGCTACAGCCCAGCGCGACAGCGATTGCGCCGAATATGGCGCTGATGCGCCCGTGAGCCGTGTTGCGGGTGTTCATCGTGCTCCGTTCCGCCCTGTGGGCTTCTCGTACGAACGACACTCCCGAAGCGAACCGTGCCGGTGCTCGACGTCCACCGACCCCGGTCCAGCGTAGACCGGGGTCGGGGTGCGCCCGTGTGACACGCCCTAGCGCTGGGTCGAGCCCGCGTCGATGGGCAGGGTGACGGCGGTGATGTAGCGGCCCTCGTCGGAGCCGAGGAACAGGGTGGCGTTGGCGATGTCGACCGGTTCCACCCACGGGATCGGCAGCATGTTCATCGTCACGGCCGCCTCGGCGAATTCCTCGCGGGTGGGGTGCTCGAGGTCGGGCCGGAACACCTTGCGCACCATGTCGTTCTGGATCATCGGGGTGTCCACGTTGGTGGGATGGACCGAGTTCACCCGGACGTGGTGCGGCGCCAGCTCCTTGGCGAGCGAGCGCATCAATCCGACGACACCGTGCTTGGCCGCGGTGTAGTGGGCGACGCCGACCAGTCCGCGCAGTCCCGCGATGGAGCTGGTGAGGATCATCGCGCCGCCGCCCCGGCTGATCAGGTGCGGCGCCGAGGCCTTGCAGGTCTGCCACACGCCGGTCAGGTTGACATCGATCATCGTCTGCCACTGCTGTTCCGTCAGTTCCAGCGCGGCGCCGCTGTTGCTGATTCCCGCTGTCGCGCAGACGATGTCGAGTCCACCGAGCTCGGCGACGCCGGCGTCGACGGCGGTGCGCAGTGCCGCGCCGTCACGGACGTCGACGACGGCGGGCACGATCCGCCTGCCGGTGGCCTCGACCGCGCGCACGGTCTCGTCGAGGTCCGCGGGGGTCGCGCCGGGCGAGACCACGGTCTCGACGGGGCCGCACACGTCGACGGCGATGATGTCGGCGCCCTCTTCGGCCAGGCGGATCGCCTGCGCGCGGCCGATGCCGCGGGCCGCGCCGGTGACCAGCGCGACCTTGTTCGATACCCGTCCCATGTCACACCTTCTGAGTAAGTCCGGCATCGACGACGACCTGGGTTCCCGTCACGTAACGGGATTCGTCGGATGCGAGGAAGAGCACGGCGTTGCTCACGTCGACCGGGTCCACCCACGGCACCGGCAGCACGGTGCGGCGGGCGAGCACTTCGGCCGCGTCCTCCTGGGTCGGGTGCGGCAGATCGGGGCGGAGCTTGGCGTAGACGGCGTCGTTGAGGATCATCGGCGTCGCCACCGAGCCGGGGTGCACGGTGTTCACCCGGATGCCGCGCGGTCCGAGTTCGTTGGTCAGGGTCCTGGCCAGGCCGACCACGGCGTGTTTGCTCGTGGCGTAGTGCGCCGAGTTCGCCGCGCCGAGGATGCCGTTGATGGAGCTGACGATCACCACCGAGCCGCCGTCGGAGAGGGCGGGCACCGCGGCGCGCACGGTGTGCCACACGCCGGTGAGATTGATGTCGATCGTGAGCTGCCAGTCCTCGTCGGGCATCTCCCAGGACAGGGCGTGGTCGCGGTAGACGCCCGCGTTGGCCACGATGACGTCGAGGCGGCCGAGCGCGGCGACGCCGTCGGCGACGGCGACGTCCAGCGCGGCCTGGTCACGCACGTCGGCTGTCGCGGTCACGCACTGCCTGCCCAGCGGCTCGACCTCGGCGGCCGTTTCCGCCAGACCCGCGGCGGCGGCCTCGATGTCGACGGCGATGATGTCGGCGCCTTCCTCGGCCAGCCTGCGGCAGTGGGCGCGGCCCATGCCCCCGGCGGCACCGGTCACCAGGGCGACTGTGTTCTGCATGCGGTTCATCGGGCGCCCCCGGAGGTTCGAGTGTCCACGGGGCCGACGCTAGGGGCGTCGCCGGTCCGGTCCGACCCCGTCATCCCGGTCAGCGGGCAGTCCGCGACCGTCTCCCGTCCACCGGGATCGGCCCCGCCACGGCAACCCCCATCCTGCGACGGTGGCCCGGACACCGGTTCTGTGACGGAGGAGGACACCAGTGACGAGTGCGACCGCCGAGGCCTCGCGTGGCTCGCGGGTGGTGACGCTGCGCGTGGCGGCGGTGATCGAGGAGACCGCGGACGCCCGTTCGCTGGTTTTCGACATCCCCGCCGACGCCGCCGACCGTTTCGCCTACCAGCCCGGCCAGTTCCTCACGCTGCGCATCCCGAGTGACCGCACCGGCCCGGTGGCGCGCTGCTATTCGCTGGCGAGTTCCCCGCTGACGGGTGAGCCGCCGCGGGTGACGATCAAGCGCACACCCGAGGGCTACGGCTCGAACTGGTTGTGCGACAACATCACCGCCGGTGACACCATCGACGTGCTGCCCCCGCTCGGCACCTTCACCCCGGCCTCGCTCGACACCGATCTCCTGCTGTGGGCGGGTGGCAGCGGCATCACGCCGGTCATGTCGATCCTGCGCTCGGCCCTGGCCGGCGGCACCGGGCGGGTGGTGCTGTTCTACGCCAACCGCGGGCCCGATTCAGTGATCTTCGCCGAGGCGCTGCGCGAACTCGCGGACCAGTACCCGGACCGGCTGCAGGTGACGCACTGGCTCGAGTCCCTGCAGGGCCTGCCGTCCGCCGCACGGCTGACCGGGTTCGCCGCGCCGTACGCGTCATACGAGTCGTTCGTCTGCGGTCCGGCCCCGTTCATGGCCGCGGTGACCGAGGCGCTGGCCGGTGCGGGCTGGTCGCGCGAGCGCATCACCACCGAGGTGTTCGTGTCGCTGACCGGTGACCCGTTCGCCGACCCCGAACCCCTCGACCCGGCCGACGCCGCCGACGCCGCCGAGGTCGAGGTGGAGCTCGACGGCGAGGTGCACGCCCTGCGCTGGCCGCGCTCGCGCACCCTGGTCGACGTGATGCTCTCCGACGGTCTCGACGTGCCCTATTCGTGCCGCGAGGGCGAGTGCGGGTCGTGCGCCTGCACCGTGCTCGACGGCGAGGTCACCATGACCAGCACCGGGGTCCTCGACCAGGACGACATCGACGCCGGATACACCCTCGCCTGCCAGGCCCGCCCGCGCACCGACAGCGTCCGCATCCGCTTCTGACCGGAAGGTGTGCTGTGGCAACCGATACCGTGCGCGCCGAGGTCGGCTTCGGCTCCGAACGCGGACCCGTGCTGGCCTCGCTCATGCTCGCCACCGCCCTGGTCGCCCTCGATTCGACGATCCTGGCGACCGCCGTGCTCTCGATCACCGACAGCCTGGGCGATTTCGCGATGTTCCCGTGGCTGTTCACGATCTATCTGCTCGGACAGGCCGTGACGGTGCCGATCTACGGCGCGCTGGCCGACACGTTCGGCCGCAAGCCGGTGATGCTGTTCGGTGTCGTGGTGTTCGCGCTCGGGTCGCTGCTGTGCGGGCTGGCCACCAGCATGCTCGCCCTGATCGTGTTCCGCGCGATCCAGGGCATCGGGGCGGGTGCCATCCAGCCGACCACCATGGTCATCGCGGGTGATCTCTACACGCTGTCCGAACGGGCCACCGTGCAGGGTTACCTGGCCGGGGTGTGGGCGGTGGCCTCGGTGACCGGACCGCTGCTCGGCGGTGTCTTCGCCGACTACCTGGGCTGGCGCTGGATCTTCCTGGTCAACCTGCCCGTCGCGGCCCTGGCCGGGTGGATGCTGGTGCGCCACTTCCACGAATCGGTGCCGCGGCGGCGGCATCGCGTCGACTACGCGGGCGCGGTGCTGTTGACGCTCGGGGCGGGCGCGCTGGTGCTGGGGCTGCTGGAAGGCGGCCACGCGTGGGCCTGGGGGTCGCCGACGGGTCTGGGCGTGTTCGCCTGTGCCGCCGTGTCGCTCGCGCTCTTCGTGGTGGTCGAGGCGCGGGCGGCGCGGCCGATCCTGCCGCTGTGGTTGTTCACCCGGCGGGTGGTGGTCGCCGGCAGTGTCGCCTCGATGCTCGGTGGCGCGCTGCTGTTCGGGTTCACGACATATGTGCCGATGTTCAATCAGGGCGTGCTCGGAACCAGCGCGCTGGTGGCGGGCGTCGTCACCGGCGCGCTCACCCTCGGCTGGCCACTGAGTGCCGCGCAGGCGGGAAAGGTGTACCTGCGCTTCGGGTTCCGCACCTGCGCCGTCCTCGGCAGCGGTGTGGCGGCGCTCGGTACGGCGACGACCCTGCTGCTGGACGAGGGTTCGCCGCTGTGGCAGGTCGCGGCCTCGTGTTTCGTGGTGGGCGCCGGCATGGGTCTGGTGGCCACGCCGACCTTGATCGCGGCCCAGACGAGCGCGTCGTGGACCGAACGCGGTGTCGTCACCTCGGCCAACATGTTCGCGCGGTCGCTGGGCAGCGCCGTGGGTTTGGCGGTGTTCGGCGCGCTCGTCAACGCCCGTCTCGACGGTGCGGGAGCGCCGTCGCCGGAGAATCTCTCCGCCGCCGTGCATCTCGTGTTCGTGAGCATCGCGGCGATGACTGTCGTGCTGGTCGTGGTGTGCGCCACGATTCCCGGCCGGTCTCGATTTCCGGCCCATCCAGCGGGAGACCCCGACCTGTCCACCCCACTCGACAGCGAGCATGGGATGAGCACATCAGAGGAGAAGAGGAATTCAGGATGCTGACAGCCAGTGTGCGCGCCGAGGTCGCCGCCGATTTGGCGCGGGCGGAGCGGGATCGGGTGGCGGTGTCCCCGCTCGTCGACCGGTATCCGGGGATCGATGTGGTCGACGCGTATGAGATCCAGCTGCTCAACATCCAGCGTCGGCTGAAGGCCGGTGCCAGGGTGGTCGGGCACAAGGTGGGTCTGTCGTCGAAGGCGATGCAGCAGATGATGGGTGTGGACGAGCCCGACTACGGTCACCTGCTCGCCGAGATGGAAGTCTTCGAAGACGTCCCCGTCGACACCTCGAAATACCTGTTGCCGCGGGTGGAGGTCGAGGTCGGGTTCGTCCTCGGCGCGGACCTGCCCGGGCAGGAT
>NZ_JARWOJ010000356.1 GCF_029868625.1 Nocardia neocaledoniensis | reverse complement strand
CCCCGCGCCCCCCCCCCGCGGGCGGTGCTCGCCCCCCCCCGCCCCGCCCCCGGCCCCCGCCGCGGGGGCGGCTCCACGGAATTCCCACTCACCGAGTTGCTACTTGCCGAGCAGGCCCTTGGCGATGTGGGTCACCTGGATCTCGTTGCTGCCCGCGTAGATCATCAGCGACTTCGCGTCGCGCGCGAGCTGCTCGACCCGGTATTCGCTCATGTAACCGTTGCCGCCGAACAGCTGCACCGCCTCCATGGCCACCTCGGTGGCGGCCTCCGAGCAGTACAGTTTCATCGCCGAGGCCTCGGCCAGGCTCGGCGGCTTGCCCGCCTTGCTCCGCTCGAGCACGTTGAAGACCATGTTCCGCACATTGATCCGGGCCACCTCCATCTTGGCCAGCTTGAGCTGGATCAGCTGGAAGCGCCCGATCTCCTGACCCCACAGGGTGCGATCGCGCGCGTAGTCGACGCAGAGCCGGTGGCATTCCTCGATGACGCCCAGCGCCATGAATCCCACGCCGATCCGCTCGGCGGTGAAACTCGCCCTGGCGCTTTCGCGTCCGTCGCCGCCCTTGTGTTCCTCGGTCTCGCCGAGCAGCCGGTCGCGGCCGAGGCGCACGTTGTCGAAGAACAGTTCACCGGTCGGCGAGGAGTGCAGGCCCATCTTCTTGAACGGCTTGCCCTGGGTGAGGCCCTCCATGCCCTTGTCGAGCACGAAGGTGAGCACCTTGCGGTCGCGCTTGTCGGCGCCGTCGCCCTCGTCGAGCTTGGCGTAGACGATCATCACGTCGGCGCACGGGCCGTTGGTGATGAAGGTCTTCTGGCCGTTGAGGATGTAGTCCTCGCCGTCGCGCTCGACGCGAGTCTTCATGCCGCCGAAGGCATCCGATCCGGAGTCCGGCTCGGTGATCGCCCAGGACGCCACCTTGCGCAGCGTCACGATGTCGGCGAGCCAGCGTTCCTTCTGCGCGAGCGTGCCCCGCGACATGATGGTGGTGGCGCCGAGCCCGATGCTCACGCCCAGCGCCGACACCAAACCCATACACACACCGGACAATTCGCTGATCAGCACGGCCATCATGGACTGCTGGCCCGCGAACGGCGTGCCGCCGCCACCCCCGGACTTCTCGCTGGGCCCCGCCGCTTCCTTGGCCAGCATCTTGGCGACGGCGTCCTCGCCCATCGCGTCGATCCCGAACTGGCTGAACAGTTTCCGCAGGATCGGATAGGGCAGCATCTCACCGCTGTCGAGGGCGTCCAGGTGGGGACGCACCTCCTTGTCGATGAAGGTGCGTACCGCGTCGCGGATCATCAGATCCGTTTCTGACCATTCGATCATCGTCGTCTCCCGCGCTCAGGGCAGCCGCACGGCGATGTCGTCGATCGCCCACGGCCCTTCGGTCTCGATGGTCTTCACGTCGTGCCAGCCGGCCAGCTCGGAGATGGCGCCGCCCTGCACGGCGAACACCTTGCCGCTGATCGGGCACTTGTCCGAGGCCAGGTAGGCCACCAGCGGCGAGATATTCGCGGGGCTGAACGCGTCGAATCCACCGGATTCCTCCACCGCGGCGGCCTCGGCGGCGAACATCTCCCCCATGCCGGGGGTCGCGAGGGTGAGCCGGGTGCGGGCGATCGGGGCGATCGCGTTGACCCGCACGCCATAGCGGCCCAGCTCCTCGGCCGCGACCTGAGTCAGCGCGGCGATGCCTGCCTTGGCCGCGCCGTAGTTGGCCTGGCCCGCGTTCGGCAGGGTGACGCCCGAGGCCGAGGCGGTATTGATGACGGCCGCGTTGGGCTGGTTACCGGCCTTGCTCTGCGCCTTCCAGTAGGCGGCCGCGTGATGGAGCACGGCGGCATGGCCTTTGAGGTGCACTGCGATCACGGCGTCCCACTGGGACTCGTCCATCGCGGCGATGAACACATCGCGCAGGATGCCCGCGTTGTTGACCACGATGTCGAGCCCGCCGAACTCCGCGACGGCCTGCTCGATCAGCGTCCGCGCGCCGTCCCAGGTCGCGATGTTGTCGGTGTTGGCGACGGCCTCGCCGCCCGCGGCGCGGATCTCGTCGACGACCTGCTGGGCCGGGCCAACGTCGGCGCCTTCGCCCGCGTTGCTGCCGCCGAGATCGTTGACGACGATCTTGGCGCCTTCGCGGGCGAACAACAGCGCGTGCTCACGCCCGATGCCGCGCCCGGCGCCGGTGATCACGGCGACCTTGCCTGCCAGGGAACTCATGGATAGGACTCCTGTGTGTGAGTGGGTTCAGTCGGCGATCACGGCGAGGCCGTCGCTGAGCACGACATCCTCGCCGCGCACCGTCTCGAACGCGTAGGTGGTGGCGCCGTCGGCGCTGGTGACGCGCCAGATCCGGGTCCGCAGATCGTCACCGGGGAATACGAGCTTGGCGAAGCGCACCGCGAACCGGCGCAGCCGGTGCACGTCCGAGCCCGCGGTCGCGGTGAGCACGCCCCAGGAGGCCATCGCCATCGTGCACAGTCCGTGCGCGATGATGCCGGGCAGCCCGGCGTCCTTGGCGACCTGCTCGTCGAGGTGCAGCGGGACCGGATCGCCGGAGGCCGGGGCGTACCGGAACGTCTGGTCGTCGTCGACGTGATGCTCGACCACCGCGAACGGCTCCGCCGCCTTGAGGTTTTCGTCGAATCGATGCGATGGCGCCTGCTCGCCCACCGATTTCCCCGCGTCGATATTGCGGAAGAACGCGGTGAGGTACTGCTCGTTCACCAGTTCCCCTGCCGTGTCCCGGCATTCGACCAGAATCGTGATGGTGGTCCCGGTGGACTTGCTCGTGTAGCCGACCGCCTTTGCCCGCGAGGTCAGTTCCTCGCCGGGGCGGATCGGCCGATGGAAGTGGAAGTCCTGCTCGCCGTGCACGACCCGGCCGAAGATGTCCATCGGCGCCACGTCGATCACGGGCATCATCATGGCCTCGAACACCGGCACGATCGCGAACACCGGCGGCGGGGCGGCGCCGGCGCGCGGCGGGGCGCGCGCGGCGGTGGGGGGGGGGGGGGGCGGGGGGCAGCGGGGGGCCGGGACGCCGAAGTGGGCGGGGTCGGACCCCCGCACCCCGACAGGCCAGACTCGGAC
>NZ_JARWOJ010000355.1 GCF_029868625.1 Nocardia neocaledoniensis | reverse complement strand
CGATGACCACCGTTCCCACCCGCCATCCCGATCGCCCCCACCGCACCCCCCTGACCGGCTAATAGGCCCCCTACACCGGCCAAACCCCCCGACCGGATCGGGGGGGGGTTTTCGCGTTCGTTCGCTACCTGTTGCTGACGGCGCCCTCGGCGGCCTCGGCCCATTCGCGCCACTGCTTGGCCTGTTCGAGCGCCTTCTCCGCGTCGCGCTTCTTGCCCGCCGCGGTGGCCTTGGCGGCCTGCTCCTCGAACTGCGCGACCCGCTCCCGGAACTGGGCGGCGCGGGCGACGGCCTCGGGGTCGGTGCGCCGCCACTGCTGGTCGGCGGCATCGCGCACGCGCTTCTCGATCGCGCGCAGCTTGCCCTCGAGTTCCTGCATGCGCTCGCGCGGTACCTTGCCGATCGCGTCCCACTTGTCCTGCAGTTCGCGCAGCGCGGCACGGGCGGCGTCGAGTCCGGTGGCCGGGTCGATGTGCTCGTAGGCGCGCAGCAACTCTTCCTTGGCGGTGGCGTTGTGCTCGAACTCGGCGTCGCGTTCGGACACCGCCGCGTTGCGGGCGGCGAAGAACACGTCCTGCGCGCTCTTGAACCGCCGCCACAGCGCCTCGTCGGCCTCGCGCGGGGCGCGCCCGGCGGCCTTCCACTCGGTGAGCAGATCGCGGAACACCGCGGCCGTGCCGGACCAGTCGGTGGAGCCGGACAGCTCCTCGGCGCGCACGCACAGCTCTTCCTTGCGGGTCTTCGCCGAGGCGCGTTCCCGATCGAGCTCGGCGAAGTGGGCGCCGCGGCGACGGTTGAACGCCTCACGGGCCTTGGAGTAGCGCTTCCACAGCGCGTCGTCGACCTTGCGATCGACGCCGCGGATGGACTTCCACTCGTCGAGGATCTCGCGCAGCCGGTCGCCCGCGGCCTTCCACTGGGTGGACTCCGCGGCGATCTGCTCGGCCTCGGCCGCGAGAGCCTCCTTGCGCTCGGTGTGCTCGTGCCTGGCGCGTTCCTTCTCCTCCTTCGCGTGCGCGGCCGCTTCCTCGGAGTGTTCGGTGATCGCCTGCAGGCGGGCGGCCAGGCCCTCGACATCACCGATGACGGCCGCGGTCGGCAGGGACTCGGCCAGCGCGAGCGCGGCGGCCTTGGTCTTGCGCGCGTCCGCGCCGGCGGCCAGCCGGGCCTCGAGCAGGGCGACCTCGGTGGCCAGGTCGTCGAACCGGCGGCCGAAGTGCTGCAGCCCCTCGGCGGCGTCGCCCGCCTGCCAGGACCCGACCACGCGTTCGCCGTCGGCGGTCTTCACCCACGCGGTGCCGTCCTCGTCGACACGGCCCCACTTGCTCGGGTCGGTGACGGTCGGCACGACGACGGGGTGCGGATGCGGTTGGTCGGGGCCCGGCGCCGGTTTCACGGCGTGCGGTTTCGGCGCGCGCGCGGGCTTGCCGCCGGGCTTGGGGGTACCGGACGGTCGCGGGCCCGGACCGGGGGTGGGCTTCGCGGTTCCGTTGCTGTCGGTCATTGCTCTCCGTCCCTGCCGCGCGTCACGGCTGCCTGGTTACGCCCTAGCACATCCCATTGAACCCGGTCCGGGCCGAGGAAACCATCGATCCGAGTGATCGGATGCCGGATTTCCTGGGATTTCATCCCGAACGGCGGGGGTGGTCGCACCAGAAAACACTAGCAATCTCGGTGGGCATCGCCGCGCCGGACACTCGCGGAGCACACCCCCGCCGGAGTGCGGTGGATGCCGGCCGACGCGCGCGGTACGGCTACGGTTACGGCGTGTTCTCGATAGCGGCCCTGGTCCCGTCGCCGCCGTTGCTGGTGCCCGAACTGTGCGGGCGGCCCGGCGCGCCGGACGGCGATCCCGACGACCCCGTCACGGCGCTGCGCGCCGCCGCCCTCGACGCCGCCGCCGCGCTCGCCGCGTCGGCCGGGCGCTGGACCGTCCTCGCCGTCGGCGAGCGCGACCAGAACTTCCCGTCCACGACCAGAGGGACCTTCCGTGGCTTCGGCGCCGACGTCGTCGTCGGGCTCGGCCCGGCGCCGCGCGAGCCCGCCCCGGCAGACGCCCAGCTTCCGCTGCCGGTCCTGATCGCCGGCTGGTTGCGGGAGCGGGTCGCGCCCGGCGTCGAGGTCACCGCGCGGCTGCTCGCCGCCGACACCGCGCCCGCGGCGTGCGCCGGGATCGGCGCCGCGCTGCGCACCGAGCTCGACGCCGACGCCGTCCCGCACGCGGTGCTGGTCGTCGGCGACGGCGCGGCCACCCTCACGGTCCAGGCGCCCGGCTACCTCGACGAGCGCGCGGCCCCGGTGCAGGAACGCGTCGACACCGCGTTGCGCACCGGTGCGCTGGCCGGGCTCGCCGCGCTGGACCCCGCGCTGTGCGCGGATCTGCTGATCGAGGGCCGGGCCGCCTATCAGGCGCTGGCCGGTCTGTTCGCCGCCGATCCGGCCGATCCGCGGGTGCGTACCCTCTATCAGGGCGCGCCCTTCGGGGTCGGCTACGACGTGAGCGTGTGGCAACCGGGTGGACGGGAAGGGATCGAGCGGTGACGAGCTGGCCGGTGCGTCCCGTCGCTGTCGTCGGCCCGACGGCCACCGGGAAGTCCGATCTCGCGCTGGACCTCGCGCAGCGCCTCGACGGTGAGATCGTCAACATCGACGCGATGCAGCTCTACCGCGGCATGGACGTGGGCACCGCGAAGCTGCCGGTCGCGCAGCGGCGCGGGATCACCCACCATCTGCTCGACGTCCTCGATGTCACCGAGACCGCGACCGTCGCCGCCTACCAGAGCGCCGCGAGCGGCATCGTCGAGGACCTGCTGGCCCGCGGCCGCACCCCGGTCATCGTCGGCGGCTCGATGATGTACGTCCAGGCGCTGCTGGACCAGTGGGACTTCCCCGCGACCGATCCGGCGGTCAGGGCGCGCTGGGAGAAGCTGCTCGCCGAGGGCGGCGTGCACGCGGTCCACGCGGCGCTGCGGCAGGCCGACCCGGTCGCCGCGGCCACCATCCTGCCCACCGACGGCAGGCGGATGGTGCGCGCGCTCGAGGTGGTCGAGCTGACCGGACAGCCCTTCGCGGCGTCGGCGCCGACCATCGGGACACCGCGCTGGGACACCGTCATCCTCGGCGTCGACCGCGAGACCGCCGCGCTGGACGCCCGGATCGAGCAGCGCACCGCCCTGATGTTCGACACCGGTCTGGTCGAGGAGGTGCGCGGCCTGATCGAGCTCGGGTTGCGCGAAGGCCAGACCGCCCGCCGCGCGATCGGCTACGCCCAGGTGCTGGCCCATCTCGACGGTGAGTACGACCTCGCCCACGCCCGCGAGCGCACCCTGATCGGCACCCGCCGATACGTGCGCAGGCAGCGGTCGTGGTTCCGCCGCGATCCCAGGGTGACCTGGGTCGACGGCGCCGATCCCGAGCTCGCCGCGACCGCGCTGGCACTGCTCGACGACCAGATGGGACAGACAGCGCAGTGACGCGACGAGTGAGCACCCGCAACGCCTCGGTGCAGGTGTGGCAGGCCTACCTGAGCAACAGGACCAAGCGGAATCGCGACGGTCGGTTCCTGGTGCAGGGCGTGCGCCCGATCACCCAGGCGCTGGCCAACGACTGGCCGCTGGAAACGCTGCTCTACCGGCTCGGCGGGCCCGACCTGTCGAGCTGGGCGCGCGAGGTGCTCGACACCGCCGAGGTACCGCAGATCGGGCTGGTGCCCGAGCTCATGGCGGAGCTGGGGGAGAAGTCGGCCGCCGCGCCCGAGATCGTCGCCGTCGCGGTCTCGCGGCAGCCGGAGCTGGCCGAGTACGCGCCGGGCGAGCCGGGCGAGGACGCCCCCGTCGTCGTGGTGTTCGACCGCCCCAACTCGCCAGGCAATCTCGGCACGCTGATCCGTTCCGCAGACGCGTTCGGGGCGTCAGGTGTGATCGTCACCGGGCACGGCGCCGACCAGTTCGATCCGCAGGCCGTCCGCGCCTCCACCGGCTCGCTGTTCGCCGTGCCCGTCCTGCGCGCGCCGGGGCCGGGGCAGGTGCTCGAATTCCGGGACCGGCAGGTCGCGCGCGGCATCCCCACCCGCATCGTCGGCACCGACGAGCACGCGCCGAGCACCATCTACGACTACGACTTCACCGAGGCGACGATCCTCGTGGTCGGCAACGAGACCACCGGGATGAGCGCGGCCTGGGCCGAGGCCTGCGACGATCTGGTGACCATCCCGATGGGCGGCACCGCCAGCTCACTCGGCGCGCCGTCGGCCGGGGCGATCGGGCTCTACGAGATCGCCAGGCAGCGGCGCACGTTCGCCCGGTAGCGCACGGGTCGGGGGCGAGGAGGACAATGGTCGGCGTGTCCGACATCGAATTCAGCAAGGGCCACGGCACCCAGAACGACTTCGTCGTGCTGCCCGACCCCGAGGTCCGTCTCGACCTGAGCGTCGATCGCGTCGCCGCGCTCTGTGATCGGCGGCGCGGGCTCGGCGCCGACGGTGTGCTGCGCGTGGCCACCGCCGGTGCCCTGCGTACCGCGGGCGTGCTCGACGCGCTGCCCGAGGGCGTCGGCGCCGACGACTGGTTCATGGACTACCGCAACGCCGACGGTTCGATCGCCGAGATGTGCGGCAACGGCGTGCGGGTCTTCGCGCACTACCTCGTCGCCTCCGGGATGGAAGCGCGCACCGAGTTCGTCGTCGGCAGTCGCGCGGGCGCCAGACCGGTGGTGGTGCACGCCGCGGGACCGGTCGACGGCGAGGTGACCGTGGACATGGGCGTGGTCCGCGAGCTCGGCCCCTCCACCGCGACCCTGGGCGGCTGGGCGCTGGCCGGGGTCGGCATCGATGTCGGCAATCCGCACCTGGCCTGCGTCGACGACACACTCACCGCCGAGGCGCTGGCGAAGCTGGATCTCACCGCCGCGCCCGGCTTCGATCCCGACCTGTTCCCGCACGGGGTCAATGTCGAGATCCTCACCGCGCTCGACGCCGACCACGCCGTCGACATGCGCGTCTACGAACGCGGCGTCGGCGAGACCAGGTCCTGCGGGACGGGCACCGTCGCGGCCGCGGCCGCCGCCCTCACCGCCGCCGGTGTCGCGGTTGCCACCGGTTCGGGCGAGGTCACGGTGCGGGTGCCCGGCGGTCGGGTACTCGTCGGCATCGCCGGTGGACGGGCGAGCCTGCGCGGCCCGTCGGCGCTGGTGGCGAGCGGGACGATCGGCCGGGAGTGGTGGAACGCGCAGTAGCGGGATAACCGGATGCGTCCTGTCACCGTGACGTGGCAGCATGGAGGTTGTATGACGACATCTGAGAACCCCACAGAACCCACTTCGACCGAGTACACCGACCCGGTCGAGCCCGACGTGGCCGCCGATCGCGGTGACGTCGACGACGCGCTGGCGCGGCACGCGGCCCGCATGCAGCGCCCCGGCTGGTCGGCCGAACCGACCGTCGGCGAGATGCAGCTCGACGAGCGCTCCTCGCTGCGCCGCGTCGCCGGTCTGTCCACCGAACTCACCGACATCACCGAGGTCGAATACCGCCAGCTGCGCCTGGAACGGGTCGTGCTGGTCGGTGTCTGGACCACCGGCAGCGCCGCCCAGGCCGACGCGAGCATGGTCGAGCTGGCCGCGCTGGCCGAGACCGCGGGCTCGGAGGTCCTCGAGGGCCTGATCCAGCGCCGCGACAAGCCCGACCCGGCCACCTACATCGGCTCCGGCAAGGCCGAGGAACTGCGCACGATCGTGCTCGAGACCGGCGCCGACACCGTGATCTGCGACGGTGAACTCACCCCGGCGCAGCTGACCGCGCTGGAGAAGGTCGTGAAGGTGAAGGTCATCGACCGCACCGCGCTGATCCTCGACATCTTCGCCCAGCACGCCACCTCCCGCGAGGGCAAGGCCCAGGTCGCGCTCGCGCAGATGGAATACATGCTGCCGCGGTTGCGTGGCTGGGGTGAATCCATGTCCCGGCAGGCCGGTGGTCGCGCCGGCAGCAACGGTGGTGTGGGTCTGCGTGGTCCCGGTGAGACCAAGATCGAGACCGATCGCCGCCGCATCCGCGAGCGCATGGCCAAACTGCGCCGCGAGATCCGCGAGATGAAGACCGCCCGCGACACCATGCGCGCCAAGCGGGCGGGCAGCGGCGTGCCCGCGGTCGCGATCGTCGGCTACACCAACGCGGGCAAGTCCAGCCTGATGAACGCGCTCACCGGCGCCGGTCTGCTGGTGCAGGACGCGCTGTTCGCCACCCTCGATCCCACTACCCGCCGGGCCGCGCTCGACGACGGTCGCGAGATGGTGTTCACCGACACCGTCGGTTTCGTCCGGCACCTGCCGACCCAGCTGGTCGAGGCGTTCCGCTCGACGCTGGAGGAGGTCACCGGCGCCGACCTGCTGTTGCACGTCGTCGACGGCTCGGATCCGCTGCCGCTGGAGCAGATCAGGGCGGTGCGCGAGGTGATCACCGACGTGATCAAGGAACAGGGCACCGCGGCGCCGCCGGAACTGCTGGTGGTCAACAAGATCGACGCGGCCGACCCGAACGAGCTCACCCGGTTGCGCGGGTTGCTGCCGGAGGCGGCGTTCGTCTCCGCGCACACCGGCGCCGGCGTGGAGCAGCTGCGCGAGCGGCTGTCCGAGGTGCTCGGCGGGCTCGACGTCGACATCAGTGTGCTGCTGCCCTACAGCCGCGGCGATCTGCTCGCGCGCATCCACGCCGACGGCCGGATCATCTCCTCCGCGCACGAGGAAGGCGGCACCAGGGTGCGCGCGCGGGTGCCGCACGCGCTGGCCGCCGCGCTGTCCGAATACGCGCATTCGGGCCCGGCGGAGGTCGTCCCGAACTGAGCCGACCAGTGGGATTCGCCACATGGTCGCGGTCAAGATCGATGCGACACAGCCATTTTCGGGCGCTATGGTCGATGGTCGACGGCAGGAGGGTGTTATGTCGAACGACCAGCGGGGTCCAGAGATCGTGAGTGGGAACGACAGTGGGGGATCGGTCGAGCAGGGCGGCCGGATCCTCTCCGACAACGCACCGCTGAATCCGTCGCCGAGCGAGTGGGAGATCCGGGCGTTCGAGGCGGTCTTCGCGCCGGTCCGGGCCTGGGCGAGCCCACGCTTCTACGGCTTGGAGAACATTCCGGCCGAGGGGCCGGTGCTGATCGTGGCCAACCACAACCTCCTCGGCGGGATCGACGCGCCGCTGCTCATGCCGGAGATCCTGCGGGCCAGGGGCAGGCTGGTCCGCGGTCTGGCCGAGCACGTACTGATGGTGCCCGGTGTCCGGCACCTGCTGCACCGCTTCGGCGCGGTGCGCGGCACCAGGTCGAACTGCCTGGCGTTGCTCGAGCGTGGCGAGGCGGTGGTCGTGTTCCCCGGCGGCGGTCGTGAGGCGATCCGGCGCAAGGGGGAGAAGTACGCGCTCAAGTGGGACAACCGCACCGGCTTCGCCCGGATGGCCATCCAGGCCGGTGTGCCGATCGTGCCGCTGGCGATGATCGGCGTCGACGACGCCTTCGACATCGTCTTCGACGGGCAGCATCCGGTGATGCGCCCACTGCGCTGGACGTGCAGCCTGCTCGGCATCAACCCGGAACTCAACCCGCCGATGGTCAAGGGCATCGGCCCGACCCCGTTGCCGCGACCGGAACGCTTCTACTACTCGGCGGGTACGCCGATCGATCCGGCGCCGTGGCTCGAGGCCGAGGATCTCGACACCGCGGCCGCCGACCTGCGTGATGTCGTGCGCAAGAGCCTGGAGGAGGAGCTGCGGTTCCTGTTCTCCGAGCGCGAGCGCGATTCCGGCCGCACCCTGGTCGGGCGCCTGCGCGGGGCGCTGCCCTTCTGATCGCCGCCGGGCCGGAATGCTCCCGGCCCGACCCGCGTTACCCGCTATACGGACTTGAGTCCGGATAGTGGGAAGGTGGGCGACGATGACAACGGCGCGGGTACGGGTGATCCCGGGTGGCGATCGTGCGCACTGGTGGAACGCCTGGCTCGATTCCCGGCAGTCCTTTCCGGCGACGGGCAACTTCGTGCTCGAGGACCATGCGCACGGGCTGCTCCTGGTGCACAACGAGGATGTCGTCGCGCCGGGCGAGGGCTTCGACACCCATCAGCACCGCGACACCGAGATTCTCACCTGGGTGCTGGAAGGCACTGTGGTGCACCAGGATTCGGCGGGCCACTCCGGGGTGATCCGGCCAGGACTGGCCCAGCGGATGAGCGCGGGCGCCGGCATCCGGCACTCCGAGCGCAACGGCGCGGGCTATCGCGAACGCGACAGCCTGCACGTGGTGCAGATGTGGATTCCCCCGGACACCCCGGGCGTCACGCCGAGCTACCAGGAACTCGATATCGACGGCGACCTGCGCGGCAACGCCCTGGTACCGGTGGCCTCCGGCATGCCGCGCCACCGCGGCGCGGCCGCGATCGGACTGGGCAACCGGCACGCCACCTTCCATGTGGCCCGCCTGGATGAGGGCCGATCCATCACCGTTCCGGACGCGCCCTACGGCCACGTGTTCGTGGCCCGCGGCAGCGTCGACTTCGAGGATCACGGCACCCTCGCCCAGGGTGACGCGGTGCGCCTGACCGCGGCGGGTGGCCATCGCGTCACCGCGGTGACCCCCGCCGAACTCCTGATCTGGGAGATGGACGCCGGCGTGCGCTGAGCGCGCTCAGACCTTGCGGATGACGGTGACGACCTTGCCGAGGATCTGCGCGTCGTTGCCCGGGATCGGCTCGAAATGGGGGTTGTGCGGCATCAGCCACACGTCCTTGCCGCTGCGCTTGAACGTCTTGACGGTGGCTTCGCCGTCGATCATCGCGGCCACGATGTCGCCGCCCTCGGCCACGTTCTGCTGGCGGACCACCACCCAGTCGCCGTCGCAGATGGCCGCGTCGACCATCGACTGGCCGACGACCTTGAGCAGGAACAGCGATCCGTCACCGACCAGCTCACGCGGTAGCGGGAACACGTCTTCCACGGCCTGCTCGGCCAGGATCGGCCCGCCGGCGGCGATCCGGCCCAGGACCGGGACGAAGGTGGGTGTCGGCCGGTTCGCGTCGACCTCATCGACCGGCTCCACCGGGAGCGCGGTCACCGATCGGACCGCCTCGTCGAGACCGCGGACATTCACCGCGCGTGGCCGATTCGGGTCGCGGCGCAGGTAGCCCTTGCGTTCGAGAGCGCGCAGCTGATGTGCCACCGAGGAGGTGGAGGTGAGGCCCACCGCGTCGCCGATCTCGCGGATGCTGGGCGGGTAGCCGCGTTCGGTGACCGAGGTCCGGATGACCTCGAGGACCGTGCGCTGACGCACGGTGAGATCCGCTCCGGATCCCGATGTGACGGTGCCGGTAGCGCTTTCGTCACCCGTGTCGTCTGTGTGGGTCACCGTGTCCCGCCCTTTCGCTGGTCGAATTCGCTGTTCCGAGGTTAGTCGCGCCACGCCGAACTATCAAACATCTGTTCGAGCATGTCGGGCGTTTCGTGCTGACATCGTCGTTCTGGCGTGGTAGAAATCGAACATCAGTTCGTCGCACAGATGTTCGAATGGCACACCACCCCCGGAGGTTCTTCCGATGAGCACAGCGACCGGCGCCCTGCAGTCCTACGACCCCACCGCCTCTCCCGAGCCCGTCGCCCGGCGGCGTCGCACGGCCCGCGCGCGCCGCCCCTTCGCGCTCGTCCGTGGCGCGGGCGGCACCTCGCTCGCGCGGCGCACCGCGCCGGATGCGCGCCGAGTGGTGCCCGAGGCGCGCCACGTGCGGCCGGATCCACGGCGTGTGCTGCCGGAGCCGCGGCCGGAGCGCGCCCGCACCGATGTGGCGCGGGGACCCGCCGCCGAGGTGTTCGCCGCCTACGGGTTCGCGGGCCCGGCCGCCGCGGGGGGCGGGGGGGGCGGGGGGGGGGGCCGGCCCCCGGGCGCCGGGCGGGGTATAGGCGTAGGCCCCGGGGCGCCCCCCGGATAGCCCC
>NZ_JARWOJ010000354.1 GCF_029868625.1 Nocardia neocaledoniensis | reverse complement strand
CGGGGGGGGGGGGGGGGCCCGGCCGCGCGGGGGGGCGGGGGGGGGGGGGCGCGGGGGCGCCCCCCCCCGCCGCCCGGCGGGGGGGGCGCCCGCCGCGGCCGAGCTCGCGGCGGCCGGGATGGACGCCCGCTTCGTCGAGGTCGACCTGCGCTCGGCCGAATCGGTCAAGGCGATGGCCGACACCGTCACCGCCGACGGGCCGATCTACGGACTGGTGAACAACGCCGCCCTCGCCGACGGCGTCGGCGGCAAGGCGGTGCACGAACTGGCCGTGGACGACTGGGATCGGGTGCTGACCGTGAACCTGCGCGGCACCTTCCTGGTGTGCCGGGCCCTGGTGCCCGCGCTCATCGACCACGGCGACGGCCGGATCGTCACCATCGGCTCCGATGCCGCACTGTACGGCTCGCCACGGCTCGCGCACTACATCGCGTCCAAGGGCGGGGTGGCGGCGCTGACCAGGACCATGTCGCGTGATCTCGGCCAGTACGGCATCACCGTGAACACGGTCTCGCCGGGCCTCACCGAATCGGAGTCCGCGGCCATGGTGCCGGAGCACCGCCACGAGCTCTACCGCCTCAACCGGGCGCTGCCGCGTCCACAGCAGCCCGCGGATCTGGTCGGCGCCGTCGCGTTCCTGATGGGGCCGGAGGCCGCCTACATCACCGGCCAGCAGCTGGTGGTCAACGGCGGCTTCGTCCTGCACTGACCAGCCACGTCCACTGAAAACCCCGACACCGCAGAGGAATCCGCCGATGGACCTGCAGATGAAAGACCGCACCTACCTGGTCACCGGTGGCAGTTCCGGCATCGGGCTCGCCACGGTGGAACTGCTGCTCGGCGAGGGCGCCAACGTCGTCACCTGCGCTCGCGATCGAGAACGCCTCGACGCGGCGCTGGCGCCGTTCGGTGCGGCCGAACGGGTGCTCGCGGCGGCGTGCGATGTCCGCGAGACCGCCGCCGTGCAGCGGCTGGTCGCGGCGGCCGCCGAGAAGTTCGGCGGGCTCGACGGCCTGGTCAACAACGCGGGCGGGTCCCGGATGAAGCCGCGCGAGCAGGTCACCCTCGACGACTGGCGCGACGAACTCGACCTGAAGTTCGCCAGTGTCCTCAACACCGTCGACGCGGCCCTGCCCCACCTGACCGCGTCCCCGGTGGCCGCCATCGTGAACATCAACGCGGTGCTGGCCCGCCAGCCCGAGCCCCGCCTGGTCACCACCAGCGCGGCCAGGGCCGGGCTGCTGAACCTGAGCAAATCACTGTCGCTCGAACTGGCCGGGCGCGGGGTGCGAGTGAATTCGGTGGCCCTTGGCCTCGTCGACACCGGACAGTGGCGCCGCCGCTACGAGGAATCCGGGTCCGCGGCGAGTTTCGCCGCGTGGGAAGCCGAGATCGCCGCGGATCGCGGGGTCGGCCTCGGCCGGTTCGGCCGCGCCGACGAGGTCGCCGCCATCATCGCGACGCTGCTCTCGCCCCGCGCGTCCTACGTCACCGGCACCACCGTCGAAGTGGACGGGGGAGTGGCGCGTTATGTCTGAGAACGAAGGGAACCCCATCATGAGCTCCGAGATCACCGGCAACGGCGGTGACCTGCTCGTCCAGGTGCTGCGCGAGGCAGGCGTGGACACCGTGTTCGGCATCGTCAGCGTGCACAACCAGCCGCTCGTGCGCGCGGTCAGCGAGCAGTTGCGGTTCGTGCCCGTGCGCCACGAGGCCACCGCGGTGAGCGCCGCCGACGGCTACGCCAGAGCCACCGGCGGTCTGGGCTGCGCGCTCACCAGCACCGGCACCGGTGCGGGCAACGCGGCGGGCTCGCTCATCGAGTCGCTCAGCGCCGGCACCTCGGTGCTGCACGTGACCGGCAATGTCGAGAGCCGGTACCTGGGCTCGGGGCGCGGCTTCATCCACGAGACCAAGGACCAGCTCGGCATGCTCACGGCCGTCTCCGCCTACGCGGCGACGATTCTCGACGCCGACAGCGCGGCCAAGGTGCTGCGCGACGGCATCGCCAGGGCGCTCGAGAAGCCGAGCGGGCCGGTGAGCATCGAATGGCCGATCGATCTGCAGTACGCCGCGCAGACCGTCACCCCGCAGCGGCTCGTGGTCGCCGCGCCGGACCCGGCCGACCCCGCCCGGGTCGCCGCGGCGGTCGACCTGCTGCGCGGCGCGCGGCGCCCGGTGATCTGGGCGGGCGGCGGCGTGGCACAGGCCGGTCCGCAGCTCACCGAGCTGGTCGAGCGATGGGGCGCCGCGCTGCTCACCAGCAACTCCGGCCGTGGCGCCGTCGCCGAGGACCACCCGCAGTGCGTCGGCAACTACGCCAACTCGCCGCTGGGCCGAGCGCTGCTCGCCGACGCCGACGTGCTGCTCTCGCTGGGCACCCATTTCCGGTCCAACGAGACCGGCGACTACTCGATGCCGGTGCCCGCCGCGCACGTGCAGGTCGACCTCGACGAACGGGCCATCGGCCGCGTGTACCCCGCCCAGGCCGGGGTCGTCGCCGAGATCGGTGAGTTCCTGGGCGCGCTGCTGTCCGCCGACCTTGGCGCCGCCGACCGCGACTGGACCCAGCGCGCCCGCGACACCCGCGAGCAGGTGCGCGCGAAACAGCGCGCGGGCCTCGGCGACCACGCGGCGCTCTCGGACGCGGTCCGGGCCGTTCTTCCGCTGGACTCGGTGATCGCCAGGGACGTGACCATCGCGTCCAGCTCGTGGGGCAACCGGCTGCTGCCGATCCACGACCCGAAGTCCAATGTCTTCCCCCGTGGGGGCGGCATCGGGCAGGGCCTCGGCATGGCGATCGGCGCGGCACTGGCCGACGAGACCAGGCCGACGCTCGGGCTCGTCGGCGACGGCGGCTTGGCCGTGCACTTCGGCGAGCTGCTCACCATGGCGCAGGAGAAGCCGTGGCTGGTGCTGCTGGTCTGCAACGACGGTGGCTACGGGGTGCTGCGCAACATGCAGAAGGGGGGTGGTCAGCAAACCTACGCCGTCGACCTCGTCACCCCCGACTTCGCGCTGCTGGCCCAGTCCATCGGGGTGCCGTATCAGCGGATCTCCGGTGCCGCGCAGGCGCATTCGGTGCTCGCGGCCGCCGTGGCGGTGCGCGGCCCGGTGATCGTCGAGGTGGATCTCGCCGCCTATGGCGAGATGCCCGCACCGTTCACCCCGCCGGTGACCGTGCCGGGGACCAGCGCGCGCTAGCTCGCGCCCGACGGCGGCGAGGGCCCGGGCCGATCCCGGTCCTCGCCGCCGTTCGCGTGTCCGCGACGGCTCGCGAAAAAGTTCCGCTGGACTGTGGCGCCCATTACACCTTAGCGCTAAACTATTGAGCACTGAACAAACTGCCGAGGGAGGTAGCGGCGATGAAACTCGAAACGGGAACCGTCGAGCTGTTGGTCCGCCAGATGCGGTGGGAGTCGCACGACGTGCTGTCGGTGCGGCTCGAGCACGGCGACGGCGCCACCGTCGCCCCCTGGACGCCAGGGGCGCACCTCGACCTGCACCTCGGCAACGGCCTCGTGCGGCAGTACTCGCTGTGTGGCGACCCCGACGACAAGACCGGCTATCGCATCGCCGTGCTGCGCGACCCCGCGGGTCGCGGCGGCTCGCGGCATGTGCACGAGGCCCTGCGCCCCGGCCAGCGGATCCCGGTCGGCAAGCCGCGCAACAACTTCGAGCTGCTCGACGCGCCGAAGTTCCTGTTCGTCGCCGGGGGCATCGGGATCACCCCGATCCTGGCGATGATCGGCGAGGCGGAACGGCGCGGCGCCGACTGGGAGCTGCACTACGGTGGCCGTTCCCGCGAGAGCATGGCCTTCCTCGATGAACTGCACCGATTCGGGGACCGCGTCCACATCGTCAGCGAGGATCGCGAGGGCACCCTCGACCTGCCTGCGCTGCTCGCGACGCCGCGCGCCGACACCCTCGTCTACACCTGTGGCCCGGAGGGCCTGCTCGCCGCGGTCGAACGGCTCGCCGCCGACTGGCCCGAGGGCGCGGTCCAGCTCGAGCGTTTCACGCCGAAAGCCCGTGCGGCGGAGGCGGACGGCGATGCCGATCGCCCGATCCGGGTGGTATGCGGGCGCTCGGGGATCAGCGTCACCGCCGCGCCGGACACCTCCATCCTCGACGCGCTCGAAGGCGCCGGGATGAACCTGCCCAACTCGTGCCGGGAGGGCATGTGCGGCAGCTGCGAGACCCGGGTGCTGGGGGGCGTGCCGGACCACCGGGACTCGGTGCTGTCGAGCGCCGAACAGAGCTCCGGCAAGACCGTCATGATCTGCGTCTCGCGAGCACGCACCGACGAGCTCGTACTCGACCTGTAGGAGGAACCCGATGAGTCTGTATCTCGTGGAACACCAGTCCCGTTCGGGGGCGCCCACCCCGTACGAGCTGAAGCTCGCCGGCGCGATCGAGGAGGTGTTCGGCGAGGGCGGTCACGGGCTCGAGGAGCTCGTCGACGGTCTCAACCGACGCGGCATCCACGGCCCCGACGGCCGGCCGTGGACCACCGAATCCTTCACCACCGAGATCGCCAGGATGGGAGCACACTGATGGCGAACGTACGCACCCGCGGCCCGCTCACCAGCGAACAGATCTTCGCGACCGGCATGCGCGATCAGTGGCACGCGGTGTGCCCGTCGCACTTCGTCGCACGCGGCGGCATGCGCCGGGTCACCCGCCTCGGCGAGGACTGGCTGCTGTACCGGCAGTCCGACGGCACCGTCCGGATGCTGGCCGACCGGTGCCCGCACCGCGGCGCCCCGCTCTCGCAGGGCCAGCACCTCGGCGACCGGATCGCGTGCAAGTACCACGGTGTCCAGGTCGACGGCACCGGCACGGTCGTGTCGGTGCCCGGCATGCCCGGCTGCAATCTCGAGGGCAAGGCGCTGGTCACCAGCCTGCCCGTGCGGGAGGTCGGCGGCGCGATCCTCGCCTGGTTCGGCACCGACCCGCAGGCCGAACCCGTGCCGCTGCGTCTGCCCGATCCGCTGGTCGACGACGGGGTTTCGGCGTTCCTCTGCTACGCCGAGTGGCAGGCGCCGTGGCGCTTCACCCTGGAGAACCTGCTCGATCCCATGCACGGCGCGTTCCTGCATCGCGAATCGCATTCCATGTCGGGCGGGGAGACCTCGGCCCGGTTCCGGATCCGCGAGACCGACCGCGGCTTCTTCTTCGAGAAGACCGACCAGCGCGGCGTCAACTTCGACTGGGTCGAGTTCTGCCGCACCGGCGCCGACTGGGTCGACCTGGAGATCCCGTACCCGGCGACGGCCGGACCCGGCGGTCCGTTCGGCATCGTCGGCATGGGCACCCCGATCGACGCGCACACCACCGCGGTGTTCTTCTGGCGGTACCGCCGCGTCACGGGCTGGGAACGCGATGTCTGGCGATTCCTCTACCGCACCACGCTCGAGGAGCGGCACTGGGTGGTGCTGGAACAGGACCGGGTGATGCTCGAGGGCATGGCCGAGGACGCCGATCAGGCCGAGAACCTGTACCAGCACGATCTGGGCGTCGTCCGGCTGCGCCGGCTCTACCGCGCGCAGGCCGAGCAGCAGGCCGCGGCGATGGCGCCCGCGGAACCGGCGCTGGTGTAGCGAACGCGCGACCGGCTAGGCCGAATGCTGTTGCGAACGAGTGGATTCGCTCGTCTCGATCGAGTGCTCGAGCACGCGCAGCAGTCCGGCCAGCTGGTCGCGCTGCTCCGGGCTGAGCCCGGCCAGCATCCTGGCTTCGTTCGCGAAGTGCTCGAGCGCCGCGTTCTCGATCACCCGCAGCCCCGCGTCGGTGAGCTGGGCGTAGACCACGCGGCGATCCTCGGTGTCGCGCACCCGGGTGACCAGTCCCGCCTTCTCCAGGCGGTCGACCCGCAGCGTGATGCCGCCGGTGGTCACCAGCGACATCTCGGCGAGCTGGCCGGAGGTCATCCGGAACGGCGGGCCCGAACGGCGCAGTGCCGCAAGGACATCGAAGGACGCCATATTGATGTCGTGCGCGTCGAAGACGGCGGCGAGCGAGGCCTGGTAGCGCAGGTAGCTGCGGTGCAGCCGGCCGAAGACCTCGAGCGGGGACACGTCGAGGCCGGGCCACTGACCCGCCCACTGACGCACGATGTCATCGACGGCGTCTTGCGCGGGAACTGCCTCGCGTGCCACACGAACTCCTCTTCATCCGGGCCTACCTGACAACCTGAGCGCCAAGATGACTGCCAGACTACGCGTCCGCGGTCCGCCGGCCGGTGTCCGCGACGCGGGCTACGGCGTCGAGTTCGGCCGTCGCGCCGTAGGCAGGCTGCTCACCTCGAGGAAGGTCCGCGCCGGGCGCGGCTCGGCGAAGAGCCGCTCGAACTGGCGATTGGCCTCCTCGCGCAACGACAGGTCGGTGACGTAGTAGGTCAGCTTGACCACATCGTCCAGTTCGCCACCGACCGTCGCGAGCCGCTCGCACATCCGGTCCACCGCGGCGTCGAGCGCCGCCATCCGTCCCGGCACCGCGACACCGTCCGCGTCGATGGACAACGCGCCGGAGACGAACGCCAATCCGCTCGCTACGACGGCGGGGCTGTAGGGATGCTGAGCCGAGACCTCGGTCATGGCGTGCTCACTTTCGGTTGGTCGACGTGGGATGTCCGCGTCGACCATTTTACCTTAGCGCTAAACAAAATGCAGCCGTGTCGTGGCCGCGGTCAGTGCGGCATGGTCGACGCGGGGGCTGCCTCGGGCCAGCGAGCGGTGATCACCGCCGCGTCCTGGGCGTAGGGCCGGTACAGGGCGGCCGAGGCCGCCGCGTTGGCGAGGGTGAGCACGACGGTGACGGCCAGCAGCGCGCCCTGCAGGCCGATGGCGTCGCCAAGCCTGCCGACGATCAGCGCGTACCCCGCGTAGGCCAGTGCCTCGACGGTCGACACCGAGACCGCGAAGGCCAGCCCGCGCAGCGGAGGCGGCACCACGGCCATGATCAGCGGGCGGTTCACCACCGGGACCTGGCCCTGCAGGAAGCCGAGGAGGCCGAACAGCGCCGCGTACATGCCGATGCTGTGCCAGCCGATCTGGGTGGCCAGGAACGCGACACCGGCGAAACCGAACTGGCTGAGCTGCAGCATCGCCACCCGGCCGGTCCGTGGATGCCGCCGGTGCACGAGGTCGTTGACCCGCCCGCCCGCGAACGTCCCCGTCATGTAGCCGATCGCGAACGGCAGGGCGATCACCGAGGCGGTGGCGGTACTGAGACCGCGCTCCTCGACGAGGAACACCGCGCCGAAGCTCATGATCACGTTCTGCCCGGAGAACAGCCGCTGCACGAGCAGGTAGCGAAAGGTGCGCACCGCGAGCAGGGTTCGCAGCGACTCCGTCAGGCCACGTGCCTTGTCCTCGATCCGGTCGAGGGTGGGCACGTCGACCTCCTGCCGCTGTCGTGCGGCGGGGTCGTCCAGAAAGGCCATGATCAGCACGCCGATCACCACACACACGGCGCCGGAGAGATAGAAGCCGTAGCGCCACCCCTCCTCGATGCCGGACAGCTGCCCGACCAGCGGCGCCGAGACGCCGCTGATCAGCGCCACGCCGCCGTACAGCATTCCGGTGGCGCGGCCACGGTGGCTGTCCTGGTAGAGATCGCCCAGGATCGACAGCGCGATCGGGCCCGCCCCGGCGAACCCGGCGGCGGCGATGGCGTAGAGCAGGACGAACTGGCCGAAGCTGCCCGCCGCGCCCGCGGCCATCGACCACACGCCCCAGAAGCCCGCGCACACCGCCAGCACGGTCTTGCGCGGGAACCGATGGGCCAGCAGGACCCAGGGGATTCCCGCGACGACGCCGACCGCCTTGCCGACGGCGACGATGGTGCCCAGCGCCGAGGCGGAGAGCCCGAGCGACTCGCGCATGAGGGGGAAGAGCACGCTCGTCACGTTGGCCTCGGCGTTGTCCATCGCCGAAGAGGCGGTGAGCAGCGCCAGGTTCTTGCCGCGGCGGCGCCGCGCGCCGGGCGCACCGAAATCCGAAGTGGTCATGGCGATGCCCCTCAGGCCGGAGTGTCGGTGTCGAGCGCGGCGGCGATCTGCGCGTAGGCCGCGACCAGCGGGGTGGGCGGCACCGACGGCGAGAGCACCTGCGCGCCGAAATGCACGACGACGAGTTCGCGACCGGGCGAGACGAACAGGTGCTGGCCGTGGATGCCACTGGCCAGGTAGGAGCCGTACGGGTCGTTGAGGATCCACCAGAAGTCGTGATAACTCAGGCGGGGCGGGGCATCGGAGGTGTCGCGGGGCAGCCGCACCCGCTCGGTCGGCCCCGCGGGCACCGCGGTGATCGAGCGGACGACGGACTCCGGGAACACCTGCCGGTCGCCGAGCGCGCCGCCGCACCGCAGGATCTCGCCGATCCGCGCGAGGTCCATGGCGGTGGCGGCGAAACCGCCACAGGCCATTTCGTTTCCCGCGGGGTCGAGGACGTAGTAGCCGTCCTCGGCGGCGCCGATCCGCGACCAGACCAGTTCGCTGAGCAGCTCGGCCGTCGACACGCCCGTGATACGGCGCAGGACCTCGGCCACGACCTCCACATTCGCGTTCTCGTACCGGAATTCGGTGCCGAAAGCGCCGGTGGCCTCGGTGGCGGCCAGGTGTTCGAGGATGGTCTGCGCGCCGCTGTAGCCCGCGGGGCGCAGCCCGGGCGCGGCCACGGCCCAGAACCGATGCGCCTCGAGGAGGCGGTCGTACGGTCGGCCGCCGAAGCGCACCCGCGTGGTCATGTGCAGAAGTTCCTGCAGCCGCGCCGAACCCAGGCCCGTCCCCGCCAATTCCGGGAGGTACTTCGCCGCCCGGTCTCCGCGCTGGAACTGCCCCTGCTCGTCGAGCAGTGCCGCGAGCAATCCGACCAGGGACTTCGCGAGCGAGGCGGTGAGATGCGGGACGTGGGAGCGGTATCCGTGCAGGTACTGCTCGTGGACCACGCGCCCGCGATGCACGACCACGAGTGCGTCCGTCTCGGCTTCGCGGAGCGCCTGGCCCAACGGCACGGTGCGGTCGAAGGTCCAGGACACCGGCAGGTCGGTGAGGTCGGCCGGGGCGTCCGGCAGGGTCGAGGGTGCGCCGGTGCCGCGCCAGACGGCCCGGGTCGGCGACATCTCGCGGACGGTGGTGACATGGCGGCGCACATGCGCCGGATCGAGGAAGCCCTTGGTCCACACCATGTCCGCCGGGCTGAGGGATTGCGTCATCGAAATCTCCTGTCGGAAGTCTCGGCTCAGACGAGCAGAGGGAGCACGGCGCCCGCCGTTACGGCGATGCCCGCGCAGATCGTCACGGCCGCTGCCGTGGGGAGGGGCGCCGCGCCGGTGGGGTCGGCGCGATAACGGCGGTGCCGCTCGCGCGCCGCCACCAGGACCGCGACCAGGGTGACGGTCGCGCAGACGAGGGCGAGCGGCGCTGCCGGGGAGCCGCTCGCGAGCGCCGAGCGGACGAGCAGGACCGACAGCACGGTCGCGGCCAGTGCGGTGCGGCGCCAGGCGAGCACCGTGCGTTCGGGTTGCAGGCCTGCCGGCGCGGTCATCCGGCGACCAGCGCGACCGAGAGCAGGGCCGCCACGCACACCCCGGCCAGGGTCACCGGCACCAGCGGCGGCCGGGGTAGCGGCGCGTCGCGGCGCATCGCGGCCTGGACGCGCCGCCACTGCCGGAACGCCCCGACCGCGATCACGCAGGCCAGCACCGCACACAGGACCCCGACCGCCGTGCGCACGCGTGGATCGGTTGCCGCCGAGGCGAAGTGGGCCACCGCGACTCCGCCCGCCAGCAGGCCGAGCGCGGTGCGGATCCAGGCCAGGAAGGTGCGCTCGTTGGCCAGGGTGAACCGGTAGTCCGGCTCCCGGCCGGTCTCGTCGTCGGGTCGCCCGCTCACGACAGCAGCAGCTCGCGCGCGATGCCGTTGCGCTGGATCTCCGAGGAGCCGGTGAGAATGCGGAACATGCGCAGCCGCTGGAACAACCCCTCCACCTCACCGCCGCGCACAACGCCCGCCTTGCCGTGGATCTGCACCGCGTGATCGGCGATGGTGAACGCCTTCTCCGCGACGAACAGCTTGCACAGGAAGGCCTCGGTGCGCGGGCGATGCCCGGCGTCGAGGGCGGCCAACGCGTCGTAGGTCATGGCGCGGGCCGCGTAGTAGTCGGCGGCCATGTCGGCGAGACGGTGCTGGATCGACTGCAGCATGCCCAGCGGCGCGCCGTTCACCTGCCGGGTCTTCGCGTACCCCACCGACAGTTCCAGCGCGCGCCGCGCGCCGCCGATCGCGGTGGGACAGTGCAGCAGGCGGTTGACGGTGACGCGGCCCAGCCCGATCCGCAGCCCCTGACCGAGTTCGCCGAGCAGCTGTTCGGGGCCGACATAGCAGTCGTCGAGGATGATGTCGGCCTCGATGTGTTCGCCCGACATGGGCGTATCACCGTCGGCCACGGTGCATCCCGGAGCGTCCAGGTCGACGAGGAAGGTCGAGAACGTCTCGGTCGGTGTCCCGTCGGCCTCGGTCATGCGCGCCACCAGAATCGAGAAGTCGGCGAACGGGCCCGCGCTGGAGAACACCTTGTGGCCGGTGAGGCGCCAGCCGTCGCCGTCGGGGGTGGCGGTGGTCAGGATGCCGCGCACATCCGAGCCCGCGTCGTTCTCGGTGAGTGAGAAGCAGCAGGCGCGTTCGCCCCGCAGGACCGGCAGCAGGTACTTCTCCAGCTGATGCGGGGTGGCGTACTGGAAGATCGACCCGACGCGCAGCGGCCCGCCCATGTCGCCGAGCACCGAGGTGGCGAACATCCGCGGCGAGGCGCCGACCTCCTCCTTGAGTGCGGCGAGTTCGGTGAAGGTCAGGCCATGGCCGCCGTATTCGGCCGGGAGGTGGATGCCGTAGAAGCCCAGTTCGCGGCTGCGCTGCCAGACCGGCTGCAGGACCTCGCGCCCGTAGCGCGCCTCGCGGGTGAGCCCGAGCCCGGCCTCGTACTCGGCGAGTTCGCCGTCGAGGTAGTCGCGCAGCGCGCCGACGAGGTCCTGGAGGCGGGGGTTGTCGTCGTAGGTGGGGGAGAGCGTGAAAGTCATCGGAATGTCCTGTGTCAGTTGACCTGCCGGTCCGCGTCGGCCCAATAGCCGGCGCGGACGAGGCGGCGATCGATCTTGCCGTTGCGGTTGACCGGCAGCGCGGCGACGAAATCCACCGACCGCGGTTTCTTCATGCGCGCCAGCCGGGCGGCGCAGTGGTCGATGAGGTCCTGTTCGGTCGGCGCCCGATCCGGGCGCGCCACCACCACGGCCTTGACCGCCTCGCCCCACTGCTCGTCGGGTACGCCGACGACGCAGGCCTCGACGACGCCCGGGTGCTCGTAGAGCGCTGCCTCCACCTCGCTGCAGTAGATGTTGAAGCCGCCCGAGATGATCATGTCCTTCTTGCGGTCGACGATGAACAGATAGCCGTCGGCGCGGAAATAGCCCACGTCACCGGTGTGCACCCAGCCGTCACGGAAGGTCTGCGCGGACAGTTCGGGCTCGTTCCAGTACTCGCGCACGCAATCCGGGCCGCGCGCCACGATCTCGCCGATCTGTCCGGCGGGCAGCGGTGTTCCGGCGTCGTCGACCACGCGGACCTCGGTGTCGAACACCGGCCTGCCACACGACATGAGCAGTTCGGGATCGGAGTCGATCCCGCGCACGATGTCCTCGGCGGTGAGAATCGTGATGCCGCTGGTGGTTTCGCCGAGGCCGTACCCCTGCATGACGATCGGGCCGAACACCTCGACGGCGTCACGCAGTCGCTGCGGTGACACGGGCGCGCCGCCGACACCGAGGGTCCGCATGGCCGACAGGTCGACCTTGGTGATCAGCGGGTGACCCATGAGCATGTTGAGCATGGTCGGCACCACGAAAGTGCTGGTGATGCGCTCGGATTCGAGAGTCCGCAGGAACGTCGCGGTGTCGAACGCGGGCAGGACGACCACGGCAGCGCCCCGGGCGAGCAGCGACAGCAGCACCATGCCGGAGGCGTGGGTGATGGGACCGGGCGCCAGGTAGCGGTCCTCGGGTGTCGGCGCACCCGAGGGGCTCATGAGCCGCTTGCGCATGTTGGCCAGGCGATTGCCGTGGGTCTGGACCGCGGCCTTGAGCCTGCCGGTCGAGCCGGAGGTGTAGTTGAGCACCGCGGGCGCGTCGGCGTCGACATCGATGGCGATCGGCTCCTCGGTGCCGGTGTCGAGGAGGTCGCGGTAGTCCGGGCTCTCGTAGTCGAGCACCGCGCAGTCGGTGCCCGCCGCGGTGACCGCGGCGCGGGCCGCGTCGAGGTGCGCGGTGTCGACGAACAGCACGCGCACGTCGGCGTCGCGCAGGACGTGCGTCAGCTCGTCCCCGGCGAGGCGCGCGTTGACCGGTACGCGGATGAATCCGCCCTTGGACAGCGCCATCTCGGTGACCACCAGTTCGCCGCGGTTCGCCGCGAACGTGCCGACCGCGCGGCCCGGCACGAGGCCGCGGCGCAGCAGCGCCGAGGCCAGCCGGTTGGCCTCGGACTCGAGTTGTCGGTAGGTCCAGCGCGCCGGTCCGCAAACCAGCGCTTCCCGCTCGGGCCAGTAGGTGGCGCTGCGGGTCAGATAGTGGCCCAGATTCATGAAGGCTCCGAAATCGACACGACGAATGTTATTAGGCATGGTGTCTAATTACGGGCTGCATGTCAACGTCGCCTATGCTCGGCGGGAAGGATTCCGGAGAGAAAGGGCGCGAGTTGCCACCCGAAGACCGCCGTGTGCGCCGCAGTCGCCGTGCCCTGCGTGACGCGCTGATCTCGCTGATCCTCGAGCGCGGGTACGCCAACGTGACCGTCGAGGACATCACCGAGCGCGCCGATCTGGGCCGGGCGACCTTCTACACGCACTACACCGACAAGGACGACCTGCTCGACCGCATCGTCACCGACCTGACCGAAGAGCTCGCCGAACGCCTGCGAGCGCTGCTGTCCACGTCGTCGGTGGGGTTCACCGGCAAGCCGGTCCTGGAGATGTTCCGGCACGCCGACGAGGAACGCGACGCCTACCGCGTGATCCTGCGCGGCGAGGGCGACGGCCGGGCGCTGCGTCGCTTCATCGACGACCGGACCGCCGCCGCCGCAACGATTTTCGCCGCCAGAGCCGAAGCGAAGGGCGTGACCCCTCGCATCGACCTCGAGGTGCTCGCCCGCGCGTGGGTCGGTGAACAGGTGGCGGTGCTGCGGTGGTGGCTGGAGTCGGATCCGCGGCCGATGACGCTCGAGGAGGTCACCGGCATGCTGCGCGACCTGTCACTGCGCGGCCGCTACTGGGCCTCGGGCTTCGAGGGCGACCTCGACTGAGGTCGGCGCGGGAACCGGCAGACCGCGCGCCCTATGCTGACGAGCGTGGCACGCGCCGAAGGAAACCGAGCACCAGGGCGTCCGGCCGCGGCCAGTCGTGACGACGTGCTGGACGCGGCCATCGCGGCGTTCCTGGACGGCAAGCGGGTCGACGCGAATGCCATTGCCGCGCAACTCGGTCTGGCCCGCACGAGTATCTACCGATGGTTCGGCTCCCGCGACGGTTTGCTCGGCGCCGCTTTGGCGCGTCAGCTCGAGCGCATGGTGGACTATGCCGAGCGGCGCGCTACGACCACCGGCGGCGAGCGGATCGTAGAAATCCTCGACCGGGCGATCCACTGGCTGGTCGACGACGGTTCGTTGCGCACCTACTTCGATCAGGAATCCACCGGCGCGTTGCGCCTGATCACCCGCAGCGACGGGGTGGTGCACCCGGCGGCCGTCGCGATCGTGGAGGGTCTGCTCGAGCGCGCGGAGCAGCAGGGCTACCAGCCGCCGATCGACCGCGCGACCCTCGCGTACGCGCTGGTCCGGCTGTGGGAGGCGTTCCTGTACAACGACGCCGTGGCCGGCTTCCAGGGCGACGTGGAGCGCCTGAGTCGCGTCCAGGCGGCCCTGCTGCGCGCATAGCCCGACCGGCGAACTACCGCTGGAGTGCGAGGCGGCGCGGCCTGTCGGGCGTCGGATCGCCGGAGCGGTACCACCCCGCGAGGGTGTCCAGCGCCGGCTCGCGCGCGAGCGGGCGGCCCAGGCGATGCCATTCGGAAGCCGCCGCCAGGGTCGCGCCGACGAGGCCGGCGGCGCGGAGGCGGGATCGCTCGGGGCCGGTGTCGCGCGGGTGCAGGTGCGCGGCCAGCGCGGTCATGAATCCGGCTCGGGCGGCGGCGATGTCGGCCTCGACCGCGTAGTCGCCGACGGCGGTGGAGCCGAACACCAGATCCGGGGTGGAGTGCGGTCCGCTTCCGACGAGGTCGAACAGGATCTCCACGGTGCCGCGGACCCGGTCGGACCCGGTGGTGGCGGCCTCGGCGGCCTCGCGCAGGCGGTGCCCGAGCGTGTCCAGGTAATTCAGCACCACCGCGCGGTAGAGCGCGGTCTTGGTCGGAAAGTGCCGGTACAGCACGGGTTTGGTGACTTCGGCGACCGCGCACACCGTGTCCATCGTGGTGCCGTGGTAGCCGTGCGCGGTGAACGCCGTCCGGGCGGCGGCGAGGAGACGACCGCGCTGGACATCGCATCCGGCCGTCCTGACGGAACTGCTCATGGGCCGATTCCCGCTTCCATTTGATACACAGGTGACTCTGTGTAACATACCGGACCATGCAACTGGCCTTCACCGAGGACGAGCTCGCCTTCCGCGACGAGCTGCGCGCCTTCTTCCGCCGTGAGATCCCCGCGGACATCCGCGAGCGGCAGCGGCACATGCACGAACTCAGCAAGGACGACTACGTCACCACCCAGCGGATCCTCAACGCCGCCGGGCTGGCGGTCCCGAACTGGCCCGTGGAGTGGGGTGGGCGCGACTGGTCGCCCGTGCAGCACCACATCTGGCACCACGAACTGCAGCTGGCTTCGGTGCCGGAACCGCTCACCTTCAACGCCAACATGATCGGCCCGGTCCTCGCCGAGTTCGGTTCGCCCGAGCTGAAGGCCCGCTTCCTGCCCGCGACGGCGAACCTCGACATCTGGTGGTGCCAGGGCTTCTCCGAGCCCGACGCCGGATCCGACCTGGCCTCGCTGCGCACGGTCGCGGTCCGCGACGGCGACGACTACATCGTCAACGGGCAGAAGACCTGGACCACCGCGGCCCAGAGCGCGGACTGGATGTTCTGCCTGGTCCGCACCGACCCGGCCGCGCCGAAGAAGCAGGCCGGCATCTCGATGCTGCTGTTCCCGATGGACACGCCCGGCGTGACGGTGCGGCCGATCGAGCTGATCGACGGCGGCTTCGAGGTCAACGAGGTGTTCCTGGAGAACGTGCGCGTCCCGGCCGATCAGCTCGTCGGCCAGGAGAACCACGGCTGGACCTACGCCAAGTTCCTGCTCGGCAACGAGCGCACGGGCATCGCCGCGGTCGGGCAGACCAAGGTCCGCCTCGAGCTGGCGAAGGAATACGCCGCCCGCACCGCGCTCGGCGCGGGGACGCTCCTCGACGACCCGGCCTTCGCCGCCCGCATCGCCGACCTCGACAACGAGCTGCTGGCACTGGAACTGGTGCAGCTGCGGGTGGCGGCGAGCTCGAGCGACGGCGCCCCGAACCCCGTCTCCTCGATCCTCAAACTGCGCGGCACCGAACTGCAGCAGGCCGTCACCGAGCTGTTCGTCGACATCGCCGGCCCCGCCGCCGTCGCCAGGGTGGGGGAGACCGACGACTGGTCGCGTCGCGCGCTCGCCGGATACCTGAACTACCGCAAGACTTCCATCTACGGAGGGTCGAACGAAGTGCAGCGCACCATCATCGCCTCCACGATCCTCGGACTGTGAGCAACCGCCATGGATTTCACCTTCACCCCTGAGCAGACGATGCTGCGTGACACCGTGCGCAGCGTGCTGACCCGCCATTACACCCCCGAGCACCGCGCGGCGGTCATCGCCGACGATCCCGGCTGGGATCCGAAGGTGTGGTCGGCCTTCGCCGAGATCGGCCTGCTCGGGCTCACCGTGTCGAGCGAGGACGGCGGCATCGGCGGCGGCCCCATCGAGACCCTGCTGGCCATGGAGGAGCTCGGCCGTGCGCTGGCGCCGGAACCGGTCTTCGACTGTGCCCTGCTGCCCGCGTTGCTCATCGGCCGGGCGGGCACGCCGGATCAGCGCGCCGCCCTGCTGCCGGGCATCGTCGACGGCGAGCGGCTGTTCGCCTTCGCCCATGCCGAACCGGGCGTGCGCTGGCCGTATCCGGAGCCGCGCACCCTGGCCGTCGCCGACGGCGACCGGTGGGCACTGACCGGGCGCAAGAGCCTGGTGCCCGGCGGTGATCGGGCCGACCAGCTGATCGTCTCCGCCGCGGTCCCGACCGGTGAGACCGCGCTGTTCCTCGTCGACGCCACGGACGCGGCGGTCGTGCGGAGTGCCTACCGCGCCTACGACGGTCATCGCGGCGCCGACATCGAATTCCGCGGCGCCGCAGGCACAGTGCTCGGTACCGCCCTCGACGCCGGTGCCGTCATCGACGAAGCGGTGATCACCAGCCAGGCCGCGCTCGGCGCCGAAGCGGTCGGCGCGATGGCCGAGGCGCTGCGCCTCACCACCGAATATCTGAAGACCCGCAAGCAGTTCGGCGTCGCGCTGCGCACCTTCCAGTCGCTCACCCACCGCGCGGCCGACATGTACGTCTCGCTGGAACTGGCCCGCAGCATGAGCCTGTACGCGGCGATGTCGCTGGCCGACGGGGTCGTCGATGCCACGGTGGCCTCGCGCGCGAAACGGCGCATCGACCGCTCCGGCAAGCACATCGGCCAGGAGGCGATCCAGCTGCACGGCGGCATCGGCATGACGGCCGAATACCCGGTCGGCCACTACACCGCCCGGCTCAGCACCATCGAACACACCCTGGGCGATCAGAGCGATCACCTGCGCGCCCTGGTGAGCGCGCCGGGTGGGCACGCGGAAGCGGCGATCTGATGCGCATCCGCGGCGCGGTCCTCGACCACCACGATCGGCCGCGACCCTTCGCGTCGTCGCGTCCGATCGGGGTGTACGACCTCGAACTCGACGAGCCGGGCCCGACCGAGGTACTGGTGCGGATCGAGGCGGCCGGGGTGTGCCACTCCGATCTCAGTGTGGTCGACGGCAATCGGGTGCGGCCGCTGCCCATGCTGCTCGGGCACGAGGCGGCGGGCATCGTGGCGGCCCTCGGTGACCAGGTCGACGACCTCGCCGTCGGTGACCGCGTGGTCATGTCGTTCCTGCCGCGCTGCGAGCGCTGCGCGGCGTGCGCGCGCGGTGGACAGCTGCCGTGCACCGAGGGGACCAGGGCGAACACGGCGGGCGAACTCCTGCACCACCCCGGCAGGCTGAGCAGGGACGGCAGGCCCGTGCGCCATCATCTCGGCGTCTCCGGCTTCGCCACGCACGCGGTGATCGATCAGGCCTCCGTCGTGCCGGTGGGCCACGACGTGCCACCGGAGGTCGCGGCGCTGCTGGGCTGCGCCGTCCTCACCGGGGGCGGCGCCGTGCTCAATGTCGCCGATCCGGCGCCCGAGGACGATCTGATGGTGGTCGGGCTCGGCGGGGTCGGCATGGCCGCGCTGCTCACCGCGGCCGCGATCGGGGTGCGGCGCATCGTGGCGGTCGACCGGCTGCCCGCCAAGCTCGCCGCTGCCCGCGATCTCGGAGCCACCGAGACCTACACACCGGAACAGGTGGCGGCGCAAGGCATTCAGGCGCGCTACGTGATCGAGTGCGCCGGTCACCCGGCCGCCTTCGAGACGGCCTTCCTCGCAACGGCTCCTGGCGGAACGACCGTGACCGTGGGACTGCCCGCCCCGTCGGCCACGGCCACTCTCTCACCGCTGACACTCACCGCGCAGGCCCGCACCGTCGTCGGGAGCTATCTCGGCTCGGCCGTCCCCGCACGCGACATCCCTCGATACGAGCAGATGTGGCGTGCGGGCAGGCTGCCGGTCGAGAAGCTGATCTCGGCCCGCATCGGTCTGGACGACCTCAACGAGGCGATGGATCAGCTCGCCGACGGCGCCGCGGTGCGTCAGGTGATCATCTTCGACCCGGCCACGGAGGCATGATGACCCACACCGACCTTCCGGTCGCCCAGTTCCTCGATGGGCGCTGGGTGCCGAGCGCGGCGACCATGCCGGTCGTCGATCCGGCGACCGGAGCGCAGATCGCCACGGTCGCCGACGGCGACGAGGCGACCGGCGTGGCCGCGCTCGACGCCGCGGCCGGCCCCCCCGGCGCCCGGGGGGGCCCCCCCGCGCGCCCCCCCCGCCGCCGCCGGCGGGGCGCCGGGGGCCCGGGG
>NZ_JARWOJ010000353.1 GCF_029868625.1 Nocardia neocaledoniensis | reverse complement strand
GGGCTGAGAATCAGCCGCGGACGACCTTGCCCGCCTTCAGGCAGGAGGTGCACACGTTCATCCGGCGGGTGTTGCCAGGGGCAACCTGCGCACGCACGGTCTGGATGTTCGGGTTCCAGCGACGGTTGGTGCGCCGGTGCGCCGCGCCGCCGCCGCTCCGCTCCCGCTCCCGCGCGCCGCCGCCGGGCGGGGCGCGGGGGGGGGCGCCCGCCCCCCCCCCCCCCCCCCTGCCCGTCCCCAGCCGCTGCCTGCTCGTCCTACGCCGAACCGCCTGACCGAAACGATGACCGAGACCTACGTGACCGATCCGCTGACCCTGCTGCATCGCGCGCCCCTCCGGCCGAGCACGGTGCGCAGTACCTACCGGCTGCAGTTGCGGCCCGACGCGCTCACCTTCGCCGATGCCAGAGCCATCGCCGAATACCTGCAGCAACTGGGGATCTCGCATCTGTACCTGTCGCCGATCCTCACCGCCGCGCACGGCTCGACGCACGGCTACGACGTCACCGACCCGACGACCGTCTCGGCCGCGCTCGGCGGGCCCACCGGACTCAAGGCGCTCTCGGACGAGGTGCGCAGTCGCGGCATGGGGTTGATCGTCGACCTGGTGCCCAATCACGTGGGTGTCGGCGATCCGAAGCAGAATCCGTGGTGGTGGGACGTGCTGCGCAACGGTCGGGAGTCCAAGTACGCCAAATACTTCGACATCGACTGGAGCCAGGGCAACGGCGCGGGCGGCAGGCTGGCACTGCCGGTGCTGCGGAGCGAGAACGACCCGGCGGCACTGACCGTGGACCGGTCGGGCTCGGAGCCGATGCTGGCGCTGCACGATCTGCGCTTCCCGATCGCGCCGGGCACCGACGGCGACAACGCGCTGCGCATCCACGACCGCCAGCACTACCGGCTGGTGAGCTGGAAGGCCGGGGTGTGCACCTACCGGCGGTTCTTCGCGGTGAGCGGGCTGGCGGCGCTGCGGCAGGAGGACGCGGAGGTTTTCGAGGCGACCCATCGCGAGCTGGCGGCCTGGTGTGAGCACGACCTGATCGACGGTGTGCGCGTGGACCATCCCGACGGGCTCGCCCACCCCAGCGCCTACCTGACCCGGTTGCGCCGGTTGATCGGCCCGCAGCGGCTGCTGCTGGTGGAGAAGATCCTCGCCAATCGCGAGCCGCTGGACGCGACATTGCCGGTCGACGGCACCACCGGCTACGACGCGCTCGCCGATGTCGGTGGCGTGCTCATCGATCCGTCCGGCGAGGCCACGCTGACCGAGCTGTCGCAGCACGTCGCCGGGCACGGCAGCGACCGGGCCTGGTTCGGCGAGACCGAGCACCGGATCAAGCGCGCCGTCGCGGAAACCATTCTGGCGCCGGAGATCCGGCGGCTGGTCGCGGCGATCAAGCGCGACGGCCACGCGGGCAGCTTCGACACCCTCGCGGTGAGCAACGCGACCATCGAGGTGCTGGCGTTCATGCCGGTCTACCGGGTGGACTACGCACCGCTGGCCGGGATCACCGCCGCGGTGGTGGCCGAGGTGGAGAAGCGCAACGCCGAACTCACCGCGCCGCTGTCGGTGCTGGTGACCGCGCTGGCCAAGGGCGGTGAGGCGGCGATCAGGTTCTCCCAGGTGTGCGGCGCGATCACCGCGAAGTCGGTCGAGGACACCATGTTCTATCAGGGCGCGCGCCTGGTGTCGTTGCAGGAGGTGGGTGGTAATCCGGCGCGGTTCGGCCACTCCGTCAACGACTTCCACCTGTCCAACAGCGAACGGTCGCAGCGCTGGCCCGCGACCATGACGACGCTGTCGACCCATGACACCAAGCGCGGCGAGGACGTCCGCGCCCGGATCGGCGTGCTGTCCCAGGTGGCCGAGCTGTGGTCGCAGCGGGTGCGCGGCTGGCTCGAGACCACCCCGGCGCCCGACGGCGCGACGGCACTGTTCCTGTTGCAGAACATGTTCGGGATCTGGCCCGCCGACGGCAGGCCAGCGTCGTCGGTGCCGGGGCTGCGCGACCGGCTGCACCAGTTCGCGGAGAAGGCGATCCGCGAGGCGGGGGTGAAGACCTCATGGGAGGAGCCGGACGCGCAGTTCGAGGCGGCGGTGCACGGCTGGCTGGACGCGGTCATCGACGGCCCGGTCGGCACCGGCATCGGCGATCTGGCCCACGAGCTGGCTCCGCACGCGTGGTCGGACGCGGTGGCCCAGAAGCTGTTGCAGCTGTGTGGTCCCGGCATCCCCGACCTCTATCAGGGCACCGAACTGTGGGAGGACTCGCTCGTCGACCCGGACAACCGGCGGCCGGTGAACTTCGCCGTGCGCGCGGGTCTGCTCCAATCCCTCACCGAGCCACCGACACTGGACACCACGGGCGCGGCGAAGATGTGGGTGGTCGCGTACGCGCTGTGGCTGCGCCGGGAGCGCCCGGAGTGTTTCGTCGGCGGGTCGTATCTGCCGATGTACGCGGTCGGTGAGCACGCCCACCGGGTGGTCTCCTATGGCCGGGGCGCCGCCGGTGAGGACATCGAGGTGATCGTGGTGGCGACCCGGCATTCGGTCGGTCTCGCCGCCACCGGCTGGCTCGACACGACACTGGCACTGCCGGAAGGCAATTGGATCGACCGGCTGACGGGCCACACCTACTCGGGCGGCGCCGAGATGGAGAAGCTGTTCGCGCGGTTGCCGGTCGCGCTGCTCGTGCGCTGAGACCCGTTCCGCGACAGCGGGAACGGGGCCACGATGCTCGTGGCCCCGTTCCCGGTGCGATCGTCACGCCGTGCGCAAACCGCGGTACTGCAGCGCGGCGAAGCCGCCGACGGTGATCGCCTGCAGCACCGCCCACACCGTGCCGACCGTGGTCAGGCTCAGCGCTCCGGTGAGCACGGCGGCGAGGCTGGCCACGACCCAGGCCGCGTTGCCGATCGCCACCGCGCCCGCCGCGGGCCGCGAGATCGGCGACCGGAGTCCGACCACCGCCACGGCGAGCCCGTAGGCGGTGAGGAAGGCGCCGATGGCGAGACCGGCGCCGGCCTCGAGGCCGAGCAGACGTTCCAGGGGGTAGGCCAGCGCGAGGTAGGCCAGGCCGTTGGCGCCGGTGACGACGGCGTCGAGACGCAGCGACAGGCGCAGCAGGGGCTCGCCGGGCGCGAGCAGGGTGGACAGGCGGGACGGGGCGGTGGTCATGGCGGATCTCCTGATTCGGGCAGGTGGGTCAGGCGGACGTGGGGACCTTGTCGAGGAAGCCGAAGACACTGTCGATGCGCCCGTCGGTGAGGACCGCGACGTCGAAGCCGATCACCACCGGCTCGCCCTCGGCGGGGCCGAGGCCCCAGGTGAAGCGGACCTGGTCGTGGTGCGCGTCGACCGGTCCGGCCAGGCGGAAGGTCCAGTCGGGGAACTGGGCCTGCACCCCGGCGATGGCGGCCTCGAGTTCGGCGTGGCCGGTGACGGCGACCAGCGGGTCGACGTAGCGGGCCTCCGGAGTGAACAGCCGGGCGACGGCGGCGCGGCGGTCGCTGGGCTCGCGGGTGTTCCAGGTCTCCAGGTACTGCGCGACGACGGTGTTCATCTCGACCTCCGAAAATAGGGTTTGAGCTGGTGCTTCGTGGGTTCGTTCCCGCGATGACACCTACGGTATTTCGGCGCGGGGGCCGGGCGAATCAGTCACCTATAGGTACTTTCGCCACGGCGTACCGGTACGGCGATACCGTGGTGCGCATGCTCTACGGACGCGAGGCCGAACAGGCCGTCATCGACGACCTGCTCGCCGGTGCGCGCGCCGGACGCAGCGGCGCCCTCGTGCTGCGCGGCGAGGCCGGGATCGGCAAGTCGGCCTTGCTGGATTACGCGGCGGCCCAGGGCATCCCGGCGGCGCGTGGTGCGGGGATCGAGTCCGAGGCCGAATTGCCGTTCGCGGCGCTGCATCTGCTGTTGCGGCCGGGGATGGCGCTGGTGCGGCAGCTGCCACCGCGCCAGCGCGAGGCGCTGGAATCGGCGTTCGGGCTGGGCGAGAGCGCGCCCGCGGACCGGATGCTGATCGGTCTCGCCGTCCTCACATTGCTGGCCGAGGAGGCGGCGGAGGGACCACTGCTCGTCCTGATCGACGACGCGCACTGGCTGGATCGGGCCACCGCCGAGACGCTGCTGTTCGCCGCCCGCAGGCTGGACGCCGAGGGTGTGGTGATGCTGTTCGCCGCGCGCTCCGGGCCGGGAGACTTCCCCGCGCCCGGTCTGCCGGAGTTGATACTGCCCGGGTTGCGGCCCGAGGCATCGGCCGCCCTGCTCGACGCGGGAACGACCGCGCTGTCGCCCACGGCGCGGTATCGGCTGCTGGTCGAAGCGGGTGGCAATCCGCTTGCGCTGCTGGAGCTTCCGTCGGTGCTTGGCGCGGTGGACGACCTGAATCCGCTGCCGTTGACACAGCGGCTGCAGCTGGCTTTCTACGGCCGGGTGGCCCGGCTGCCCGCCGCCACGCGCACGGTGCTGCTGCTGGCAGCCGCGGCGGGCACGACGGACCTTGCCCCGATCCTGCGCGCCGCCGCCCACCTCGGCGCGGCGCTGCCCGATCTGCAACCCGCCGCCGACGCCGGGCTGGTGCGCACCGACGGGCAGGTGGTGACGTGGCGTCATCCGCTCTCCCGCGCCGCCGTCTACCAGGGCTCGGCGCTCACCGATCGGCTGGCCGCCCATCGCGCGCTGGCCGAGGCGATGACCGACCCCGACGCCGCCGACCTGCGCGCATGGCATCTCGCCAGCGCCGCAACGGGTTCCGATGAGCAGGCCGCCTCCGCCCTGGAGCACACCGCGGATCGCGCCCGTCGCCGCAACGGCTTCCATGGCGCGGTCGCCGCCTATGATCGCGCCGCCGCGTTGAGCGTCGACCCCGCCACGCGGGTCCGCCGGCTCGTCGCCGCCGCCGAAACCGCCACCGAGGCCGGGCTGTTCGACTATGCCGCCCGCCTCGCGGACCGCGCCGCCACCCAGACGGGCGAGGACTCGTGCGAGCAGGATCCGGGCGTGCGTCTGCGCTTGGAACTGGTGCGAGCCCAGGTCGAATTCGCCGCGGGGGCGCTGGGTTCCGCGCATCGGCGCCTGATGGCGGCCGCGCGTGGCGACGCCGCAGCCGAGTCCGGCCACCAGGGACGCGGCGGCGGGCGAGTGCCCGCGCAGATCGTGACACGAGCGGTGCACACGGCGTGGTACCTCGGGCCCGCGGAGCTCGATGAAGTGGCCGAGCTGCTGGCTACCTCAGCGCTCGACGAGGACGACCCGTTCACACCGATCGCGCGATATCTGACCGGGTCGCTGACCGGCCGGCGCACGGTCGATCTGCGTGCGGCCGCCGCGGCGGCCAGGGCCAACGGCGCCGACAGCCCGGCCGACCTCGTGCAGCTGTGTGGCAGCGGGCTGGTGGTCGGCCAGGACGAGCAGGTGGGCGAACTGGCCGACGAGCTCATCGCCGAGAGCCGCGAGCAGGGCCGGATCGCGCTGCTGGCGCCGCTGCTGTTCTTCCGGGCGGAGGCCGAGCTGTTCGGCGGGCGGCCGGGTGCCGGCCGGGGCGCGGCCGAGGAGGGCCTGCGCATCGCCGCCGACATCGGTCAGCCGCAGTGGGTCAGCCAGCTCAGCGCGTTCGTGGCCTATCTGGCGGCGATACGCGGTGACGAGCGGTCCTGCCGCGAGCACGCCGACCGGACGATGGCCGAGGAGTTCGGCGGAGCGCGCGCGGCCGGAGCCCCGTGGGCGCATGCGGCGCTGGCGCTACTCGCGCTCGGGACGGGCAGGCTCGAGCAGGCTCGAGCCGAACTCGCGCACATGACCGCGGAACCGGCCAGACATCACGTGAGCGGGCTGCGCAGCCTGGCCGACCAGATCGAGGTGGCTGCGCGGCTCGGCGTGCCGGCGGACGCGGCGTTGACGCAGCTCAGCGAGTGGTCGGCGCGATCGGGGCAGCCGTGGATCGCCGCGCTGGTGGCCAGAGGACGGGCGTTGCTGGCCGAGGGCGCCGACGCGGAGCCGCATTTTCGCACCGCCCTCGCCGCCAACCGCCCGTTCGACGAGGCGCGCACCCGGCTGCTGTACGGCGAGTGGTTGCGCAGGGACAAGCGCAAGGCCGACGCGCGGACCCAGCTCGAGCAGGCGCTCACTCTGTTCGAGCGGCTCGGCGCGGCGCCGTGGAGTACCAGGGCGCGCACGGAACTGGCCGCGCTGGGGATCGGGGTCGACGCGCGGTCGAGCGAGGGTCCGTTGAGTGTGCTCACCCCGCAGGAGGCCCAGATCGTCCGGCTGGCCGCGCAGGGGTTGTCGAATCGGGAGATCGCGGCGCGCCTGGTGCTGAGTCATCGCACGGTCGGGCACCACCTGTACAAGGCGTATCCGAAACTGGGTGTGCTCTCGCGCGGGGAGCTGAGCTCGCTCGAGCTAGCGGAGTGAATGCGCCCGGACGGCCCCGACGGTCCAGCGCGCGGTGGCGACCGCGGCCGCGACCAGCACGGCGGTCTGCGCCGAGCCGACGATGAGCAGCAGCAGGGCACCGACGACCAGCCCGGCGACCAGCGCCTCGAGCTTGTAGACCGGCCAGGCGCTGCCCGCGATGTCGACTGTCGCGCGCGCTGCCGATGGGGTGACCACTGCCATGCACACAGGATAGGCGCATTCCGAAGTTCGGGCCACCGAACTTTCCACTCGGGACCTATCGGGAACATCACACGCGGACGGATCGTTGTGCAGGTCATGCCACTGACTGGAGAGTACGCACCGAGCACTTCCGATTGGGCACGCACCCAGGCCGAGACCTACGAGAACTCCGGCGGAGCCGACGGCACCTCACTGCAGGGCAAGCCCGTCATCCTGCTCACCACCAAGGGCGCCAAGACCGGCAAGCTGCGCAAGACGCCGCTCATGCGGGTCGAGCACGACGGTGAGTACGCCGTCGTCGCGTCGCTGGGCGGGGCGCCGAAGCATCCCGTCTGGTACTTCAATATCAAGGCCGAGCCGCACGTCGAGCTGCGCGACGGGACCGTCAACAAGGACTACACCGCGCGCGAGGTCTTCGGCGAGGAGAAGGCGCTGTGGTGGGATCGCGCGGTCGCGGTCTGGCCCGACTACGCCGAATACCAGAAGAAGACCGATCGCGAGATCCCGGTCTTCGTCCTCACCCCGCGCTGACCTCGGCGTATCAGTGCTCCCGCCGCCGTGACACCCCGCGGCGGGAGCAGTCGCGGGGCGCCCGACCCGCCTCGGTAGCATTTACCGGGTGTCCCCCATCGCTGACGTCGCCGAAGTGTCCGTAACCCGTCCGCCGCTGACCGCGGACGAGATCGACGCCGCCGCCAAGCGAATTTCCGACATCATCGAGCCGACGCCGCTGCAGTTCTCCCCGCGGCTGTCGGCGAGCACCGGCGCGCAGGTGTATCTCAAGCGCGAGGACCTCACCGCGGTGCGCTCGTACAAGCTGCGCGGCGCCTACAACCTGATGGTCCAGCTCACCGCCACCGAACGTGCCGCGGGTGTCGTCGCGGCCAGCGCGGGCAACCACGCGCAGGGTGTGGCCTTCGCCTGCCGGGCCATGGGTGTGCGCGGGCGCATCTACGTGCCGACCACCACCCCGAAGCAGAAGCGCGACCGCATCCGCGTGCACGGTGGCGAGTTCGTGGAACTGATCGCCGTCGGCGAGACCTACGACGCGGCCGCCGCGGCCGCCGCCGACGATGTCGCCCGCACGGGCGCGACCATGGTGCCGCCCTTCGACGATCCACGCACCGCCGCGGGGCAGGGCACCATCGCCGCCGAATTCCTCGAACAGCTCGGCACCGCGCCGGATCTGGTGATCGTGCCGGTCGGTGGTGGCGGGTGCCTCGCCGGCATCGGTACCTACCTGCGCGAGCGCGCGCCGCGGACCGGCCTGCTCGGCGTCGAGCCCGCCGGCGCGGCGTCGATGACCGCGGCGCTGGTGGCCCGCGGTCCGGTGACGCTGCCCGAGATCGACCCGTTCGTCGACGGCGCCGCCGTGCGCCGCATCGGCGATCTGCCCTACCAGGCGGCCGCGTCCTTCGGCGGCCGGGTGGTCTCGCACGCCTCGCTGCCCCTGCTGGTCACCAGCGAATCCCCCTCCGGCACAGCGTCGTTCCGGATGATGCAGATCGACGAGGGCGCCATCTGCACCGCCATGCTCGATCTCTACCAGAACGAGGGCATCATCGCCGAGCCCGCGGGTGCGCTCGCCACCGCGGCGCTGGCCGAGATCGATGTCGAGCCGGGGTCGACGGTGGTCGTGCTGGTCTCGGGCGGCAACAACGATGTCTCGCGGTACGGCGAGATCATCGAGCGCTCGCTGGTGCACCGTGGCCTGAAGCACTACTTCCTGGTCGACTTCCCGCAGGAGCCAGGGGCGCTGCGCCGGTTCCTCGACGATGTCCTCGGCCCGGACGACGACATCACCATGTTCGAGTACGTCAAGCGCAACAACCGGGAGACCGGGGCGGCGCTGGTCGGCATCGAGCTCGGCGCCACCGACGATCTGGCGTCGCTGCTGCACCGCATCGAGGAGTCCCCGATCCAGGCCGAGCGCCTGGAACCGGGGTCTCCGGCGTACCGCTACCTGACCTGAGCGATCACGCGGCCGCGCGGTCGATCTTCGTCCCGCGGCCGCGGGTGGCGTGCGCGCCCGCGACGGCCAGTGGCAGCAACCAGCCCATCGCGACCTGGTCGTAGGCCAGCAGGGACTGGTCGAGCCGGTTGTGCACGAAGGCGACCGAGAGACCCGATTGCGGATCGACCCAGCCGAAGGACCCGCCGAGGCCGATATGGCCGAATCCGGTGCGCGCGCCGGGCACCGGCACCGAGTGGTAGCCCAGGCGCCACATCATCGGGATGTAGAACAGGGCGTGGTCGAGCCGGTAGGTCTGCACCCGGCGGATGGCCCGGTGCGTCTCGGGGCGCAGGTACGGCCGCCCGTCGACGGTGACGCCGTCGGCGAGCGCGGCGTACATCCTGGCCAGCGCCGAGGCTGTGCACACGCCGTTGCCCGCGGGCATCTCGGTGTCCAGGATGGTCGGCTCGTCGCCGTCGAGGATGGTGTTGAGGCCGGGGACGAACAGGCAGCGGGAGGCGGCGCCGAGGGGGCCGGGGACCCACTGCCCGACCCGGTTCAGGACGCCGGCGGCGATCGGGTGCCCCGCCAGGCTCAGGTGCGCACCGGCCAGTGGCGCGTATTCGGTCGAGGAACCCGCGGGCGGGCGACCGAGGTGGATGCCGTCGATGCCGAGCGGTTCGGTGACCTCGGCCCGGATCAGCGCGCTCATCGACTGCCCGGTGACCGCCCTGGCCAAGCCGGCGAGCAGCCAGCCATAGGTGAGCGCGTGGTAGGTCGGGACGCCGCGCAGCCGGTCGGGGGCGGCCAGCGCCAGCCGGTCCTCCATCAGCTCGTGATCAAGGGATTCGGCGGCGGTGTCGGCGACCGCGCCCAGCGCGGACAGCCCGGCGCGGTGGGTGAGGACGTCGGCGACGGTGATGTCGCCCTTGCCGTTGGCCGCGAAGCGCGGCCAGTACTCGGCGACGGGCGCGCGGTAATCGATGAGTCCGCGATCGGTTAGCCGGTGGATGACGGTCGCCGTGACGCCCTTGGTCGCGGAGAACACGATGGCGCCGGTGTCGGCCGTCCACGGGCGCTGATTCCCCGCGCTGCCGGCCCAGACGTGGGCGAGGGGCTCGCCGTGACGATGGATCGCGATGGCGCCGCCCGCGCCGCGGCGATGGCCGATCAAGGTGGCGAAGGCGCGCACCAGGGGACCGAATCCGGCCGGGGCGAAACCGCCGACACCGGCCGGAAGGGCAGCACTGTCCTGCCCGTAAGCGTCGTTGCTCATCGTATTACCGTACGGACGTCTGTTCGCCAGGGCAACGGTCGGTGAACGACCGTGCCCTAGCTGTGCCCTTGCCCGGTCATTCGGTGACCACGGTGCCCGCGCCGTCACCCTCCTCCAGGACGGCGAAGCTGTGGCCCGAGATGAGCGTTCCCGCACCGGATTCGGTGGCGGGCGCCCAGGCGAGCAGAACCCGGCCGTGCACCGGGATCACGGCCTCGTCCTCGGCCAGGTTGCACACCACCGAGACCCGGCCACGCCGCAGCACGAACCAGCGCCGTGCCTCGTCGTAGTCGGCCCAGACCCGCTCCAGCCAGGGGTCACCGAACTCGGGCCTGGTCTTGCGGAGGGCGAGCAGGGCGCGGTAGCAGGCCAGCAGGCGGGCGTGTGGTTCGTGGGTCGGTTCGGTCCAGTCGAGCGTCGAGCGGGTGAAGGTGGCCGGGTCCTGCGGGTCGGGGACCTCGTCGGTGGCCCATCCGTGCTCGGCGAACTCGGCGCGCCTGCCTGCGGCGGTGGCCGCGGCGACGTCCGGGTCGGTGTGCGAGGTGAAGAACTGGAACGGGGTGCGCGCGCCCCACTCCTCGCCCATGAACAGCATCGGGGTGCCGGCCGAGAGCAGCACGAGCGCCGCCTTCACCGCCAGCTGGCCGGGCGTGAGATACGCGCTCGGGCGGTCGCCGAGCGCCCGGTTGCCGATCTGGTCGTGGGTGCAGGTGTAGCCGAGCAGCGCGCTGCCGGGGATCAGGTCGCGACGCAGCGGGACGCCGTGCGTGCGGCCGCGGAAACTGGAATAGGTTCCGGCGTGGAAGAAGCCGTGCGTCAGCGTCTGGGCGAGACAGGCCAGGGAACCGAAATCGGCGTAGTAGCCCTGGCGTTCGCCGGAGACGGCGGTGTGCACGGCGTGGTGCAGGTCGTCGTTCCACTGGCCGGTGAGCCCGTACCCGCCGGCGGCGCGCGGGGTGATCAGGCGCGGGTCGTTGAGGTCGCTCTCGGCGATCAGGCTGAGCGGGCGGCCCAGATGCGCCGACAGGGCGGCGGTTTCGACGGTCAGTTCCTCGAGCAGATGGATCGCGGTGCGGTCGACCAGCGCGTGCACGGCGTCCAGGCGCAGCGCGTCGAGGTGGAAGTCCCGCAGCCAGCGCAGGGCGTTGTCGATGATGTGGCGGCGCACCGCGTCGGATCCGGGGCCGTCCAGGTTGACGCTCTGACCCCAGGTGTTGCGGCCCTCGCTGAGATAGGGACCGAAGCGCGGCAGGTAGTTGCCGGAGGGACCGAGATGGTTGTAGACGACGTCGAGGCAGACCGCCAGGCCACGGCCATGGCAGGCGTCGACGAACCGCTGCAGGCCGTCGGGACCGCCGTAGCTCTCCTGCACCGCGTACCAGAGCACGCCGTCGTAACCCCAGTTGTGGGTGCCGTCGAAGGCGTTGACCGGCATGAGTTCCACGGTGGTGACGCCGAGGGTCACGAGGTGATCGAGTCGCCCGATGGCCGCGTCGAAGGTGCCCTCCGGCGTGAAGGTCCCGATGTGCAGCTCGTAGAACACCGATCCGGCGAGTTGACGCCCGGTCCAGCCGTGATCGGTCCAGGCGTCGGGGTCGAGGTCGTGCACGGCCGAGGGCGCGTGGACACCGTCGGGTTGGCGCGGCGAGCGCGGGTCGGGCAGGACGGTCGGATCGTCGTCGATCAGGAACCCGTATCTGGCGCCCTGGCCTGCCTCGACGGTGACCGACCACCAGCCGCCGCCGTTGCGGCGCATCGGGTGGTCCACCTCGTCCAGCTGCAGCCGCACCGCCCCCGCCGCCGGCGCCCACACCCGAAACTGCCTCATGGCCCCAGCATCGCACGCGGACGGTGATCGGGCAGGCCGACCTGTCAGCCGTGTGCGACGACCCCGACGGGGCCGGTGCCGAGGCACAGGTCGAGGCCGGGGGTGAGCGCCCGCACGCGCAGGGCCGATCCGCCGCCGAGCATGCGCAGATAGACCGGGTGCAGGCCGGCACGCACCTCGGCGACCGTTTCGGCGCCGCCCTCGAACGACACCGCGATCGTCCCGTCCCGATCGGCCAGGTAGTTCAGCTGGGCGGTCCACTCCCTGGTCTGCATGGGACCGTCCAGCGGCAGCCGCACCGCCGAGCCGCCCGGCACCCGATACCCGCATCCCGGCTCGGGGCCTGGCACGGTCGAGCGGTTCCACCACACCTGCGCGTCGACGAGTTCGCCCGCGTCGGTGAACATGCGCAGGTGCGAGGTCGACCGCGCGAAGGTGTCGGGGCCGGCCAGCGGAGCGAAGACGTGATCGGTCATGTTCTGCGGAAAGGCCAAGGGGTTGAGCACATTCCACGGCACTTCCTGCGGGAGCAGCGGGGCGTCCGATGCCGGGAGCGCGGCCCGGACTCCGGTGACATAGGTCCGGGCCGGGCTCGGCTCCCAGGCGCGGGTGAATGTGACGGTCGAGTACAGGCTGCTCGCCACGAAGGCCACCGCGACCGCGAGACCCACGCCTCGCCGCACCGCACGACGACGGAATCCGGACAGCGGCCGAGAGCCGCCCGACGAACCACCGTCGAGCGCGGCCCGCTCGCGATACGCACCCGCCGGGTCTTCTGGATCGGCTACGGGACGACCGGTATCGACCGACCGGCCGATGATCGCAGCCCGGTCGGTGGCCGTCGTTACCCCACGTGAACCGGAGGTCGCGGTCGATCCCCGGGGTCCGGCGGCCAGGAGCAGCGCCAGGCCCGCACTCGCGATGACGGCGAAATCGGCGAAATACCGGATGGATTGCAGCAGCAGGGCGGCCGTGCCGGGGCCGTCGCGCAGGGCGACCACCGGAGCGACGGTCAGGACGACGTAGGCCGCGGCACACGCCCAGACGGCGACGACGCGGACCCGATGACGAATCGTCCACGCCGCGAACAGGATCAATGCCGCCCAGCACACAGCGACGGCGAGACCGGGCGGGTCCGCCCATGGCGTCGCGGGCTGCCAGCGTTCCCAGCGCCACGGACCGCCGACGAGCGTGGGCACGAGGCCGTCCGAGAGTGCCTGGCGCAGCAGGGCGGCGGGGTTCTCGGGGCGCGACAGTCCGCGCGGGCGCTGGATGACCAGCAGGAAGAACGCCGACCAGGCCAGCAGGACCGCACCGGCCGCCGTCCACAGCGCGGCCCCGCGCCGGACGGCCGCGCGCACCGGCGCACCGGTGACGTAGGCGAGCAACGCCACGATGGCCACGGCCACCGGCAACACCACCACGGCCTTCTCGAAGAACAGCAGCGCGACCGCGAACACCGCCGCCCCCGACACCGCGTGCCGCCGCCGCCCGGTGCGTGCCAGCAGGACCGCGTCCGCACTCACCCAGGCGAGCGCGAACTGCAGCGGCAGGGCGTTCACCGCCGCCGACCACCACGCGAAGGCGGGCACGGTCAACGGCACGAACAGGAAGAAGAGCAATGGTCCGAGCATCCTGACCCGCCACCCGAGCAGCACGACCAGCAGCCGCAGCACCGCCAGCGAGGCGAGCAGTTGCAGCACGAGCAGCACCGCGGCGGCGGCACCCCAGCGCAGCGGCGCGACCTCGGTGACCAGCCAGGTCAGCGCGAAGGCCAGGGGCATCACGTGCCCATCGTGGCTGGTGAACAGCAGCTCCGCCGACCACAGCGGATGCCTGCCCGCCTCGCCGATCAGGATGAAGTCGTCCCAGTAGAAGTACCCGGACGCGGCGACCCAGGCCCGTGACGCCAGCTGGGCGAGGACCAGACCGAGGGCGACGAGGAGCACCGTGCGCGCCGTCGGCGCGCGGCCCCTCGAACGCGTCGGCGGCGCGGTCCGCGGTGGCGAGTCGAGTCGCAGGGCTGCCATCACGCCTCTCGACGCTAGCTCGTCGCCCGCCCGGTTTCGATCACCCCGCGCCCGCCTATTTTGGACTGATGTATCCAAAACGTGCTACGGTCCACCCCATGGCCCGCCCCAAGGAATTCGACGAGGACCGTGCGATCGATGCCGCCATGCGCGCCTTCTGGTCGGCGGGTTACGAAGCGACCTCCACCCAGGACCTCTGCGCGGCAACAGGCCTCGGCCGCAGCAGCATCTACAACACCTTCACCAGCAAGCACGACCTGTTCGAGCGCGCGCTGCGCCGCTACATGACGACCAAGAACGCGTCGATCTTCGAGATCCTCGACCGCGACGAGCCTGCCCGCGAGCGCCTGCGCGCCGTTCTGCGCCAGGTCGCCGACGCGCCCGACGAGGACCCGACGGGCTGCCTGGTGGTCAATTCCACGATCGAGCTCGCCCCGCGCGACCCCGCCGTCCGCGCGACGCTGGATACCGACCATGAACGGCGCCTCGACGCGCTCACCGCCACCCTCCGCCAGGGCCAGCGCGCCGGCGACATCACCACCGAGCGCCCCGCCCGCGACCTCGCCCAGTTCCTCACCGCGACCATCGGCGGCATGCGCGTGGCCGCGCGCGGCGGTGCGGACCGGGCCACCCTCGAGGCGATCGCCGAGACCGCCCTGCGCTGCTTGTAGACCCAGCTTTTCCGGCACGACCTCGCGTCGCGCCCTCATTTTGGACTGACCAATCTAAAATATCGAGAAGGACCGCTCATGCCTCCCGCCATCTACGTACTCGGGCTGTCGATCTTCGCCCAGGGCACCTCCGAGCTGATGCTCGCCGGACTGCTCACCGACCTCTCCGCAGATCTCGGCGTGTCCATTCCCCGTGCGGGCCTGCTCATTTCGGCGTTCGCGCTCGGCATGCTGGTCGGCGCGCCGCTGCTCGCCGTGGTGACGCTGCGCTGGCCGCGACGCGACGCCCTGCTGACCTTTCTCGCGATCTTCGTCGCCGCCCATGGCGTCGGCGCGCTGACCGACGACTACTGGATCCTGTTCGGCACCAGGGTGGTGAGCGCGTTCGTCTACGCGGGATTCTGGGCGCTGGCGGCGACCACGGCGGTGAGCCTGGTTCCGCCGCAGCAGCGCGGACGGGCGATGAGCATCGTCGCGGGCGGACTGACCATCGCCACCATCGTCGGCGTGCCCGCGGGCACGGTGATCGGTCAGCACTTCGGCTGGCGGGCGGCGTTCTGGGCCGTGGCCGCGCTGTCGGCGCTGTCGATGATCGGCGTCGTCGCCAAGATTCCGGGCGGGCGGCCGGACACGGTCGCGCGTCTGGATCGCGAACTGCGGGTCATGGCGAATCCGCGACTGTGGTTGTCCTACACCGCCACCGCGCTCTCGACGGGCTCGACGTTCGTCGTGTTCGCCTACCTCGGCGCCCTGCTCGCCGACGCCACCGCCGTCGCCGCGCCCTGGATCCCGCTGGTCCTGGCTCTCTACGGTGTCGGCGGCCTGCTCGGCATCACCGTCGGCGGCCGCACCGCCGACCGTCACCCGTTCCGCACCCTGTACGTCGGCGCGAGCGGCATGACCGCGATCGCGGCCGCCCTGGCGCTGACACTGCACTCCCCCGCTCCCGTGGTCGTGCTCGTCTTCCTCTTGGGCGCCTTCGGATTCGCCACCAACCCGGCGTTGAACACGCGCGTCTTCACCCTGGCCGGTGACGCGCCGACCCTGGCCACAGCCACCAACTTCTCGGCCTTCAACGTCGGCATCACCGTCGGCCCCTGGCTCGGCGGTCTCGCCCTCGGCGCCGGCTTCGGCTACGCGGCGGTCGGCTGGATCGGCGCCGCCCTCGGCGCGGCCATGCTCGCGGCGGTCGCCATCGCCCACCGGCTCGACCGACGCCGGGCCACCGACACCCGGAAGGATCCGCACACCGCCCACGCCGTCGCCTCGTGATGCCCACTCACCGCGGTCGGCCGTCGGAAATCTTACGATCGCGTGATGGTCTCGATCCGGGGTTTTCGCGCCGTCCGAGCGGGTACACGGGTATGTCGAGCCACGGCACCACAGGTGCGGGCGTAGCACGTATCCCGAGCTCGACGGCGTCGTGTAGCAACACTCGTTAGAGAAGCTAAAGTTTTGGCGTTCTCCGGCGATATCGTTCGAACTTGGGATCTGATGAATGGTTGAGGTAATCGAAGCGCGGCCGGACACCGTGGCCGAGCTTCCGGAAGAGGTACCACCGCAACGAGATCGATCGCGGTGGACCGCGATCGCGGCCGTGCTCGGCGGAGTCCTGCTACTGGGCTGGCAGGCGACGCGGTACGGCAACTGGCTGGTCGACGACGCCGCCATCACCTTCGCCTACGCGCGCAATGTCGCCGAGGGCGCCGGTCCGGTGTTGCAGGCCGGCGCGGAACCGGTGGAAGGATTCTCCAACCCGACCTGGCTCCTGGTGTTGGTGGTGGGCAAATGGCTGGGCCTGTTCGACCACGGCGCCTTGTTCGGCATCCCGGATTATGTGCTCTATCCGAAGGCGATCGCGCTGCTGTGCTGCGCCGGGATCCTCGTCGCCTGCTACCTCGCCGCGCGGCGCGTCGCACGCAGGCCCGCGGCGGTGACCTTCGCGACCGCCGTTGTGCTGGCGGCGATTCCGTCGTTCGTCATCTGGTGCTTCTCCGGCCTGGAGAACTCGCTGTTCGCCCTGACAGTGTGCGTGCTGGCCGTGCACCTGTTCCTGGCGGTGCTGGATCAGCGCCTGTGGACGCCGTCGGTCGCGGTGATCGCCGGTGCGCTGGCGGCGTTCGCGGCCCTGACCCGGCCCGACGGCCTGATCTATCTGGCCGCCTATCCCCTGACCTCGCTGGTGCTGGTGCGACGAACGTCGTGGCGCACCGCATTGCGGCACGTGCTGTATTCCGGGGTGGCGTTCGCGGTGCCGTTCGGGGCGTATCTGCTGTGGCGCAACGCCGAATTCGGCAGGCTCGTCGCGAACACGGCGGTGGCCAAGAATCAGGCGCTGCCGACCGTGTCCGACCTGACCCGGGCGGGGGAACTGGTGCAGTACGCGGGTGCGCCCGCGGTGATCGTGGCCGTCGGCGTGGTCGGCTTCGCCCTGGCCACGCCGAGCCGGTGGCGGGACGGCGTTGTCGCGCTGCTGGTTCCGCTGATTCTGGCGATCGCCGCCTATTGCGTGCTGGAGCCGGACTGGATGAAGCAGTTCCGGTTCGCCACCCCGGTGTGGGTACTGGCCGCGTTCGTCGTGGTGATGTCCGCGGCGGAGGTGCTGACCCGACTGCACACCCGGGGCCGGGCCCTGGTGGCGCTGACGCTGGTCGGCGCCCTGCTCCCCTCCGGGGTCGCGCTGGCCGACGCGGGCGCGGCCTATCGCGCCGACGCGGATGTGCCCCTGTGCTGGATCGCCACGCGATTCGGCCAGTACGTCAACGGCTACGCCGACATCATCGGCCTCGACCAGGGCAGTCTGCTGGCACCCGACATGGGTGGCAGCGCGATGTCCTCGCGGCTGCGGCTGATCGATATGGCCGGGCTCACCGAGGCGAAGATCGCCGACATCTACGCGGGCGAGGCAGGCATCACCCTCGCGGACTACGTCTTCGAGGACCGCAAACCCACCTTCGTGCACACACACGGCGTCTGGTTCGCCAACGGACTCACCCTCGACCCGCGCATGACCCGCGACTACCACCTGGTCCACCGGTCCGAGGATCCGTCGTCCTCCGACGAGGACTGGGTCCGCAAGGACGTCGTCGGCGACGACCGGCAACTCGCGCGGCTGCGCCAGTACTCGGGCACCGTCCTGCCGCATCTGCTGTCCGACTACCAGAAGACGGGTGAGTGCGGCGATTCCCTGCGGCCCGGCCAGACCCTCCCCCGCTGAATCTGTCCTCACAGCACGTGCGGCTAGCCTGTGAGGTGCGGCCTGGCCCCCGATGTGGCCCGGCCGCGGCAGGCGAACGACGACGACAAGGAGTCCACGGGTGGCTGTCCTGGACGCGAAGCTGAGTGACATCTACGACGAGGTGTTGCGCCGCAACCCCGGCGAATCCGAGTTCCACCAGGCAGTCCACGAGGTACTCGACAGCCTCGGCCCCGTCGTCGCCAAGCACTCGCACTACGCCGACGCCGCGGTGATCCGCCGGCTGTGCGAGCCCGAACGGCAGATCATCTTCCGGGTGCCGTGGGTCGACGATTCCGGTGCCGTGCAGATCAACCGTGGCTTCCGGGTCGAGTTCAACTCCGCGCTCGGACCGTACAAGGGTGGGCTGCGCTTCCATCCCTCGGTCTACCTGGGCATCGTGAAGTTCCTCGGCTTCGAGCAGATCTTCAAGAACTCGCTGACCGGCCTGCCGATCGGCGGCGGCAAGGGCGGCTCGGACTTCGACCCCAAGGGCCGCTCCGAGGGCGAGGTGATGCGCTTCTGCCAGGCCTTCATGACCGAGCTGTACCGGCATCTCGGCGAGCACACCGACGTCCCGGCCGGTGACACCGGTGTGGGCGGCCGCGAGATCGGTTATCTGTTCGGCCAGTACAAGCGCATCACCAACCGCTACGAGTCCGGCGTCCTCACCGGCAAGGGCCTGACCTGGGGCGGTTCGCAGGTGCGCAGGGAAGCCACCGGCTACGGCGCGGTCTTCTTCGTCAACGAGATCCTCGCCGCGGCGGGGCGGTCCATGGACGGGCAGCGCGTGGTGGTGTCGGGCTCGGGCAATGTCGCCATCTACGCGATCGAGAAGGTCCACGAACTCGGCGGCACGGTGGTGGCGTGCTCGGATTCGAGCGGTTACGTCGTCGACGAGAAGGGCATCGATCTGACGCTGCTCAAGGAGATCAAAGAGGTCCAGCGCGGCCGGATCGCCGACTACGCGCAGGCTCGCCCGCGCATCGCGCGATTCGTCGCGGACGGCTCGCTGTGGGAGGTGCCCTGCGATATCGCGCTGCCGTGCGCGACCCAGAACGAACTCGACGGCACCGCCGCGGGCAAACTCGTCGCCAACGGCTGCCGGATCGTCGCCGAGGGCGCCAATATGCCCTGCACGCCGGACGCGGTGCGGGTGTTCAGCGAGGCGGGCGTGACCTTCGCTCCCGGCAAGGCCGCCAACGCCGGTGGCGTGGCGACCAGCGCGCTCGAGATGCAGCAGAACGCCTCCCGCGACTCGTGGAGCTTCGAGCACACCGAGGAGCGCCTGGCCGAGATCATGCGCGGCATCCACGACCGCTGCCTGGCCACCGCCGACGAGTACGGCGTCCCCGGCAACTATCAGGCGGGCGCCAATATCGCCGGCTTCATCCAGGTCGCCGACGCGATGCTCGCCCTCGGCGTCATCTGAGCGGCCGCCGTATGTGCGGCGAACCGCCGCTTCCCCGGGTCGGGGCGGATAGATTGGGACCAGCGCGTTGACGGGCACGGACTGACACCCACGACGGAAAGGCGCACCCGATGGGAAGCGACGACCCGAGCATCGAGAACCTCGCTGTCGACGAGTGCTGGGCCCTACTGCGCACCGGGGAGATAGGCCGCCTCGCCGTGTGGGTGGAAGACCACCCCGACATCTTTCCGCTCAACTACGCGGTCGACCACGGAACCCTCGTGTTCCGCACCGCCCGCGGCACCAAGATGTCGGCCGCCCTGTCGGACGCCCCCGTCGCCTTGGAAGTCGACGGCTACCTTCCCGACTCCCACCGAGCCTGGAGCGTGGTCGTCAAGGGCCGCGCCGAAGGAATCCGCGAGATCGACGACCTGATGGATACCGTCGACCTCCCCCTCTCCCCCTGGCAGTCCGGCGCGAAGGACTACTTCCTCCGCCTCGTCCCCACCACCGTCACCGGCCGCCGCTTCCCCGTGGCCGACCCGGCCACCTGGCTGACTCCGCTGTCGAATGTGCGCCGGTCCGCTGCCGAGTGAGACAGCACCATCGTGCTCGCAGGCCCCTGGCGACCTGACGAGGCCACCCGGTTGTCCGACCCGATGTCGTGATCGCCGGTGCTGGTCAGGATGGTGCGGTGGGGTCGACTGTGGTGTCGGGTTGAGTCTCCCTCAGGGGGAGACACCAAGCTGGTGGCCATGGACGACGAGAACTTCCTCACGATCGGGGCGTTGGCCGCGCGAACTGGCTTGACGGTCAAGACGATCCGGTTCTACTCCGACAAGGGAATCGTTCCGCCGACCTGTCACAGCCCGGCCGGCTACCGCCTCTACGACACGCACGCCCTGGCGCGCCTGGAACTGGTCCGGACGTTGCGCGAGCTGGACATCGATCTGGCCACGATCCGGCGCATTCTGGTCAGCGAGATCTCGATGACCGAGGTCGCTGCGGCGCACGCGGCGGCTCTCGACGCGCAGATCCGTGTACTGCGGCTTCGGCGCGCGGTGTTGCACGCGGTGGCCGAACGGGGTTCCAACCCACAGGAGATGGATCTGATGCACAAACTGGTGAATCTGTCGGAAGCCGAACGGCACCGCTACATCCACGACTTCATCGATGACACGTTCGGCGGCGTCGATGCCAATCCAGCCATGGTGGAACTGCTGCGCGCGAGCATGCCGGAACTCCCGGACGACCCCACACCCGAACAGGTCGAGGCGTGGATGGAACTCGTGGGGTTGGTGCGGGACGACGACTTCCGGGCAGCGGTGCGCCGGATGGCCGAATACCAAGCCGAAGAACGCGCCGAGGGCGATACCACGGGCCTGCATCACGAGCTGACCGAGACCGTACGTGCGGAGATCGGGCGGGCACTCGCGGCGGATATCGCGGCGGATTCGGCGAGCGCCGCTGACATCGTCGACACCGTGACCGCTCGGTACGCCGAGACCTTCGGCCGAGCCGATGACGACCGGCTGCGGCGGTGGATACTCGAGCGGCTCGCGGTCGCCGACGACCCTCGCGTGGCGCGGTACTGGCAGCTGGTGGCCACCATCAACGGGTGGCCCCAGCTGCCGGATCTGGGACCGGTGTTCGCCTGGTTCGGGCAAGCGCTACGCGGCTCCCTCGACAAGCGGAGCTGAGCGCGTTCCGTCTGCTCAGCCCAGGCAGCCGGGGCCGAGCAGGGCCTTCAGATCGCCCATCAGGGCCGAAGACGGGGAGACGCGCCAGGCGTCGTCCAGCTTGAGCAAGGTGGTCTTCTCTCGGGCGCCGACGTGGCGGACGTGGACGTCCGAGGTGCCGGGGTGGCGGGAGAGGACCTTCTTGAGTTCGCGGACCTTGTCCGGGGTGCACATGCGGGTGGTCATGACGACCGAGACCGGCTTGGCGACGCCGATGGCCGAGAGATCCGGCACCACTAGGTCGTTGGCGATCAGAGAGATGCGGTCGTCGCGGACGGAGACGCGGGCCTTCACCAGCACCACGGCGTCCTCGACGACGTCCATGCCGTACACCGAATACGACTGCGGGAAGAACAGCACTTCCACGCCACCGGTGAGGTCCTCGAGCTGGGCCGAGGCCCAGGCCAGACCGTTCTTGTTGATGCGGCGGTTCACCGAGGCCAGGATGCCGCCGATGGTCACCTGGGCGCCGTCCTTGACGTCGCCTTCCAAGATCGCCGGAATGGGCGTGTCTACCTGGGCGGCCAACACGTGCTCGACGCCGTTGAGCGGATGGCCGGAGACGTACAGGCCCAGCATCTCCCGCTCGAGGGCTAGCTTGTGCTTGGTCTCCCATTCCTCGTCGGGGACCTTGACGTTGAACACCGACGACACCGACTCGTCGGCGTCCATCCCGCCGAAGAGATCGAACTGGCCGATGGCCTCGGCCTTCTTCGTCGACATCACCGCGTCGATGGCGTCGGAGTGCACCAGCAGCAGGCCCTTGCGCGGATGCCCGAGCGAGTCGAAACCGCCTGCCTTGATGAGCGATTCGGTGACCTTCTTGGAGCAGGCGATCGCGTCGATCTTGTTCAGGTAGTCGGAGAAGTCGGTGAACTTCGACTTCTCCTTGCGGGCCGCGATGATCGAGGACACCACGTTCGCGCCGACGTTGCGGACCGCGCCGAGGCCGAAGCGGATGTCCTTGCCCACCGAGGCGAAGTTCTGCTCGGACTCGTTGACATCCGGCGGCAGCACCGTGATGCCCATCTTGCGGCAGTCCGAGAGGTAGATGGCGGCCTTGTCCTTGTCGTCACCGACGGAGGTGAGCAGGCCGGCCATGTACTCGGCCGGATAGTTGGCCTTGAGGTAGGCGGTCCAGAACGACACCAGGCCGTAGCCCGCGGCGTGCGACTTGTTGAACGCGTAGCCGGCGAACGGGAGGATGGTGTCCCACAGCGCCTTGATGGCCGGTTCGGAGAAGTCGTTCTTGAGCATGCCCTCGCGGAAGCCCGCGTAGGCCTCCTCCAGCACCGAGAGCTTCTTCTTGCCCATGGCGCGGCGCAGGATGTCGGCCTGACCGAGCGAGTACCCGGCCACCTTCTGCGCGATCTGCATGATCTGTTCCTGATAGACGATCAGGCCGAAGGTGTCGGCGAGGATCTCTTTCAGCGGCTCTTCGAGCTCGGGATGGATCGGCTTGACCTCTTGGCGGCCGTTCTTGCGGTCGGCGTAGTCGTTGTGGGCGTTCATGCCCATCGGGCCGGGGCGATACAGCGCGAGCACGGCGACGATGTCCTCGAAGCCGGTGGGCTGCATGCGGCGCAGCAGATCGCGCATGGCGCTGCCGTCGAGCTGGAACACACCGAGGGTGTCGCCCCTGGCGAGCAGTTCGTAGGTGGCCGGATCGTTGAGCGGCAGGTGATCCATGTCGAGATCGATGCCGCGGTTGGCCTTGATGTTCTCCAAGGCGTCACCGATGACGGTGAGGTTGCGCAGACCCAGGAAGTCCATCTTCAACAGGCCGATGGCCTCACACGACGGGTAGTCCCAGCCGGTGATGATCGCGCCGTCCTGCGCGCGCTTCCACACCGGGATGGCGTCGGTCAGCGGCTCCGAGGACATGATGACCGCGCAGGCGTGCACGCCCGCGTTGCGGATCAGGCCTTCCAGGCCCTTCGCGGTCTCGTAGATCTTGGCGATGTCGGGGTTCGAGCTGATGAGCTCGCGAACCTCGGCGGCTTCCTTGTAGCGCTCGTGTTCGGGATCGGTGATGCCGGAGACCGAGATGTCCTTGGCCATGATCGGCGGTGGCAGCGCCTTGGAGATCTGGTCGGCGATGGCGAAACCGGGCTGGCCGAACAGGACTCGCGCCGAGTCCTTGATCGCGGCCTTGGTCTTGATGGTGCCGAAGGTGATCACCTGGGCGACGCGGTCGCTGCCCCACTTCTCGGTGGCGTAGCGGACCATCTCACCGCGGCGGCGATCGTCGAAGTCGATATCGATATCGGGCATCGACACGCGCTCGGGGTTGAGGAATCGCTCGAAGAGCAGGCCGTGCGGGATCGGGTCGATGTTGGTGATGCCCATCGCGTAGGCGACGAGCGAGCCCGCGGCCGAACCTCGGCCGGGGCCGACGCGGATGCCGACGTCGAGGGCGTGCCGGATGAGGTCACCGACGACGAGGAAGTAGGCGGGGAAACCCATTTCGCAGATGACGCCGAGTTCGTAGTCGGCGCGGGCGAGGTACTCCTGCGGCGGGCCGTCGGGGAACCGGCGGTCCAGGCCGTCGAGGACCTCCTTGCGCAGCCAGCTGGCCTGCGTGTGCCCCTCGGGCACCGGGAAGATCGGCATCCGGTCGCGGTGTTCCCACACCTCGTCGTAGGACTGCACGCGCTCGCCGATGAGTTCGGTGTTGTCGCAGGCGCCGGGAACCTCGGCGTCCCAGATGGCGCGCATCTCCTCGGCGGACTTGAGGTAGTAGCCGTCACCGTCGAATTTGAAGCGGGTGGGGTCGGAGAGCGTCTTGCCGGTCTGGATGCACAGCAGCGCTTCGTGATTGGTCGACTGGTCCTTGGTGACGTAGTGGCAGTCGTTGGTGGCCAGCGGCGGGATGTCGAGCTGCTTGCTGATGCTGAGCAGGCCCTCGCGGACCCGGCGCTCGATGGACAGGCCGTGGTCCATCACCTCGAGGAAGAAGTTCTCCTTGCCGAAGATCTCCTGCCATTTCGCGGCGGCTTCCAGTGCCTCGCGTTCGTGGCCGAGGCGCAGGCGGGTCTGGACCTCGCCGGAGGGGCAGCCCGTCGTGGCGATGATGCCCTCGGCGTACTGGGCGATGATCTCCTCGTCCATGCGCGCCCACTTGCCGAGCTGGCCCTCGATGGAGGCCAGGCTCGACAGCTTGAACAGGTTGCGCAGCCCGGTGGCGTTCTCGGCGACCATCGTCATATGGGTGTAGGCACCCGAACCGGAGACGTCGTCGCTCTTCTGGCCGGGATCGCCCCACTGCACGCGCTTGGTGTTGAACCGCGACTCGGGCGCGATGTAGGCCTCGATGCCGATGATCGGCTTGATGCCCGCCTTCTTCGCGGAGTTGTAGAACTCCGAGGCGCCGTACATGTTGCCGTGGTCGGTCATGCCGACGGCGGTCATGCCCAGCCGGTCCGCCTCCGCGAACAACGGCGAGATCTTCGCCGCCCCATCGAGCATGGAGTACTCGGTGTGGTTGTGCAGGTGAACGAACGATCCGGACGGAGCCAAGACGGTCCTTCCTCCCAGGGTGTCGACGGGGGTTGGCCTTGGCATTCTATGCACGGGGGTACGACAACTTTTCCCGTGCCACACGGGCACTCCGGCCCCGCCCTGGACCGGTCCGGCGTGTCGTGGCGAACGTCACCGGCGAGTCCTGGGCCGTGTCCGATTTCCGCCGTACCGGCCGGGCGCGTGGCGATCGGTTCGCGCGCGGTGCGGCAGCGGCGATAATCGGGCGCATGGCGCAGCAGCAGCGTGGCCGGGCGCGTCCCGCCGAGTCGAGGACAGCACGGTGACCACGGCGCTGGTCGCGGTGATCGCGGCGGCGATCGTGCTGGTCGTAGCGCTCGTGGTCTGGCGGCGGACGCAGCGGGTGGTGACCACGCCCGCGCAGCGGGCCGTACATCAGGCGTTGCACACCGCCTCGCTGGCGGCGGTGCCGTTGCGGCGGGGCCTGACCGAGGAGTCGGCCAGGGAGGCGGCGCCGCATCTGCGTGGTCTGGCCGGGGCCGAGGCCCTCGGGGTGGCCGACGCGGAGGCCGCGTTGCTGGCCTGGGACGGGGCGCACAGCGGGATGATCGAACCGTTCGCCGACGCGGCGCGGCGAGCCATCGCCGACGAGCGGCCGGTGCTGGTCCCCGGCGACGAACACACGCTCATCGCGCAGCCCCTGCTGATCGACACGGGCGCGGCGGTCGGCGCGATCGGGGTGGTGACCACCGGGCAGCCGGGTCCCGGCATGCTCGGCGCGGCGGCCGAGGTGGCCCGCTACGCGTGCGGGCAGCTGGAACTCGCCGAACTCGACGCCTCCCGCGCCCGCGTCGACCGTGCCGAACTGCGCGCGCTGCGCGCCCAGATCAGCCCGCATTTCATCTACAACGCGCTCAACACGATCGCCTCGTTCGTGCGCACCGACCCCGACCGGGCTCGCGAGCTGATTCTCGAATTCGCCGACTTCACGCGGTACTCGTTCCGGGCGGCGGGCGAATTCACCGTCCTCGCCGACGAATTGCGCAATATCGAGCGCTACCTCGCCCTGGAACAGGCCCGCTTCGGCGACGCGCTCGACGTGCGCCTGCAGATCGCGCCGGAGGTCCTCGGCGTCGTGCTGCCGTTCCTCGCCCTGCAGCCGCTGGTGGAGAACGCGGTCCGGCACGGGCTCGGCGGCGGTGGCCGCGGCGGGCAGTTGAGCATCGTCGCCACCGACGCGGGCACCGACTGCCTGATCAGCGTCGAGGACGACGGCATCGGCATGGACCCCGACCTGCTGCGCTCGGGCGCCCTCGACGCCGTCGACACCGACTCCGGCCCCGCCCGCACCGGCGAAGCCGCCCACGTCGGCCTCGCCAATGTCGACGACCGCCTGCGCGCCGCCTTCGGCAACGACTACGGGCTGGTGGTCGAAACCGCCCCGGGGGCGGGCACCAAGGTCAGCATGCGCGTCCCCAAATTCCGTGCGGGCATCCGCGCCTGAGCGACGGGTTCCCGCACGGTCGGATGCGGAGGATCGCGCGCTCGTCACACATTCTTAAACATAATTGTTTCAGAAATCGATGCTGTGACGCACGTTCACATCTAACATCTCTTTCACCCACTGGGCGCTGGGGTGACGACGGCGCCCGCGGGCTCTCCCCCTCACACGGCGTCGCCGACCTGTCTGCGTCGGCGACCGCGCCAACATCGAACAGGATTCTCTGTGAACAAGATTCGTCGGACAGGTCAATGGATCGCCGCGGCCTCGGTCACGATCGCCGCCTGCACGCTCGGGGGGATTCCCCATGCCGCGGCCGACAGCGCCGTGCAGCCGGATCCCAGTGGCTCGCTGCTCTTCAGCCGGTTGGTGAAGAACGACGACGGATCACTGAAAACGAATGGCAAGGGCGGCTATTTCGTGTCCGCGCCCTACACCGGCAACGACGTGACCCGCAAGGTCGGCAGGCTCACCACCGGCGGGCTGTGCACCGCGACGGTGCTCGACAGTCCGAGCGGCGCCTTGGCGATCACCGCGCGTCACTGCATCGACAACGACGCGGCGTTGATCGCGGCGGGTAAGGCGACCTTCACCCCGGCCTGGCACGACGGGCAACGTCCCTACGGTGACTGGGTGGTCGACAAGGCCTTCACCTCCGAGGTCCCCGTGGACGGCAGCGTTCCCGATGTCGCCGTGCTCGCGATCCGCCCCGCCGAGGGCAACCGAGTCGTCGCGGCGGCCACCGGTGGCGGCCTGAAAGTGCACCCCGCGCTGTCGAGCAGCCAGTCGGTCCAGTCGACACTGCTCGGCTACCCCGGCCCCGCACCGTACAACGCCGTGCTGATGTCGGCGTGCGTGGGCGATTACACCTATTTCCCCGGCCAGGGCCGCGCCGCTGTCCACCGGGTGACCGGCCAGTCCGAGTGCCATGTCGGTGGCGGATCCAGCGGCGGCCCGTACGTGACCGCCACGGCCGCGGGGCCGCAGATCATCACCGTTCTCAACAGCAACGGCGGCTCGGTGATCGCGGATGTCGCCCCCGCCCTCATCACCGAAGCCGACAACTGGGTCTTCGCCGAATACCCGGGCCTGACCCGCGGCGGCGGCTTGCCCTCCACCGGTTCCGGTTCCTGATCCGAGGCAGGTGATGCGGCCAGGTCGGTGGGCGAACCCGCGCCGCCCCGGCCGCCATCCGGGTACGCCGCGCAGCCACGTACCGCTACCATGGATGGGCTGTGACCTGGACCACCGAAGAACACCCGACCGCACTGCGGGTGCTCGCTGTCGACGACGAGAAGCCCGCGCTGGACGAGCTCGTGTACCTGCTGAGCGCGCAGGCGGGTGTCGGCGAGATTCATCGGGCGGGCGATTCGACCAGTGCGCTGCGCTTGTTGCGGGCCCATCCGATCGACGCGGTGTTCCTCGATATCGATATGCCGGGACTCACCGGGATGGAGCTGGCGGGCATCCTCTCGGAGTTCGCCGAACCGCCCGCGGTCGTGTTCGTGACGGCGCACGACGATCACGCGGTGGCGGCGTTCGATCTCGGGGCCGTCGACTATCTGCTCAAGCCGTTGCGCGCGGCGCGGTTGGCGGAGGCGGTGCGGCGCATTCTCACGTCCAGGGTGTCGGCACCCGCGGCGACCCCGCCGGAACCGGCGCATCCCAGCGAGGTGATCCCGGTCGAGCTCGGCGGGGTCACCACCCTGGTGAATCGGGCCGATGTCGCCTGGGTCGAGGCCGACGGCGATTACGCGCGGTTGCACACCGGCACCGGCTCGCATCTGGTGCGGATTCCGCTCTCTGCGCTCGAATCACGCTGGGAGGACGCCGGGTTCCTGCGCGTGCACCGCTCGTATCTGGTGGCGTTACGCCTGGTCACCGGGCTGCGCAGCGCGGGAACCGGAACAGTTGTCTGCCTGCGGGCGGAAGGCGCGGCCGGCGCGGTGGAACTGCCGGTGAGCCGACGGCAGGTCCGTGAACTCAAGCAGCGGCTGGTGCACGGTCCGCGGCAGAACTGGACCCAGCGGTGACCGGACCGCAGCGCCCGGCCCGCGAGCGCGTGGTGCTGGCGCAGCGGCGGGGCGCGCGGCAGGTTCGCACCCGTACCGAGGTGGTCGAGCAGACCGACTTGGGCGCCGCCCTCATCGGTGGCCTGATCCGTGCCCAGCTGGGCCTGGCTCTGCGTCTCGGCCTGATCGTGATCGCCGGGTTCGGCGCGCTGCCGGTGCTGTTCGGCATCGACGCCATCGCCGAGACGACCGTCCTCGGCGTCCGGGTGCCGTGGCTGATTCTCGGTGTCCTCGCGTTCCCCACGCTGTACGCGGTGGGGCGGCTGTATGTGCGCTTGGCCCAGCGCAACGAAGACGACTTCCTCGAACTGGCCGGGGACTGATGCGATGAGCGCCGACAACCCAGCGCTCGTCGTGACCGCGCTGCTGCTGGCGGCCCTGGCCACGGTCGGCATCGGGATCTACGGAGTTCGCCTGTCGCGCACGACATCGGACTTCCTCGTCGCCTCCCGCACGGTCGGCTCCCGCTGGAACGCCGCCGCGATCTCCGGCGAATACCTCTCCGCCGCGTCCTTTCTCGGTGTCGCCGGGCTCATCGCCAAGTACGGCGCCGACGCGCTCTGGTATCCCGTCGGGTTCACCGCGGGCTATCTCGGCCTGCTGATGTTCGTCGCCGCTCCCCTGCGCCGCTCCGGCGCCTACACCGTCCCCGATTTCGCCGAGTTCCGGCTCGGCTCGATCCGGTTGCGGCGCATGGCCGCCGGGCTCGTCGTGGTGGTCTGCGCGGTCTACCTGATTCCGCAGTTCCAGGGCGCCGGCCTCACCCTGCACATCCTGCTCGGCGCGCCGTCCTGGGTGGGGGCGGTCGCGGTGGGGGCCATCGTGCTCGTGAACGTGATCGGCGGCGGCATGCGGTCGGTGACCATGGTGCAGGCCTTCCAGTACTGGCTGAAGCTGACGGCGGTGGCGGTGCCCGCGCTGGTACTCGGGATGCACTTCCTCGCCGACGAACGGCCGGTCGGTACCCCGGCGCCGTCGACGGTCGACGAGCGCACCAGCGTGGACATCTCGACCGAAGTGGTGGTGCACCTCGACGTCTCCCAGCAGGTGGCCGTGCACGGCACCCTCGACGGACGCGCCGAGGACGGGCCGGTCCTGCTGACCCCCGGCGATCACACCCTGGCCGCGGGCACCGAACTCGTCCTCGACGCGGGCGCCGCGGTGCCGGTGGTGGCGGGCGCGCCCGCCGACGGCGCCAGCTGGGTCGCCCCCGGCGGCGGATTCGGCGGCGAACATCCGCAATATCAGGTGTTCTCGCTGATCGTGGCCACCTTCCTCGGCACCATGGGTCTGCCACACGTGCTGGTGCGCTTCTACACCAACCGGGACGGCCCGTCGGCGCGGCGGACCGCGCTGACGGTGATCGGCCTGGTCGGCCTGTTCTACCTGTTCCCGATCCTGCTCGGCGTCTTCGCCCGGCTGTACGTGCCGCAATTGCTGATCACCGGCGCCTCCGACGCGGCCGTGGTCCTGCTGCCGGGTTCGGTGCTGGGCGGGCTCGGCGGGCAACTGCTCGCCGCCCTGGCCGCCGCGGGCGCGATCGCGGCGTTCCTGTCGACCTCGTCCGGGTTGCTCGTCAGCCTCGCCGGGGTGCTCAGTACCGACGTGCTGCGGGGCCGCATCCGCGACTTCCGGCTCGCCGCGCTCGTCGCCGGGCTCGTCCCGCTGACGCTGGCGCTCACCGTCGCCTCCCTGGATCTGTCCCGCACGGTCGCGCTGGCGTTCTCGGTGGCGGCCTCGACCCTGTGCCCGCTGCTGGTACTCGGTATCTGGTGGCGCGGTCTCACCGCGGCGGGCGCGGCGAGCGGGCTGCTCACCGGCGGCCTCACCGCGGGCGGGGCGACCGTGATGGCGGTGCTCGGCGGCGTCTCCCCCGAGGTGGCGGGCGGCTGGGCCTCGGCGATCGTCGACTACCCGGGCGCCGTCAGTGTGCCGCTGGCGTTCGCGGTGACGATCGTGGTGAGCCTGCTGACCAGGAAGCAGGACAAGCGCGCGATCGCCGGGATCTTCCTGCGCATGCACGCGCCCGAGCGGCTCGGGATGAGCGCCGATCGCGAGCCGGAGACCGCCGCGAACCGGTGATCTTCGGCCGACCGTTCGTCGCGCCACAGCGACCGTTCACCGCACGAGCGGCCACCTTCGCCGAGTGACCCAGGCCACACCATTCTGCGGCCCCACGCCGCGTCTTACGGTCGTTGCACGCATCACACTCCTCACGCTAGGAACACCCCGCATGACCGAAACCGACACCGAAGAAGCGCCCGACCGGCGCACGCCGAGTGCCGAGGAATGGCTCGCCGTGCAGGCGAGCCCGCAGTTCCAGGATCTGCGTACTCGCTTGCGCCGCTTTGTCTTCCCGATGACCGCGCTGTTCCTGCTGTGGTACCTGAGCTATGTGGTGCTCGGCGCGTACGCGCACGACTTCATGGCCACCGAGGTCTTCGGCAACATCAATGTGGGCCTGCTGCTCGGACTCGGGCAGTTCGTCTCCACGTTCCTCATCACCGGGCTCTACGTCCGTTTCGCCAATCGTGAGCTGGACCCGCGCGCCGCGGCCATTCGCGAATCTCTCGAGGAGGGCACCGCATGACCGGTCAGCGCTCGGAGGCGGCAGCTCGCGTAACCACGCAGAGCGCCCGGACATGCCGAAAGGACACAGCGTGAACATCCTCGCCGCGGATACGACGGTGGGTAATCCCATCGCCAATATCGCCATCTTCGCGCTGTTCGTCGCGGTCACCATGGTCGTGGTGATCCGGGCCAGCCGCAACAACGCCAGTGCCGCCGACTATTTCACCGGCGGACGCGGCTTCTCCGGCCCGCAGAACGGCATCGCCATCGCCGGTGACTACCTCTCGGCGGCCAGCTTCCTCGGCATCGCGGGCGCGATCGCCGTCTACGGCTACGACGGCTTCCTGTACTCGATCGGCTTCCTGGTCGCCTGGCTGGTGGCACTGCTGCTGGTGGCCGAGATGCTGCGCAACACCGGCAAATTCACCATGGCCGACGTGCTCAGCTTCCGGCTGAAGGAGGGCCCGGTCCGCACCGCGGCCGCGCTGACCACGCTCACCGTGTCGCTGTTCTATCTGCTCGCGCAGATGGCGGGCGCCGGTGGCCTGGTCGCCCTGCTGCTCGACATCTCCTCGCGCGCCGGGCAATCGGTCGTGATCGCGATCGTCGGCGTGCTGATGATCGTGTACGTGCTGGTCGGCGGGATGAAGGGCACCACCTGGGTCCAGATCATCAAGGCGGTGCTGCTGATCGCGGGCGCCGCGCTGATGACGGTGCTGGTACTGGCCAAGTTCGGCTTCAACTTCTCCGACATCCTCGGCGCCGCACAGCAGTCGGTGAGCGACTCGACCAACAAGGCCGTCGCCGCGCGGGACGTGCTCGCGCCCGGTGCCCAGTACGGCGGCAGCGACACCTCGAAGCTGAACTTCCTCTCGCTTGGTCTGGCGCTGGTGCTCGGCACCGCGGGTCTGCCGCACGTGCTGATGCGCTTCTACACGGTGCCCACCGCGAAAGAGGCACGGCGCTCGGTGGTCTGGGCGATCAGCCTGATCGGTGCGTTCTACCTGTTCACCCTGGTGCTCGGGTACGGCGCGGCGGCCATCGTCGGCCCGGACAAGATCCTCGCCGCGGCCGGTGGCCAGAACTCGGCGGCGCCGCTGCTGGCGTTCGAACTCGGTGGCGTGATCCTGCTCGGGGTCATCTCGGCGGTGGCGTTCGCGACGATCCTCGCGGTGGTGGCCGGCCTGACGATCACCGCCTCGGCCTCCTTCGCCCACGACATCTACGCCAGCGTCATCAAGAAGGGCAACGTCGACGAGGTCAAGCAGGTGCGGGTCTCGCGGATCACCGCCGTGGTGATCGGTGTACTCGCGATCGGGCTCGGCATCCTCGCCAACGGCCAGAACATCGCGTTCCTGGTGGCGCTGGCCTTCGCGGTGGCGGCGGCGGCGAACCTGCCGACGATCCTGTACTCGCTGTTCTGGAAGCGCTTCAACACCACCGGCGCGCTGTGGTCGATGTACGGCGGCCTGATCTCGACCATCGTGCTCATCGTGTTCTCCCCGGCGGTGTCGGGCACCAAGACCTCGATGATCACCGGGACCGATTTCCACTGGTTCCCGCTGTCGAACCCGGGCATCGTCTCGATTCCGCTGGCGTTCGTGCTCGGCATCGTCGGCACGTACCTCGGTGGCCGCGGCGAACAGGTCGACACGGCCAAGGCCGCGGAGATGGAGGTCCGCTCGCTCACCGGTGTCGGTGCGGAGAAGGCGATCTCGCACTGATACCAGCCCTGCCCGGGCCGGTGGCCCCACCACCGGCCCGGGTTCTACCCCTGTAGTTCGAAGGAGATTTCTCGTGACCGGTGCCGTCACCGACCCCACCCGCCCCGACCATGCGAGCAGCTACGCGCCCGCCGCGGCGTTCGTCGCGCAGGCCAATGCCGACGCCTCGCTCGCCGAGCGCGCGCAGACCGATCGTGACGGTTTCTGGGCCGAGCAGGCGAACCGGCTGCACTGGCACACGCCGTTCACCCAGGTCCTGGACTGGTCCGACGCCCCGGTGGCGCGCTGGTTCGCCGACGGCGAGCTCAATGTCGCCTACAACTGCCTCGACCGGCACGTCCTC
>NZ_JARWOJ010000352.1 GCF_029868625.1 Nocardia neocaledoniensis | reverse complement strand
TTGTTCACGATGGCCGCGTCGACCACGACCATCCGCGGGGCTATGCCGAGGACGCCACGCACCCCCCCGCGCTGGGGGGGGGACCCGGGGCGGCGGGTGCCCGCGGCCGCGGGACTCTTCGTCCCGGTGTCGAGTGTGGTGGTCATAACTCCCCTTGTGAGAAGGCTGGCGGTCGAAGTGGTGGCACAATCGGAGGTGACCCCTCCGCTTCCATCGAAGCTACCAGAGTAACGGAGAAACCACCTCCACTTAATCCCCGGATTGATAGGATGTAGTTGTGAATCACGCCACGACGACTGCCACACCGCCCCGCCGACTGCGCGCCGACGCCGCGCGCAATCAGGCGCGCATCGTCGCGGCCGCCCGCGAGCTCTTCGCCGATCACGGGCTGGAGATCACCCTCGACGACGTCGCCGAGCGGGCCGGCGTCGGCGTCGGCACTGTCTATCGGCGCTTCGCGAACAAGAAGGAGCTCATCGCCGAGGTCTTCGACCAGCACATCGTCGACTTCGCCGACGCCGCCGACAAGGCGATGAGCAACCCCGACCCGTGGCATGCCCTCGTCGAGTTCTTCGAGCACGCCTGCCAGCACATGGCGACCAACCGCGGCTTCGGCGAGGTGATGCTCGAGCTGGAGGAAGACCCGGCCCGCTTCGCCGAACTGCGCGACCGGATCCGCCCCACCGTTGCCGGGATCGTCGAGCGGGCCCGCGCGGCAGGCGCGGTCCACCCCGATGTCACGACCACCGACTTCTTCGCGCTGATCCACATGGTCGCGTCCTTCGCCGAGTTCGCCGCGCCGGTGAACTCACAAGTGTGGCAACGCTATATGGCCATCACCCTCAACGGCGTCCGCACCGACTCGGTGCCTCGCGTCCCGCTGCTCGTCGACCCGCTGACCGATACCGAGGTCGAGCAGGCCAAGGCCGCGGGCTGCCTCGGCCGACGGCGCTGAGCAGCGGTTCTCCCCCGGTTCAGTAGCGCGCGTCACAGCTGATCCTCTACAGTTGGACGCATGACCAAGAACACCTGGGTGAACTGGGCAGGCGAGCAGCGCTGCGCACCCGCCGTCGTCGCCGCTCCGCGCGACGTCGAGGAACTGGCCGAGATCGTCACCGAGTCCGCCGCCGCGGGCCGGACCGTGCGCGTCGCGGGCTCGGGCCATTCGTTCACCGACGCCGTCCTCACCGACGGCACCCTGATCGACCTGGGCGGTCTCGACCGCGTGCTCGACGTCGACACCGCCACCGGCCGGGTCCGGGTCGAAGCGGGCCTCACCCTGCACGCGGCCAGCCCGCTGCTGCACTCCCACGGCCTGGCCTTCCCCAATCTGGGCGATATCGACACCCAGTCCATCGCGGGCGCGACCGCCACCGGCACCCACGGCACCGGCGCCCGGCTGCGCAACATCTCCGCGGCACTGCACGCGGTGGAGGTGCTGCGCGCCGACGGCACGCGCGTCGAACTCGACGAGCAGACCGATCCCGACGGCTGGCGGGCCGCGCGGGTCAGCGTCGGGGCGCTCGGCGTGGTCACCGCGGTGACCCTGCAGCTCGAGCCCTCGTTCGTGCTCGATCTCGTGGAGCGGCCGGTGCCGCTCGACGACGTTCTCACCGATCTCGACGAATTCGTCGACGGCAACGACCATTTCGAGTTCTTCGTCTTCGCCCACAGCGGCGTGGCGATGACCAAGGCGGGCAACCGCACCGACGAGCTCGAACAGCCGCGTGGGCGGCTCACGGCCTGGCTCAACGACGTGCTGCTGTCGAATCACGTGTTCGACGGAATGTGCAAGGCGGGCAGGCTGATTCCCGCCGCCATCCCCGCCATCCACCGCGTCGCCACCCAGGCGGGCAGTCACAACCGCAAGGTCGACCGGTCCTACCGGGTCTTCGCGTCACCGCGGCTGGTGCGGTTCACCGAGATGGAGTACGCGATCCCGCGCGAGCACGCGGCCGCCGCGATCCGCGAGATCGTGGAGCTCACCAAAAGTTTCGGCACGCCGATGCCGATCGAGGTCCGCTGGGTGGCACCCGACGACGCGTTCCTTTCCCCCGCGGGCGGGCGCGACACCTGCTACATCGCCGTGCACCAGTACCAGGGCATGGAGTGGGAGCCGTATTTCCGCGCCTGCGAAGCGGTGTTCGACCGGTACGCGGGCCGCCCGCACTGGGGCAAGCGGCACTTCCAGACCGCCGAGACCCTGCGGCCCCGCTACCCCGAGTGGGACCGCTTCACCGAGGTCCGCCGCCGCTTCGACCCCACCGGCGTGTTCGCCAACGACTACGTGAATCGCGTCCTCGGCACCCTGGACTGACCTCGGACCGCCGCGTACGCGCCAGGAAGCTGCGCACGGCCGTGCGGACATCGCCGGACAATTGTGTCGCCGGTTGTTCCGCACCGCCCGCGCGGGTGGGCGTACGGATGGAATGATGGTGGCGATAACCCGAAGCGCCACAAGCACTTCGCTCCCGCACCGAAAGGGCGACCATGGCCCACACTCCCAGCGTGTTGTTCGTCTGCGTCCACAACGCGGGTAGATCGCAGATGGCTGCGGGATTCCTCCGTGCGATGGCCGGTGACCGGATCGAGGTGCGCACCGCGGGCAGCGAACCGGCACCCGAGCTGAACCCCGCCGCCGTCGCCGCGATGGCCGAGATCGGCATCGACATCTCCGGCGAACGACCGAAACCGCTCACCGACGACGCGGTCGGGCTCTCCGATGTGGTGGTCACCATGGGATGCGGCGAGGTGTGTCCGTATTTCCCCGGCATCAGCTACCGCGACTGGGTGCTCGCCGACCCGGCCGGGCAGCCCATCGAGGTCGTTCGCGGTATTCGCGACCACCTGCGGATCCTGATCGGCAACCTCATCGCCGAACTGGTGCCCGTCCCGGCCCGCTGAGGTCCGATTTCTTCAAGACGATCGCCTCGTGGCCCGCCTACGCTGCGGATATGACTCCACAGCTTGATGCGATCTCCGTCGTCGTCTCCGATATGGCCGCCTCGATCGCCTTCTACCGCAAGCTCGGGCTCGTGTTCCCCGAGGGCGCGGAGAACGAAGGCCACGCCGAGGCCCAACTCGCCGGTGGCCTGCGTTTCCTGCTCGACACCGAGCAGGTCGTGGCATCCTTCTCCCCCGGCTGGCAGCCGCCGACCGGTCACGGGCGCAGCGGCATCGCGTTCCGCTGCGCCGACGCGGCCGAGGTCGACAAGCTCTGGCACGAGCTCGTCGACGCCGGATACCACGGTGACCTCGCCCCGTGGGACGCCGTCTGGGGCCAGCGCTACGCCACGCTCGCCGACCCCGACGGCCAGGGCATCGACCTCTACGCGCCGTTGCCGAACGAATAGGCCGACCAGCCGCGCGGATCGCGCCTGCGCTGCTGATAGCGGCCGAGCATCTCGCCGACCTCGTCACTGACCGGCGGTTCGCCGTCCAGCCTCGTCCACAGGTGCGTGTCGTGTTCGGTCAGCGTCACCGGCCCGGGTCCGGCGACGTCGACGGCGAAGGTGAACTGCCTGGTGCGGGCTCCGCCACCGGACAGGTAGTCGAACTCGCCCAGGTAGTCGCTGATGCCGGTGACCTCGAGACCGGTCTCCTCGGCCACTTCACGGACCACCGCGTCGTCGAGCGCCTCGCCGGGCTCGACGACGCCGCTCGGCAGTTCCCACTGACCACTCAGCGAGTCGGATCGTCGGCGGCGCAGGATGAGGACCCGGTCGTGCCGGACGATGACGGCACCGACCACAAGTCGACGGACTTCGTCTCGTTCGGCCTCGATACGGAGGTTGGAGTACAGCGATACGTCCATCATGGGGGTCACATCCTCTCGTCGGTGTTCGGGCTTGCCTGCTGCGACGGGGCGTGCACAGTGAGCATAACTTTCCCGCGCGGCGTTGCCGAATGAGACTTTCCGGGCGCCGACCGGCCGCTCAGCCGGGCCGCAGCGCTCTGATCGAGCATCCGCCCAGGTCACGGAATTCCCGGGACAGGTGGGCCTGGTCGGCGAACCCGGTGACGGCCGCGGTCTCGGCCGCGGGGACGCCCGCGCGCAAGGCGGCGAGCGCGCGCTGGAAACGCAGAATCCTGGCCAACATCTTGGGGCCGTAGCCGAAGGCCGTCAGCGACCGCCGATGCAGCAGCCGAGCCGACATCCCCACGCGCGCCGCGGTTTCCGCCACCGAGGCGCCGGCATCCAGTGTGTCGGCGATCGCGGAGAGCGCTGGATCGGCGGGTCCGCTCGACGCCGCGAATTCCCGTGCGATCGATTCCAGTTCCGCCACACGGTCGGGCGCGTCGTCGATCCGCTCGACGAGTTCGCGCGCCCGGCGTGCGGGGAGCAATTGCCCCAGCGGAACCCGTTGGTCCCGCAGCTCCGTGGCCGGGACGCCGAGCAGGGTCGGCGCGGTGCCCGGCGCGAACCGGATTCCCACGAACTCCGCGGCCCTCGGCGCGGCGGCCTGGAAGGCGCGGCTGTCGGGACCGGCCACCATCAGGGCGCCCTCGGTCCAGATCAGGTCCATGCAGCCGTCGGGAAACACGGTGACCGGACCCGCGTCCGGCGCGACCGTGCGCGTCCAGACGACGGCTCGCTCGAGCCGTGCCGCGCGTTCCCGGTATTCCGCCACCCTCTCGACGGTAGACCGCCCCACCGACAGTGCGCGGAAGCGGCCCGGTAGCGCCCGGCCCGCCGCTACTCTGGGCTCACCGGCCACCTGGACGGTAGACCGAAAGGACGGTGCCCATGCCCGACGAGGACGCTTCGCTGGTCGAGGCCGTGAACGGCGCCATCGCCCTCACCATTCCCGCCGCGGCGAAGATGGGGGTCCGCGCGCTCGAGGTACGCCACGGATACGCGCGCACCACCGTGCCGGTCGAGGGCAACGGCAACCACTTCGGCGCCATCTACGCCGGCGTGCAGTTCACCGTCGCGGAGGTACTCGGCGGCGCGATCACCGCGGGCAGTTTCGACACCTCGGCCTTCTATCCGCTGGTGAAATCGTTCGACATCTCCTTCCGGAAGATGGCGCGCACCGACCTGACCGCCGAGGCCACGCTCACCGAGGACGAGATCGCGCGGGTCGCGGCTGAGGCGGCCGAACACGGCAAGTCCGATTTCGTGCTCGAGGCGGTGGTCACCGATACCGAGGGCACCACGGTCGCCACCAGCCGTGGGCTCTACCAGCTGCGGGCCTTCGGCCGCTGAGGTTCTAGGGTCGGGCCGTGTCCGTGGTGCGTTCCGCTGTGCTGTTCCTGCTCGCCGCCGTGGCCGAGATCGGCGGTGCCTGGCTGATCTGGCAGGGCGTGCGGGAGCATCGCGGATTCCTGTGGATCGGCGCCGGCGTGGTGGCGCTCGGCCTGTACGGATTCGTCGCCACACTGCAGCCCGACGCGCATTTCGGTCGCATCCTCGCCGCGTACGGTGGGGTCTTCATCGCCGGGTCGCTGCTGTGGGGCATGGCGCTCGACGGGTTCCGGCCCGACCGCTGGGACGTGCTCGGCGCCGTGGTGTGCCTGATCGGCGTCGGCATCATCATGTACGCACCGCGCGCCGTGGGCTGACGCGGCAGTCGTAAGATCCGGCCACGACATTTCGGCTCGGCGGAGGGGTGGCTCCATGCAACCGGCAGGTTCGGCGCAGCGACCGCGCGTCGCGGGCTTTCCCGGCCCCGACATCGACGACGAGCCCGATGTCTGGTCGGGCGCGGCCATCGACGACGACCGGATCAGGGCACTGGCCGTCGGGGCCTATTACGGCCGCAGCTGGGGGGCGTTCTGCGACGGTGTCGCCTTCCTGCCCGAGGAGGACGACAGCACCTCGACCCGGCGCGAGACCGCGATCGAGGGCTTACACGAGTCGTGGGGCGTCGACAACGCCGAGGACGCGCGCGACACCATCCGCAGGCTGCTCGTCGGCATGCACGCGCCGCTGTTCGAGCTGGTCCATCCGCTGGCCGTCGCGGCCGCGACCGAGCAGGGCCGCGTCGACCGCTCCGGCCTGGCCGACGAGCACCGCGAGTTCCTGCACACCCTCTCCGGTTTCCGCGGCTATCGCGGGCCCGCCGGCATCGACCGCGACTACGACGCCTGGCTGCAGGCCATCAAACTCGGGATCACCGACAGCCTGCCCACCCCGTTGCAGACCGACGCCACCGCCTGGGATCTGGCGCGCCTGGTGTTCATCGCCCGCGCCGCCCACACCGCGGGCTATCTCACCGAGGACGAGGCGTGGGAGCACATGCTCGGCGGCCTTGACCGCGCCCGGCAGCACTATCGCAACTGGCGTCAGCTCGGCGACGGATTCCTCACCGGCGCGATCTTCTGGGCGGCCACCCAGGACCTGTCCTCGGCGCGGACCCAGATCGCCGAACGCAGGCGCATGCTCGCCGGATTGCACCTGCGCCCGTCGAGCCCGTGGCGGCGGGTGGCCCTGCATCCGGGGGCACCGGTGTTCAGCCCGGCATCGCCAGCATGATGCCGACCGCCTGACGCCGGAACGGCTCGTCGGCGACCATCCCCAGCTTGCGGCGCTCCACCAGCAGTTGCCATTCGCCGAACAGATCCGCCGAGGACGGCAGCGCCGAGGCGATCGACCCGTCGACGTGCTCGATCTCGCACGCCAGCCGCAACGCCTCGGCCACGCGGCCGAAATCGTCGGGCTCCCAGTCGAGGAAGTCCAGCTCGGTGCCTGCCCCGGAGATCCGCAGGGTCACCACCTGTCCCGGCACGGTGCGCACCTCCGCGCCGGTGACCACCGCGACCGGCAGCTCGTAGACCGCCCACGCCGAGACGAACAGCAGGCGCAGCGTGGTGATCGCGACCAGTCCCGGCGCACCCTCGTGACCGGCCTGGGCCAGCTCGAGCACGTACTCGACCGGCCGGACGCAGCCGTGCAGGATCTCGATCTCGCGCACCGAATTATCCGCGTTGCGCATCCGCGCCGCCGCGGCCGCCACATCGGGGCGCCGCGCGCCGTTCGGACCGGGAACCGGGGCCGGCGGCGTGAGATCCGGGCGCGGCGGAAACACCCGGCGCAACCCGACCAGATCGCGTTCCACCGCCCGGACCAGCACCTGTGCCTGCACCCGCACCCCGGTCTCGAGGAACACCGGCACGGGATGACGATCCGCCGCCGTCCCGTCCGCCCCGATCCGCGCCGATCGGAAGAACAGCAGCATCGCCAGCTGATCGTCGTCGGTGGTCGCGAGCGCGATCTTGGACAGCTCGGCCACCGCGACATCGAGCGCGGCCTCGTTGTCGGCCCGCAGCGGCGTCGTCACCAACCGCCCGCCCGCGTATCGAACAGCGACCCGCGTACCCCACACCTCGATCACAGCCACCTCCTGGCCAGCCCCCGCTGGGCAGGATCCTACTGAGGCCCACCGCCGGTCGATCGGCTGGTCCGGGTGGGGCTGTCGCCCGTGACGTACTCGGCGTAGATTCGACTGCGCTGCTCGAGTGCGTTTCACCCCCACGAAGGGATCGCCGTCATGAGCGTGTCGCGTCGCCTCGGGGTGGTGCTCGCGCTGGCCCTCGTCCTCACCACAGCGTGCGGCTCCCAGACCGAATCCACTCGGACCGAGGGTCCCGAGGCCGGGCGGATCACCGACATCGTCCGCACGAAGATGGCCGAACTCGACCTCAGTTCCGCGGTGTACGGCGTGTGGCGGGGCGAGGAGCGGATCGTGCTCGGCGCACTCGGCGGCTCACCGCTCGGCGTGCCCGCCCGGCCGGACATGAAGGTGCGGGTGGGGCAGCCTATGGAACCCATGCTGTCGACGGTGCTGTGGCGCCTCGACGGCGACGGCGTGCTGAAAATCGACGAACCGATCGCGCGCTGGCTCCCCGGCTTTCCCCGCGCCGACGCCATCACCCCGCGCATGCTCGCCAACAGCACCTCCGGTATCGCGGACTATGTGACCGAGCCGGAGTTCCTGAAGATCTTCGGCGAGAACCCGATTCGCGCATGGACCGCCCCACAGTTGATCGAACGCGCCAACGCGCGACCACCCCTGTTCGCGCCCGGCACCGACTGGGCCTACGCGCACAGCGATCTCGTGGTCCTCGGCGAGGTGCTGCAGAACGCGACCGGTAAACCGCTGGGCGAGCTGATCTCCGAACACCTCCTCACGCCCCTGGGCATGCACAACAGCAAGGTCGTCCTCGATCCGGCCATCGAGGCGCCGTACCTGCACGGCTACACCAATGAACGAAAGTTCTTCGAGGACTCCACCTTCTGGAACCCGACCGCCTTCCTGCACAGCGGCAACATGAACGCCCCCGTCACCGACATCGCCCGCTGGGTGCGCGCCCTGGCGAAGGGCGAGCGCCTGACCACCGACCAGTTCCACCAGATGATGGGCCCCTCCACCGCGGGCCTGGGCCCCTTCACCACCGAGAAGTACTTCGCCTTCGGCGTGGTCCACCTCGCCGACTGGCTCTACATGAACCCGTCCTACGGCGGCTACGACGGCGTCGTCTTCCATGACAACCGCACCGACACCACCGTCATCGTCTACACCACCCTCGGCCCCACCTCCCCCGGCGAGAACACCGCCATCCCCCTCGGCACCGCCATCGCCACCCACCTCGTCCCCGACCACCCACCGGCCGTTCCGGGCGGGTGAGTCGCGGTGGTCAACGCAGGGGCGCCGGAGATGGCAGGCTAGGGGGATGGCCGATCCACAGGGAAGTACCGCGGACGACGCGGTGACCGAGTCGCCGGAAGAAGCGACGAAGCGAAAGTTCCGGGAGGCGCTGGAGCGCAAGAGCGCGCACGTGAACGGCGGTGCGGCCGCGCGGGACTCCGCGAAGGTGCGGGGGGCGCAGTCGGCTGTCGGCGGTAAGCGCACCTTCCGCCGCAAGGCAGGCGGCTGACCGAGGACTCCACGCCGATCGCCCATCTCGATCACGTCCGCACACGAGCCAGGAGGAACAATGCCCCGATTCCTGTCCAAAACCGTTGCCGCCGCCGCGATCATCTCGGCGATCGGCGCGGTTCCGGCGGTAGCCGCTGCCGCACCGGCCGCCCCGCCGACGACCCCCGTCATCGGTGGCCAGCCGACTCCACCGTTCGACCCGATCTGCCCACTGTGCTTCATTCGTGAGGCGATCGAAAGCCTCTCCGCGCAGTAGTCATGGTGCGGAAGATGGCGCTCCATCCGCTCTACCAGATGGAGCGCCTCGCACACCGCTGATCGGCGGCCGTCAGTGCGGATGGGGGCAGGGCGACATCAGCCCGCACTCGACGGACCTGGTCGAATCCGGGTCGTCTGGGCATGAAAAAGCCCTCTACCTGTCGTAACAAGTAGAGGGCCTCGAGTGGAGCTGCCGGGAATCGAACCCGGGTCCTCCGCCGCGTCTTCAGGGCTTCTCCGTGTGCAGTCCGCTATGTCTCTGCTCGGATCTCCGGGTCTCGCGAACAAGCTCGGATGACGATCCCAGTCACTGTTTGATGTCCCATCCGACTCCGTGACCGAGCCGGACGGTGATTCCCTCTAGCTGATGCCAGGGTCCGGGTCGAGGGACGAACCCGGTCTGACAGAGACGACCTGCTACTTAGGCAGCGAGGGCGTACTCGCGCTGATTGGAATCGGCGCTTAATTGGTTGCAACGACGCTTACGGTGGTCTCTTGCCTGCACCGACACGCTTCCCCTGAATCTACGTACGCAGTCGAAACCGTTCAGCCCCGTACGTGCCCGCACCTTGCGGGCTAGTCATGATAACACTGCCGTTGCCGGGATTCTTCCCGTTATTTCCGTGCCAGTGGGCGGTGTCCGCGTTGTGACACCGCAGCGAACCACACCGCGCGGAGTTGTGAGATCACGGCAGACACGCCGGTGCGGAGGGGTACTGTTCTCGATCGGCCGGTTCGGGACGAGCGTGATCCCGTGGGCGGCTGGAACAAGGAGTTACCTCATGGCATTCAGCAGTCGGCTGCGGCGCGCCGCGGCGATTCCCGTCGCGGCCGGCCTGGTTCTCACCGCGGCCTGCTCCTCGGGCGACTCGGGCACCGAACCCGGCGTGACCAGCGCCCCCTGCCCCGGCTCGACGCACAAGGACCGGGGCTGTATCTATCTCGGCGTCCTCTCCGACCTCGCGAACGGGCCGTTCACGGCGCTGGGCGCGTCGATGAACGAGGGCCAGCTGGCGTTCTGGAACGCGGTGAACGAGGCGGGCGGTATCGGCGGCTACGACATCGACATCACCACCTACACCCGCAACACCTCGCTCGACCCGCGCACCCACCGCACCGCCTACACCGAGATCGAGCCGCATGTGCTGGCGTTGGCGATGAGTTTCGGCACCGGCCAGACCATCGCGATGCTGAACCAGATGGACGCCGACGACATGGTCAGCGTGGCCGCCACCCAGTGGTCGGGCTGGAACTACCGCAGCGCCGACCGCAACCTGGTGCTCAGCGCCGGCTACTCCTACTGCACCGAAGCGGTGACCGGGCTGGACTGGTTCGCCCGTGCCCATTACGCGCCGCGCAACATCGCCGTCGTCGCCTACCGCGGCAACTACGGCGGCGACTACGCCAGCGGCGCGCTGAAGTGGGCGATCGCCAACGGCGCCACCATCGCCGATCGCATCGACACCGGGCCCAACGGCGAGGTCGGTAATCAGGACGGGCCGGTCGAGGAGATCCTGGCGGCCGCGCCGGATCTGGTGATGCTCGCGACCGGTCCGGCCGAGACCGCGGAGATCGTCGGCAAGCTGGTGAAATCCGGTTACACGGGCCGCTTCCTCGGCTCGCTGCCCACCTGGAACGCCGCCCTGCTGCAGACTCCCGCGGCGCCCGCGCTGACCGCGCTCTACAACTACACGACCCCGGTCGACAGCTGGAGCGGCAACAGTCTCGGCGCTCAGCACGCGCGCGCGGCGGTCGAGCGCGAACCGTCGAACTTCGGCTATTCGCTCGGGTGGGCCATCTCGTATCCTCTGAAGGCTCTGCTCAAAGACGCCGCGAACGAGGGTGAGCTGACCCGGGCCGGCCTGCGCCGGACCATCACGGACCTGCGGCCCGACGGCGAGGGCATGGTCGCGATCCATCCCGCGGGCGCGGCGGGGCCCGATCTGGATCTGGAGTGGTCGTCGGTGTTCGAGCCGGACAAGCAGGCGCCGATGGGCGCGCGGGCGGTCGAGGTCGGCTATCAGGGCGCCACGCTGGGCAAGCTCAGCCTGCACGAACCCTGCACGCGGCTGTAGCTCAGTTCGCGGCGATCATGCCGACCGCGGCGAGCGCGAGCACCATGCCCACCTTCTGGGTCGGCCCGATCCGCTCGCCGAGCAGCACCATCGCCAGCAGCACGGTCGCCGCCGGATACAGCGAACCGATGACGCTCACCACCGACAGCATCGAGCCGTGGAAGGCGTAGAGCAGCGCGGCGTTGGCGATCACGTCCAGCACGCCGATCGCCAGTGCGAGTCGCAGCGGCTCGCCGTGCAGGCCGCGGAACTGACCGGCGGCCACCGCGGATGTCCACACCACGGCGGTCGCCGCGGCGCGCTGACCGACCAGCGGCCAGAGCCCGGCGTCGGGACTGGTCTCATGCAGGAAATAGAACGCGAAACCGAACGCCGCGCCGGACCCGATGGTGAGCAGCGCGACCCGGCGGCTGAACCGCAGCTCGCGCCCGCCGATGATCTCCTCGGTCGTCTCGTCGGGCGCCTCCCGGCTGACCAGCACCACGGCGACCAGCGCCAGCGCGATTCCGGCGATGGCGAGTGGACCCGGTCGCTCGCCGAGGAAGAACCCGGCGAGCACCGGAATCCCGGCGACCAGCACCGCGGTCACCGGCGACACCACCGCCATCGGCCCGTCGGCGAGCGCGGCGTAGAACCACCACACGGCCAGCCCGCTCGCCACGCCCGCGGCCAGGCCCCACAGCATCGACGCCGCGTCGGCGTGCCCACCGACCAGCGGCGCGATCAGCAGAACCAACAGCACCGAGAACGGGTACGAGACGACGACCACCCGCAGCGCGGTGACCCGCCGCGCGGCGATGCCGCCGAAGAAATCGCTGACCCCGTATCCCGTCGCCGCCACCAGGGCGAGCAGGACCGAGATCAACGCATGCCTTTGACCCGCCGACCGATCTCGCGCGTGACCTCACGTTCGGCCTGCCTGCGGGCGAGGTCCTGGCGCTTGTCGTAGTCCTGCTTGCCCTTGGCGAGGGCGAGTTCCACCTTCACCTTGCCGTCGGAGAAGTACATCGACAGCGGCACCAGCGTCTGGTTGCCCTCCCTGGACTTGCCGACCAGATGCTCGATCTCGCGCTTGTGCAGCAGCAGCTTGCGGGTGCGCCGCGGCGAATGGTTGGTCCAGGTGCCGTGGCTGAACTCCGGAATGTGCAGGCCGCGCAGCCACACCTCGCCGTTGTCGACGGTCGCGAAGGCGTCGACCAGCGACGCCTTGCCCTCGCGCAGGCTCTTCACTTCGGTGCCGACCAGCGCGATCCCCGCCTCATAGATGTCGAGGATCGTGTAGTTGTGCCGCGCGCGGCGGTTGGTCGCGATGACCTTCCTGCCCTTTTCCTTCATAACGGTCAACTCTAAGTGACCGCGCCACCCGTTTATTCCGTGGACCGGCGCACCCTCAGCTCGCCGCGCGTTCGGCGGCGCGGGCCAGCGCCCGGTCGCGTTGTTCCTCGAAGCGGGCCGCCTTGATCTCCAGGTCGAGCAGGTAGGTGTGCAGTTCGTCGCGGGCGCGTTCGCCCTCGGCGCCGAAGTCGGAGCGTTCGAAGACCCGCCAGGTGCGCAACACCGGGGCGAGCACCACATCGAGGTGCTGGCGCAGGTCGTAGATGCCGTGCTTGGCCAGCAGCACCGCGTTGCGGCGGAAGTTGGGCTGGTTGAGGCCGGGCATCTGGAACCGCAGGACCACGTCGGTGATGGCGCGCATGCTCTCGTCGGGCGTGAGGTCGAGGGCGGCGGCGCAGAGCTTGCGATAGAAGATCATGTGCAGGTTCTCGTCGGTCGCGATGCGCGCGAGCATGCGGTCGGCGATCGGGTCGTCGCAGACGCGGCCGGTGTTGCGGTGGCTGATCCGGGTGGCCAGTTCCTGGAAGGTGACATAGGCGACGCCCTTGAGGAACTGCGAGCCCTTCTCCGGCTTGGCGATGCCCGCGGTCATGTGGGCCATTCTGGCTTCCTCGAGCGCGACGGGGTCGACCGCGCGGGTGACGACGAGATAGTCCCGCATGACGATGCCGTGCCGGTTCTCCTCGGCGGTCCAGCGGCCGACCCAGGTGCCCCACGCGTTGTCGAAACCGAAGGTGTCGGCCAGTTCGCGGTGGTAGGAGGGCAGATTGTCCTCGGTGAGCAGGTTGGTGATCATCGCCGCCTTGGCCACGTCACTGAGCCGGGACTGCTCGGGATCCCAGTCGATCCCGCCCATCGCGGCGAAGTTGCGGCCCTCGTCCCACGGCACGTAGTCGTGCGGGTGCCAGTCCTTGGCCTTGGCCAGGTGGTCGTTGAGGTTGGCTTCGGCGGTCGGTTCGAGCTCGGCCAGGATGTCGCGGTCGGTCAGCTGCAGTGTCATGGATTGTCACCTCGGTGTCGCGGGTTGATCCCCTGTGCCAACCATGGGCGCTGGCCGCGGTGGCGGAACCCCACATGACGAAACCTTGTGTGCGGTCACAGGACCGCGGGGCGTGGGCTAGGCGGGCGGGAGGGCGGGACCGAATTGATCGATCCGCAACGGCAGGCTAGGCCAGGGTGTCAGATCCGGGGTCAGCTGGCCGACGACGCTGACACCGGCGGCGTCGAAGGCCGCCCTGGCCCGGTCGACGTGGTCGCTCGAGGTCACCAGCACCGCCGAGCGCAGGTCGTGCTCGGACATCAGCACCGCGGTGTTGCGGGCATTGGCCACCGTCGAATCCGCGTGCGGTTCGCGCAGGATCCGGGCGGGGTCGACGCCCGCCGACACCAGCCAGTCGGCCATCGCGTCGGCCTCGCTGAGGCCCGCCCGCGGGTTACCGCCGGTGACGATGATCGGCGACCACGGCGCGAACATCGCCTGCACGAAACCGGCCCGGAGCCGGCGGACCAGTTCGGCGCGCATCGTGCCCTCCGGCGTCAGCCCGTAGCCGAGGATCACCACCGCGGTCTCCCCGCCGTAGGTGGCGGGCAGGCCGGGCGTGAGCACCCGCTGCAGATCACGCACCGCGGTCGGTACCGCGGGTTCCGCGGTACCGGCTTGTGGTGCGGCACAGACGAATCCGGCCGCCGTCAAGACCGCGCACACCCCACGCGTCGCCCAGCTCACCCACACCATTCCCGTCGCCTCCTCGGACCGGGACCGATCGGCTCGATCGGTCGGAGGAGGCCAAGAGTGCGCCGGGAAGCGCAGCGCGGGAAGGGCTTCGACCTGCGGCTACCACAGGTCACATGGGGCGGCCGTCAGCCGCTGGGGCGTGGCATCGCAAACATTCCGGAACCACGCGGGTTCCGGATCGCGGAACTCATCCGCCGGGGCGCAGCACCAGGTACAGCACGAGCGCCGAGGCGAAGACGAGAACCAGGGCGACCGTCGACCAGCGCGGGCGCCCGCGGTGGGTCACCACCTGGTGGCTGCCGAGCAGGCTGGGTGCGACGGCGGGGTCGGCGTGCCGGTGCGGCATCGGAGGCAGCGGGGCATCGGCTCCACCCGAACTCGCGCCGCCCGACGTTTCACTGTCAGAGCCTTCACCGTTCGCCATGGGACCGACACTAACGCCCCACCCCCGCATCCGTCGCGGGTTCCTTTTCGCCCGCGCCCGCCGCTACTCCTCGGCCAACGCGGCCAGCACGCCCTCCCCGTATTTGGCGAGCTTGTTCTCACCCACGCCACCGACGGTGCCGAGTTCGGCCAGCGAACCGGGTTTGCGCGCAACGATTTCGCGCAGGGTCGCGTCGTGGAACACCACATAGGCGGGCACGCCCTGCTCCTTCGCCGTGGCCGCGCGCCAGGCCCGCAACCGCTCGAACAGCGGCAGATCGGTGGCGGGCAGGTCGACGGCCGCCTTGGCGGTCCTGGCACCGCGGGCCGGGCGCGTCGCGCGCTCGGGTTCGCGCCGCATCGGCACCTTGCGGCCCTCGAACAGCACCTCGTTGCTGGCCTCGGTCAGCGCGAGCACGCCGTATTCGCCCTGCACCGCGAGCAGTCCGCCGGCGAGCAATTGGCGAACCACGCCGCGCCATTCGGTATCGCGCAGGTCGGTGCCGATGCCGAACACCGACAGTTCGTTGTGCCGGTGCTGGGTGATCTTCGGATTCGCCTTGCCGAGCAGGATGTCGACGAGATGGCCCGCGCCGAAGGCCTGTCCCCGTTCCCGTTTGAGCCGCAGCACGGTCGAGAGGAGCTTCTGCGCGGGCACGGTGCCGTCCCAGGTCTGCGGCGGGTTCAGGCACACATCGCAGTTGCCGCACGCCGGACCGGGCTGGCCGAAGTAGTTCAGCAGCTGCACGCGGCGGCAGCCGACCGTCTCGCAGAGGGCGAGCATCGCGTCCAGGTGCAGCTGGAGCTGACGGCGGTGCGCGGCGTCGCCCTCGCTCGAATCGATCATCTTGCGCTGCTGGACCACGTCGTTGAGGCCGTAGACCATCCAGGCGGTCGACGGCAGTCCGTCGCGGCCGGCGCGGCCGGTCTCCTGGTAGTAGCCCTCCACCGACTTGGGCAGGTCGAGGTGGGCGACGAAGCGCACGTCGGGCTTGTCGATGCCCATGCCGAACGCGATGGTGGCCACCACGACCAGGCCGTCCTCGCGCAGGAACCTGGCCTGGTTCTCGGCGCGGGTCCGGTTGTCCAGGCCCGCGTGATACGGCACCGCGCGCACGCCGTTCTCGTTGAGCATCGCGGCGGTCTTCTCCACCGAGTTGCGCGAGAGGCAGTAGACGATGCCCGCGTCGCCGGGGTGTTCGGCGCGGATGAAGTCGAGCAGCTGGCGGTCGGCCCGGTTCTTCGATTCGATGCGGTACTGGATATTGGGACGGTCGAAGCTGGACACGAACTGCTTCGCGGTCCCGAGATCGAGGCGTTCGACGATCTCCGCGCGGGTCTTCTCGGTGGCGGTGGCCGTGAGCGCGACGCGCGGGACCTCGGGCCAGCGCTCGTGCAGCAGCGACAGCGCGAGGTAGTCGGGCCGGAAATCGTGGCCCCACTGCGACACACAGTGCGCCTCGTCGATCGCGAACAACGCCACCGTGCCACGGTCGAGCAGGCGCAATGTCGATTCCAGCCGCAGCCGTTCCGGCGCGAGGTACAGCAGGTCGAGTTCGCCGGCGACGAACTGCGCCTCCACCGTCCGGCGCTGGTCGGGCGACTGGGTGGAGTTGAGGAATCCGGCCCGCACGCCGAGGGCGCTGAGCGCGTCGACCTGGTCCTGCATGAGCGCGATCAACGGCGAGACGACCACGCCGACACCGGGGCGCACCAGCGCGGGCACCTGGTAGCACAGGGATTTGCCGCCGCCGGTGGGCATGAGCACCAGGGCGTCACCGCCGCCGACGACCTGTTCGACGATCGCCGCCTGATCGCCGCGGAAGCTGTCGTAGCCGAAGACCCGGCGTAACACCTCCTCCGCCGTCTCGGGACGGGCGGGCGCCGCCACGCGGCCGGGGGTGGCCGGGGCGAGGTCGTCGAAGTGGAAGCCGCCGGTGTCGTCGAAATCGTGCTCGGAGACATAGCCACCGTCGGACGGGTACGCGTCGTCGGGCGGGAAGTCCTCGGGCGGGAAGTCCTCGACATCGGGTGTGGCGCCGGAATTGCTCACCGGGCCATCCTACGAGCGCGGGCCGGTCACGCGGCCCGTCCGCCGGACCGGACGACGGCCTTCACCGGGATTCCCGCACATGTGCACAACCCGATTTCAGGGCCGCAACCTGGCCAGAACCTCGTCGTGGAGCAGGCCGTTGCTCGCCACCGCGTCGCCACCGTGCGGGCCGGGATGCCCGTCCAGGGCGGTGAACGCGCCGCCGGCCTCGCGGACCAGGATGTCCAGCGCGGCCAGGTCCCACAGCGACACCTCCGGCTCGGCCGCGATATCGACCGCGCCCTCGGCGACCAGGCAGTAGTTGAAGAAGTCGCCGTAGCCGCGGACCCGCCAGACCGCGTCGGTCAGGTCGATGAACTTCTCCCGCAGGCCGCGGTCGTGCCAGCCGGAGAGACTGGAGAAGGCCAGGCTCGCCGAGTCGAGCTCGCCCACCGCCGACACGCTGATCGGCTTCGGCGCGCCGGGGTGCGCCTGGGCCCACGCGCCCGAACCCGCCGCCGCCCACCACCGCCTGCCGAGCGCGGGCGCGCTCACCACGCCGACCACCGGGACGCCGTCGGAGAGCAGGGCGATCAGGCTGGCCCAGACCGGAACGCCGCGGACGAAGTTCTTGGTGCCGTCGATCGGATCGACCACCCACTGCCTGCCGGTGAACTCGGCATCGCCACCGAATTCCTCGCCGAGCACGGCGTCGTCGGGGCGTTCGGCGCCGAGCACCCGGCGGATCACCTGCTCCACGGCGAGGTCGGCGTCGGAGACCGGGGTGAGGTCCGGCTTCGAGTCGACTTTCAGGTCGACGGCGCCGAAGCGCACCTTCGAGATCGCGTCGGCCTCGTCGGCCAGTCGCAGGGCGAGGTCCAGGTCAGCGGAGTAGGCAGCCACCGCGTCAGTGTATTTGGCGCCGGTCCTCGGTGACCGGCCCGGCCTGGGCCACGGCGGGGAACACTTCAGACAGCGACCTGCGCCGACCTCGCCGCCACCAGCGCGCTCGCCCACCAGTGCACCTGGTCCAGCATCGCCCGCGCCGCCTCCTCGAACTCCGCGGGTTCACGCAGCTGCCCGTTCTCGTCGAAGAGCAGGTAGTAGCGCGGGAACGAGACGTAGTTGCGCACGGTGTGGGCGTTGAGCTCGTTGAACACCTGGCGCAGGTGCTCGATCGCCAGCAGCCCGCCGGAGCCGCCGCTGTAGCCGACGAAGCCGACCGTCTTGGCGTCCCACTGGGTGTAGTGCCAGTCGATGGCCGACTTCAGGGCGGCCGGGTAGCTGCGGTTGTAGTCGGGGGTGACGACCAGGTAGGCGTCGGCGACGGCGAGCCGCTCGGTGAGGTCGGCCATGCCCGCCGGACGCGGCATGTCCGGGTCGATGGCGGGCGGCACCGGCGGCAGCGCGGCGGGCAGCTCGGCCTCGGCCAGGTCGATGATGTCGACATCGAAGCGGTCGTCGACCTGCTCGGCGATCCAGTTCGCGACCACCGGGCCGAACCGGCCCTCACGGACGCTGCCGATGATGATCGCGAGCTTCAGTGGCTGTGCGGACATGCTGTCTCCTCTGTCGTTGCTCGGCCCCTCGGCCGATGTGTCAACCTTCGCGGGCCGGGAAGCCCGCAGGGAGACCACGCTGAGAGTGGTAGTGGCACGGCCACTCTCCGAGGCCCGTGGCTGGGTACCGTCGAGTGGTGAGCGACAACGAACTCGGTCTGTTCCTGCGTACGCGCCGCGAGGCGGTCTCCCCCGCCGAGGTCGGCTTGCCCGCGGGCCCGCGCAGGCGCACGCCGGGCCTGCGCCGCGCCGAGGTCGCGATGCTGGCCGGGGTGAGTGTGGAGTACCTGATCCGGCTCGAACAGGGCCGCGACCGGCACCCCTCGCCGCCGGTGCTGTCCGCGCTGGCCGACACGCTGCGGCTGAGCCCGCGCGAGCGCGTGCACCTGCATCAGCTCACCAAGGGCACGTCCGGGTTCAGCTGCGGCGCGGCCGAGAACGGACCCAACCGCACGGTCCGCCCGACCATCCGCGCCATTCTCGACCAGCTCGAGCCCGCGCCCGCCGCGATCACCAACCGGTTCACCGAGGTGCTCGCCTGCACCGAGGGCTATCGCAAGCTGATGGCGCCCCACGGCCTGTTCGAGCACGGTGAACCCGCCAACCTGGCCCGTTTCGTCTTCACCCACCCCGGCGCGCGCGAGCTGTACCCGGACTGGGACGCCGCCGCCGACAAGCTGGTCGCCTCGCTCAAGCAGGGCCCCTACCGGGCCGATCCGATGGTGGCCGCGCTGGTCGACGAGCTCACCGTCACCGCGGGCAGCCCGTTCACCGACCGGCTGGCCGCCCTGCCCGGGCTGCCGCCCTCGGGCGGGATCAACCGGATCAGCCATCCCGAGGCCGGCACGTTGCGGCTGGCCTACGAGTCGCTGGATCTGTCCATCGACGACGACCAGTCGCTGTACGTGCTGCTGCCCGCCGACGAGGCGAGCGCGACCGCGCTGGACCGTCTGTTCGGGCGCCACCCCGGCGGCTTGCGCGCCATCGCGAGCTGACCTGCGGGGCGCGTGTTTCGCCGTGTCGGCGGCGACCGGTAACCTTGGACATCGTGCATCCTGACGTTATCGCCGACCTCGCCGAACTCGACACCACGCTGAAGACGGTCGAGTCGGTCCTCGATGTCGAGGAGCTACGCCGTCGCATCGACGAGCTCGAGCACCAGGCGGCCGACCCGGAGCTGTGGAACAACCAGGACCACGCCCAGCAGGTGACCAGCGAGCTGTCCCACGCCCAGAGCGAACTGCGCCGGGTGGAGGAGCTGCGCCAGCGGCTCGAAGATCTGCCCGTGCTCTACGAATTGGCCGAGGCCGAGGAGGGCGCCGCCGCCGCGGAGGCCACCGCCGACGCCGATGCCGAGCGGACCGCCCTGCGTGTCGACATCGAGGCCATGGAGGTGCGCACCCTGCTCTCCGGCGAGTACGACAAGCGCGACGCGCTGGTCAACATCCGCTCCGGCGCCGGCGGCGTCGACGCCGCGGACTGGGCCCAGATGCTGATGCGCATGTACATCCGCTGGGCCGAGCGGCACAAGTACACCGTCGAGGTCTACGACACCTCCTACGCCGAAGAGGCCGGCATCAAGTCCGCCACCTTCGCGGTGAAGTCGCCCTACGCCTACGGCACCCTCTCGGTGGAGATGGGCACGCACCGCCTCGTGCGGATCAGCCCGTTCGACAACCAGGGCCGCCGCCAGACCTCCTTCGCCGAGGTCGAGGTGCTGCCGGTGGTCGAGACCACCGACCACATCGAGATCCCGGACGGTGACGTGCGCGTCGACGTGTACCGCTCGTCCGGCCCCGGTGGCCAGTCGGTCAACACCACCGACTCCGCGGTCCGCCTGACGCACATCCCCACCGGCATCGTGGTGACCTGTCAGAACGAGAAATCGCAGCTGCAGAACAAGATCTCGGCCATGCGCGTGCTGCAGGCCAAGCTGCTCGAGCGCAAGCGCCAGGAGGAGCGCGCGCAGATGGACGCGCTCAAGACCAACGAGGGCGCGTCGTGGGGCAATCAGATGCGTTCCTATGTCCTGCACCCGTATCAGATGGTGAAGGACCTGCGCACGAACTATGAAGTGAACAACCCGTCGGCCGTGCTCGACGGTGACATCGACGGCTTCATCGAATCCGGAATCCGTTGGCGCATGCGGGAACAGGCCGACGCGTAGCCACCTGTTCGCTCGCCCGGTGTGACACTCCTCGCGTTTGACCGGGCACCGTGACCGCGCTGTAACCTTTCTGGTGTGTGTTCGAACGAACCGGAACTGTGTCAGCGCCAGCCCCGTCCCCGCCCGGCCGGGTCGACGCGGTGAGCGGCGTCCTCGCGATCAACACCGCCCCGGAGATCACCGGCTGGCTGCGTTCCAGCGGCCTCGAGATCGTGCTGCTGGTGGTCGGCGCGGTGCTGTTCGGCCGCTTCGCCGCCTTCCTCCGCGACCGGGTGACCACCAAGATCGACGCGGGTTTCCACTCGAGCGACGCGCTGGTCCGCACCGAGGCGGCCAAGCACCGGCACGCCCTGGCGCAGGTGATCACCTGGGTGGTGCTGACGATCGTCTACGTGCTGGTCGGCATGGAGGTGCTGCGCAGGCTCGGTTTCGCGGTGACGGGTCTGGTCGCCCCGGCGGCGGTGCTCGGCGCCGCGCTCGGTTTCGGCGCCCAGCGCATCGTCCAGGACATCCTGGCCGGGTTCTTCCTCATCACCGAGCGCCAGTACGGCTTCGGTGACGTGGTGCAGATCTCGGTCACCGGTTCGGCCGACCCCGCCGAGGGCACCGTCGAGGACGTGACGTTGCGCATCACCACACTGCGCAACTCCGACGGCGAGGTCATCACCGTCCCCAACGGGCAGATCGTGAAAGTGACCAATCTGTCGAAGGATTGGGCACGCGCCGCGATCGATGTACCGGTGTCGGCCCAGGCCGACATCACCAAGATCAACGAGGTCCTGCACGAGGTGTGCACCAAGGCCTATCAGGACCGCAGGCTGAAGCCGCTGCTGCTCGACGAGCCGTCGGTGATGGGCGTGGAGGATCTGTCCCTCGATGTGATGAACATCCGGATGGTTGCCCGCACATTGCCGGGCAAGCAATTCGAAGTGGGGCGCGAGCTGCGCGTGCGCGTCGCGGCCGCCCTGCGTAAGGAAGGAATCAGTGAAACTTCGCAAAACGGTGGATCTCCGCAAGTCGGTGAATCTGCGTAAGTCCACGGCGATTCTCATGGCCACCTGGGTGTCCACGTTCGTCGTCTATGTGTTCGTCAAACCCACCGAAGCCAAGGACGCGGGTCCGGTGTCGTTGCTCAATGCCGTCCCGACCTGGGTGAACCCGGCGCCCTAGCCCCGGCGCGCGCCTCGCCGACGCCGTCGCGGCCAGGTCACGGGCATGGCCGCTGGCTACACTGGCTCCCCGTGATCACCATGCGCAACGTGACAAAGTCGTACAAGACGTCGACGCGACCCGCGCTGGACAATGTCTCCGTCGAGGTGGACAAGGGCGAATTCGTCTTCATCATCGGCCCGTCCGGTTCGGGGAAGTCGACTTTCATGCGGCTGCTGCTCAAGGAGGAGACGCCGACCGCGGGCGAGATACGGGTCGCCGACTTCCGCGTCGACCGATTGCCGGGGCGCAAGGTGCCGAAGCTGCGGCAGCGCATCGGGTGCGTCTTCCAGGATTTCCGGTTGCTCCAGCAGAAGACCGTGGAGCAGAACGTGGCCTTCGCGCTCGAGGTGATCGGCAAGCGGCGGCAGTTCATCGAACGCACCGTGCCCGAGGTGCTCGACATGGTCGGGCTCGGCGGCAAGGGCACCCGATTGCCCTCGGAGCTCTCCGGGGGTGAGCAGCAGCGGGTCGCGATCGCGCGCGCGTTCGTCAACCGGCCGCTGGTCCTGCTGGCCGACGAGCCGACCGGAAATCTCGACCCCGACACCAGTGCCGACATCATGTCGCTGCTGGAGCGGATCAATCGCACCGGCACGACCGTGCTCATGGCCACCCATGACAACCACATCGTCGACTCGATGCGCAGGCGGGTGGTGGAACTCGACCACGGCAGACTCGTGCGCGACGAGGCGACCGGTGTCTACGGGGTGGGGCGATAATGCGACTGAGTTTCCTGTTCACCGAGGTCGTCGACGGTCTGCGCCGCAACCTGACGATGACCATCGCGATGATCCTGACCACCGCGGTCTCGCTGATGATGCTCGGCGGCGGCATGCTGTCGGTGCGGATGGCCGACAAGACCGAGAACTTCTTCATCGGCAGGCTCGAGGTGCGCTTCTACCTCGACGACGCGGTCTCCGAGACCGATCCCGACTGTGCCGCCGAGCCGTGCAAGTCGCTGCTGGCCGACCTCAAGGGCACCTCGGGCGTGGAGAGCGTGCAGTTCCTCAACCGCGCCGACGCGCTGGAGGAGGCCAAGGAGCTGTTCGCCGATCAGCCGGAGATGGTGCAGTACATCGCCGACTCGCCGCTGCCCGCCTCGCTGCGGGTGAAGATGACCGACGCCGAGCAGTACCAGCACATCTACGACAGCTTCGCGACCAGGCAGGGCGTGCGGATCGTCGCCAACGACAAGGAGTTCGTCGACCGGCTGGTGAGCCTGTTCGACGGCTTGCGCAACGCGGCGTTCGGCCTGGCGCTGGTGATGGCGCTGGCAGCGATGCTGCTGGTGTTGAACATGGTGCAGATCGCCGCGTATACGCGGCGCACGGAAGTCGGCATCATGCGGTTGGTCGGCGCGACGCGCTGGTACACCCAGCTGCCGTTCCTGCTGGAGGCGGTGGCGGCGGCGTTCGTCGGCTCCGTGCTGGCGATTCTCGGACTCGTCATCGCCAGGCCGCTGGTGATCGACCGGGCGCTGGGCCCGCTGTTCGACAGCAATGTGTTCCCGCGGATCACCGGTGACGACATCGCCGTGGTCGCGTTGACGATCGCGCCGATCGGCATCGTCTTCGCCGCGGTCACCGCGTACCTCACGCTGCGCTTCTACGTGCGGGAGTAGTCCCGGCCCGACGCGCCGCGAGGGCGGGGACCCACTATCGGGTCTCCGCCCTCGTCGCGAGTGAGGCGCCGAGTTGCGCGGTGAGTTCGAGGCGCTGGCGGTCCAGGTCGGCGATGCGCCGGTCGAGCTCGGCGGTGCGCTCGGCCATGATCCGCACTGACATCTCGCACGCCTGCACCGGTCCGCCGGGTTCGGCGCACGGCAGCAGCTGGGCGATGTCGTCGGTGGTGAGCCCGGCGGCGAGCAGCTCGCGGATCTTCGTCACGGCCGCCACCGCGGCCTCGGGGTAGCTGCGATACCCGTTGGCGTCGCGTCGCGGACGCAGCAGGCCCTGTTCCTCGTAGTAGCGCAGCAGCCGCGTGCTGACGCCGGTGCGGTGCGCGAGTTCGCCGATCAGCATGTGACCGCCCGCACGTTCGCCTTGACCTTCACACCCATGTGAATCCCTAACCTCCGTCGCATGGCAACGATTCCCCTGCAGACCACCGTCCACGGCTCCGGCCCCGGCATCGTGCTCGCGCACGGTGCGGGCGGCTCGATCGAGAGCAATTTCGGCGGCCTTCTCCCCGCGCTGGCCGCCGACCACACCGTGGTCGCCGCCGATTACCCCGGCGACGACACGCCGCTCGATCTCGACGCCCTGGCCGACGCTCTTGTGGCCGCCGCTGTCGAGGCCGGCGTGGCGACCTTCGCGATCGTCGGCTTCTCGCTCGGCACCGCGGTCGCGGTGCGCGCCGCCGCCCGGCATCCGGAGCGGGTCACGGGGCTGGTGCTCACCGCCGGACTGGCGGTACCCGACAACCGGGCCCGGCTGGCGGTCCAGGCCTGGCAGGATCTGCTCGCGCGGGGCGCGTACGAGAGTTTCGCCCGGCTGGTCCTGCTCACCGGGTTCTCGCCGGACTTCGTCAACGCGCTGCCCGCCGCCGCGATCGACGAGCTCGTCGCGCAGACGGCCGGCGCGGTGCCGGGCGGTACCAGGCAGCAGGCCGCGCTGGTCGAGACGGTCGACACCACCGCCGACCTGGCCGGCGTCACGGTGCCGACCCTGATCGTGAACACCACCGCCGATCTCCTGGTCGACCCGGCCAATTCGCGCGCGCTCGCGGGGGCGATTCCCGGCGCCGAGTACGCCGAGATCGACGCCGGCCACGTCGTCATGATCGAGCGTCCCGAGCCCTGGGCCGCCGTGCTCGTCGACTTCCTGAACAAGCACAGCCTCTAGCGCTCGACCGGCGCGCACCATGCCGGTGCTCACCGGTGATCGCCTGTCCGACTCGGGTTCAGCCCAGCGTGCGAAGGCCAGGCCACAGGACGCTCCACGGCGCGCGCGGGTCCTGGCAGAGCATCAGTGGTTCGCCCTGCTCGTCGTTGTCCAGGTCGAGGCCGTTGTCCACAACCCCGACGGGCTCGACGGCGCCGCAGAATTCGATGAGCCTGTCACGGTCGATGCCGACCGTGAGCACCGTGGTCGCGGTGTCGGGCGGCGGACCCCACCACCAATAGGCGTTGTGGCCCGAATGCGGTGTCGGCAGACCGTATTCGGCGCCGTAGCGCTCGATGGCACCCGCTTCGCCGTAGTTCGCGGTGAGGATTTCGGCGCCGGGCGGGCGGGCCGCCGCCACCTGGGCGACGAGTGCGGGCCAGCCGATGGTCTCGCCCGCGTCGTAGTTCACCGCGAGCACCGGTGAGCCAGGCAGCCCCGAGACCGGCAGCACCGGCAGGAACAGCACCGCCGACATCGCCGCGTTCACGACGACCACCGAACACGCTGCCGCCCAGCGCTTCCGCTCGTCACCGAGGATCGCCACGAGGCCGACTGACCCCGCCGCGAGCAGTACCGGATACATGCCGCCGAGGTAGTACGCCTTCCCGCCGGAGAGCAGGAAGAGAACGAACAACACACCGTAGGCCACCACGAACGCCCGGTAGGCCGAGCGCCACAACCGCCACATCCCGTAGATCCACAGGGGCACGAGTAGCGGCCCGAACAGTCCGAACTGCAAGAGCACGAACATGATCGGGGAGTCCGAGGTCCCCGAGGAACCGCCGGCGATCGCGCGGCTCAGCTCCCACTGCGGCCAGCCGTGCCGGGCTTGCCACCACAGATACGGCAGGACGAGGAGCCCGGCGGAACCGACGGCGAGCGGAAAGTACCCGGTGGCGAACATTTTTCGGCGACCGGTGAGCAGCAGCCCGAGCACCAGCGCCGCGACCGGGACGATCAGCAACGCCTTGTTCAGCAGGCCGACACCGACGACCATCCCGACCAGCAGCCACCACCGCCGGTCCGGCTCCGGACGCATCAGCTTCAGCACGAGCAGACAGATCAGCGACCACGCGGCCAGATCGAAGACCGTCGTCCCGAACAGGTGCCCGGCGCCCTGCACCAGGGCCGCGCTCGCCACCGCCGCCGCGGCGAGTGCTCGCGCGCCTCGACCGCCGCCCAATTCTCCGGCCATGAGGCCCGCGCACACCACCACCAGCGTGGCGGCGGCGACAGCGGGCAGCCGCAGGACCCAGAGCGAATCCGGATCAATCGCCGCCATCAGCCGCGCCAGGGCGGGCGTCAGCGGCGGTTGATCGGCGTATCCCCAATCCAGCCGACGACCTGCGGCCAGGAAGTACATCTCGTCCCGGTGGTACCCATAGCGCGAGGATGTGACCAGCAGAACCACAGCGAAAAGCGACGCGATCACGGTCACTCGTCCAGACTGACACGGATTCGCGGATTTCGATGGCGTCGACGAGCTTCTTACTCCAGAGTAAGATAGTCTTACCGAGGAGTAAGATAGCTGGGGTCACAAGCGCCCCGACAGCCGAGGAAATCAGGTGATGATGAGCACTCGAGACAGCGCGACGAAGCGACGTCCGAACGACACGTCCGCGGTCGGCCTCAGCCAGCCCAAGCGGGACTGGATGGGCGCCGCGATGCGCGCTTTGACGACCATTACCGGGTCGGAGCTCGCCGAGAAGTACAACCTGCGCAAGCCCATCGATCGCGTCGCCTACGAGGGCACCAAGACCGGTTTCCGGACCCTGGGCGCGGCCACCCGATCCTTCGCCAAGGTCACCGGCGGCGGCCAGCCCAAGCGGCTGCCCGACAACGAGGCCAAGACCAAGGACTACTTCGACCTCACCCCGTCCGACGAGCAGCAGATGATCGTCGAGACCGTGAAGGACTTCGCCGGCGAGATCCTGCGCCCGGCCGCCTACGACGCCGACAACGCGGCCAAGGCCCCGCGCGATCTGCTCGAGCGCGCCGCCGAGCTCGGCATCACCCTGATCAACGTTCCCGAGGAGCTGGAGGGCGCGGCCAGCGAGCGCGGCGCCGTTACCAACTCCCTGGTCGCCGAGGCGCTTTCGCACGGCGACATGGGTCTGGCGCTGCCGATCCTCGCGCCCAGCGGCGTGGCCGTCGCGCTGTCCCAGTGGGGCTCCGACGCGCAGCAGCAGACCTACCTGCCCGCCTTCACCGGCGAGAACGTGCCGCAGGCCTCGGTCGTGATCGCCGAGCCGCGCGCGCTGTTCGATCCGTTCGCCCTGCAGACCAAGGCCACCCGCTCCCCCAGCGGCTTCCGCCTCAACGGCGTGAAGAGCCTGGTCCCGGCCGCCGCCGATGCCGAATTGTTCGTCGTGGCCGCCGAACTCGACGGGCGCCCGGCGCTGTTCATCGTCGAGTCCGACACCGCCGGCCTGTCGGTCGAGGCGGACCCGAGCATGGGTCTGCGCGCGGCCGGTCTCGGCCGGCTGATCCTGGACAACGTGGCCGTGCCCGCGGAGGCCGTCCTCGGCGACGGTGACGCCAAGGCCCGCGCCGAGGAGTACGCCGACGCCGTGCAGCTCGCGCGACTGGGCTGGGCGTCGCTGGCGATCGGCACCGGCCAGGCCGTGCTCGACTACGTGATCCCGTACGTGAACGAGCGCGAGGCGTTCGGCGAGCCCATCTCGCACCGCCAGGCGGTCGCGTTCATGGTGGCCAACATGGCGATCGAGCTCGACGGTCTGCGCCTGGTGACGCTGCGCGGCGCCTCGCGCGCCGAGCAGGGCCTGTCGTTCGCCCGCGAGGCGGCACTGGCCCGCAAGCTGGCCACCGACAAGGGCATGCAGATCGGCCTGGACGGCGTGCAGCTGCTCGGCGGCCACGGCTTCACCAAGGAACACCCGGTCGAGCGTTGGTACCGGGACCTTCGAGCCGTCGGCGTCGCCGAGGGCGTGGTGCTGGTCTAGCCGGGTCCGTCTTCGATTTCCCAGGAGAATTCCATGATCAACCTCGAACTCCCCAAGAAGCTGAAGGCGAGCGCGAACCAGGCCCACCAGGTCGCCGCGCAGATCTTCCGCCCCATCTCCCGCAAGTACGACCTCGCCGAGCACGAGTACCCGGTCGAACTCGACACCATGGCCGCCATGGTGGAGGGCCTGGCCGACTCCGGCACCCAGAAGATCGGCGGCGCCGCGGGCGGTCGCGGTGACGACGCGGGCAGCAGCACCGACATCGTCGCCAATGCCAACGGCGGCAACATGTCCGCGCTGCTCAACGCGCTCGAGACCTCGTGGGGCGATGTCGGCCTGATGCTGACCATCCCCTACCAGGGCCTGGGCAACGCCGCGATCGCCGCGGTCGCCACCGACGAGCAGCTGGAGCGCTTCGGCAAGGTGTGGGCCTCGATGGCCATCACCGAGCCGTCGTTCGGTTCCGACTCCGCCGCCGTCACCACCACCGCCGTGCTCGACGGCGACGAGTGGGTCCTCAACGGCGAGAAGATCTTCGTCACCGCCGGTGAGCGCTCCACCCACATCGTGGTGTGGGCGACGGTCGACAAGAGCCTGGGCCGCGCGGCGATCAAGTCGTTCGTCGTCCCGCGCGACGCTCCTGGCCTGTCGGTGGCGCGGCTGGAGCACAAGCTCGGCATCAAGGCCTCCGACACCGCCGTGCTGCTGCTGCAGGACTGCCGGATTCCCGCCGACAACATCCTCGGTTCGCCGGAAGTCAACGTGGAGAAGGGTTTCGCGGGGGTCATGCAGACCTTCGACAACACCCGTCCCATGGTCGCCGCGATGGCCGTCGGTGTCGCGCGAGCGGCGCTCGAGGAGCTGCGCACCATCCTCACCGAGGCCGGTGTCGAGATCTCCTACGACACCCCCGCGATGAATCAGCATGCCGCCGCCGCGGAATTCCTGCGCCTGGAAGCCGATTACGAGGCGGCCTACCTGCTGTCGCTGCGTGCGGCGTGGATGGCCGACAACAAGAAGCCGAACTCGCTCGAGGCCTCGATGTCCAAGGCCAAGGCGGGCCGCACCGGCACCGACGTCACCCTCAAGTCCGTCGAACTGGCGGGCACCCTCGGCTACTCCCAGCGCCTGCTCCTGGAGAAGTGGGGCCGCGACTCGAAGATCCTCGACATCTTCGAAGGCACCCAGCAGATCCAGCAGCTGATCGTGGCTCGCCGCGTGCTCGGAAAGACCAGCGCCGAGCTCAAGTGAGCTGACAGTCGACGGAGAGCCGGTGCGAGTCTTGCGGACTCGCACCGGTTTTTCGTTGCCGGGAGTTGTCGGCCCGGCTGGTTAGGGTGACTGGGTCGCGTGCCGCCGGGGCAGGCGGAAGCGAGGGTGACATGGGCTGGACTGCGAACGGACTGCTCGTCGAGGGCGCGATCGACGTGTCACGGTTGCCCGGGCACACCGCCGACACCGGTGCGAGCGTCGATCTGGGCGAGGCGTTCTCCCGGCCGGTCGACTATGCCGTCGCCGAGATCGGCGGATGGACCTCGATTCTGGACCCGCACTTCCAGCTGACCTTCGACGACGACGCGGCTCTCGCGCTCGCCGGTGATCGCCGCGTGCTGGCCTACGCCGCGCACAGCGTGTCCGACACCTACGGATTCGCGTGGTACTCCGGCGGGCAGCCGCTGCGGCGGATCATCTACGCGGCGGGCGAGATCGCCGACGAGACCGGCGGCGTGCTCCCCGAAGAGGCCCGCCTCGCGCCCGGAATCGACGAGGACTTCGTCTTCGACATCATCGCCGGGCTGACCGGACTCTCCTGGGGCGCGATCGCCGACGCCGCCTACCGGGTGTGGGCCGCCTGAGGCGATTCAGACCGCGCTGGTGTCGTCGTGGTGGATGCGGCGGTCGAGGCGGTAGGGGTTGACGTCGAGCAGTTTTCGATCCCACGCTGCCAGGTCGGCGGCCGCCGCGTAGGTGGCGTCGAGGAAGTGGAGCAGGGTGGCGTCGGGGTCGTGGCTTTCGCGGACCACCTCGTACGGCAGCACGAATTCGCCCAGGGTGGAATCCCATTCGGCGCCCGCGGGGCCCGCGGGCTGCGACGAGTAGCCCTCGGGGGCCGGATAGGAGTAGGCGTAGAACGTGCCTTCGGTGCCGCCCGGCCAGAAGCCGGCGCTGGCGCATTCGCGGGAGTAGGCCTCCTCCATGACCCAGTCGGCACAGTTGGGGGCGCCGCCGGGATGGGTCGGCGCGGTGCGGCCGGAGAAGCGGGTGCAGGCGAGGTCGAGCGAGCCCCAGAAGACATGCACCGGACTGGTTTTCCCGGCGAAACCCGCGCGCCACAGCTGGAACACCCGTTCGATCTGGACGAGTTGCTGCCAGAAGAGTTCGACGGCGCCCGCGTCGTAGGAGTGGTGGGTGGTGTCCTCGGCGAAGGGGATCGCGGGGTCCACCTCGTTGGGTGAGGCCTCGATGTCGACGACGATCGCGAGACGCCCGAGGACATGGCCGAGCTCGGCGTAGAAATCGGCGACCGTGCGCGGCCGCAGGGCGATGGTGGCATGGCGACCGTCGCTGGTGCGCAGGACGAGTTCGTGGTCGTGGAAATCGAATTCGATGTCGAGCAGCCGCCCGTCCACGGGGATCGCGCCGGTCGACAGCCCCCGCGCGTTGACCGCGAAGGTGACATTCCACCAGTGGTTGACCAGCGGCGTGCCCGCCATCTTCAGCTTGCCGATGATCTGCGTCCACATGTGCAGGGTGTCGCGGGTATCGGTCCATGAGTCGACGCGCAGGCTGGGCCAGACGGCCTTCGCGGGGGTGAGCTGTGCCATCGCCATCCTCGTTTCCTAGACAGGTCAACCGTCCGACACGATTCGCGCCGCCTCATCGTACGTCGGCACAAGGCGCGGGCGCAGTCACGCGAGAATCGGGCCCGCACGGTTGTGTGGGACCGCGAGTCTCATATAACGTGAGATCTGCGCCACCCACGAAGGAGACATCGCCGATGCTGTCGACCACGACGAAGAACACCGCCACCGATCCCGAGTACCACGAGATCCTGCGCAATCTGTCCGACGGTTCGGTGAACCGGCATTTCGATCCGTATGTCGATATCGACTGGGATTCGCCGGAGTTCGCCGTGCACAGCGACGATCCGCGCTGGATCATGCCCGAGGAGGACCCGCTGGGCCGTCATCCCTGGTACAAGGCGCAGCCGGTGGAGCGGCAGATCGCGATGGGGATGTGGCGCCAGGCCGGGATCGCGAAGGTGGGCCTGGATTTCGAGCAGCTGCTGATCCGTGGGTTGATGCAG